>RDOE01000024.1 GCA_011364975.1 Promethearchaeota archaeon | reverse complement strand
TTAAATTATTTAAAATGAAACAAGCAGAAAAGTTAAACCAAAATTTAAAAAAAAAGAGTTTGAAAAAAATGGATAAATCTAACATAAAAAAATTAGTACTAATAGCAACATTGGGAATTTTAATCCTGGCTTTTTTACCAGTAGTTCAAGCAAAAGCATACAATATTCCGTTAGAACGTTGGTGGGAGGATCAATGGTGGTGGTACTCTACAAACCCTCATCTTGGGGGCTATGTAGATCCGGACAACTCGTTGCTTGTTAGACCTCATACTACGGGCGGTGCTATGATTGAGGACCCTCCAGGCAACTTTTATTGGCAGTGGTACTATAAAGCATTCTGGGATTGTGATTATGATGGTTATATACATGTACGAGAACTGAATGGAAAAGATGGTTATGATCTTTTGATAACAGTCTGGAGAAAATGCAATGATGCCCCTTTCATACTTATTGATACTAACAATTTCCCATTCCCTATCTTTGAAGGTGAGATGAAATACACCTCCTTCTATGAATTCAAAATTGATTTGGATTTATATCCATTTCAAGACGAAGACGGTTGGTACTTACCAATCTGGTGGGTGCCTGTTTTTGGATGGAGTACTACGGATCCAAGAGATGACGGCCTAGAAGTCGTATCCTCACACTTTCATGCGGAAGGCGAGGGAGTATTTCTTGATTCATGGAATGGGTGGGAAATTGGAGATACGGCAAAAGTGAAAGTTCATCAAATTGGTCTTGTAAAATTCTTATTTGGAGAGGATGATTGGGGTGAACATCCTAATTATTATCCTCCTACTGAAGAATATGTTTACGGTGAGTTATGGCCAGTGGAATTTATAAAAATTTCCTAAAGTAAATGAATACAAGCATTAAAGCCCAGTCGTGAAAGAATAAATAAGTTGAATATATAAGTTTTAAGGTAAATATATAGAAAGGAGGAAAAAGTTTAGATAAATGGCTTCTCGATATACCACACCTAAATCAATTTTCCTCTATTCTATATATCTTTTTTTTTCTAATAGCACTTTTAAATTTAAAGTTTAAATTAGCAAAAAATATATTTTCCTTTGTTAGTAAAATTATTTAGTTTTAAATAATCGATATGAACAAAGCGAATTTTACTCCTAAAGAGTTGGAGGATATTAAAAATATCAAAATTGGGAAATGGGACATTATATCAGAATATCAACGAATTGATTGGTTAAAAAAAGGTCATACCGAAGAAGAAGCAAAAATTCATGGAATAGTAATAGCAGTAGTAGGATATCAAGCTAGATTGGGAAAACAAGCTCAACCTTATCAAATAGAACAAAAAGGTAACGAAAAAGGAGTTTCATTGATTCATCGGCAAAAAGAAAAATGGATTACAGTCAAAGATTTCGACAAAATCATAAAAAAAATCGGTATGAAATATTATGAAACTATTTTTTCACCTGCAATTGAGAAACTATATAATAAAGGATATACTTATGACGAAGTAAAAAAAGCAGTTGATATCCCTTCAAAAATAGGGGCAAAAATTCCTTTAACAAAATTTTTAAACTTTTTATAAACATATTAAAAGCTTTTTATATAAGAAACATGAAAATATCATATATACGCAGATAGTTTTTAATTAAAATAAGAGATTTTGAGGAGATTATATGGGTGAAGTAAAAAAGGAGCTTTTAGCACCGTGTGGTCTATACTGTGGAGTTTGTTCTATTTATATCGCTCATCGTGATAATAATTTAAAATTTAAAGAACGTTTATTCCCTGTTTATAAAGCTTTTGCAAAAACCATAGAGGATATCTCCTGTACAGGATGTTTATCTTCTGATGTTGTTTTCCCTGTTTGCAGAGTATGTTCCATCAAAAAATGTTGTTCGGAGAAAAAGATTGAAGGATGTTATCAATGTGACGATTTCCCATGTAAGTTTATTAATAATTTTCCTGTAGCGGTTGCGAAAAAAGTAATGTTACGAACAATTCCCTTTTGGAGAGAAAAGGGAACTGAAAAATTTGTGGAGGAAGAAGAAAAAAGATATATTTGCCCAAAATGTGGAAATCCATTATTTCGTGGAGTGAAAAAATGTAACGAATGTAAAACCGAAGTAAATTTAGATTAATAATTGAATTTTTGATGATACTAATTCTGTGTAAATTTATTTATACTACTTCTGATGATCATTTTAAATTTTTCATCATCTAAATCATTGTACATTTTTAACTCTTCTTTTAAAAAGTCTCTAAGCGCAATTCTTATCGCTTCACTTCTAGATGGATAAATACCCAAATCATTAAGAGCTTGAATGGCATTTAAATATTTTTCAGGTAAATTTATGGTAATTATCTTCATTTTACTCAATCCTAAATTAATCTATCCTATTAGTTGTTAAATGTAGTAGAAAATTCTTAATTAATAGTTATATTTTGTCGGATTCTATTTAAATTGAGAGTATTAATCCCTTAATGGTGTTAATGGCTTAACTTTTAACGAATAATAGCTCTTAAAGGATTAATATTAAAAGCAATATACTAAAAGGGTTTTTTCATGGATTTTATATGTAATACTAAAGAGAACGATGAATTGTAAAGTTCAGCATGACTAATATCTTTAATATCTTTTAGAAACTCAATTTTGTAATTGGATTCTCGTTTAATATAGGTAATATTTTTTGTTTTATGCTCATAATCTAAAAATACATCTACCTTGAGAATGTCTTCATCCAACTTTTTCGGTAGCTGAGGCATCATATTAAATGTAAAAATCAGGTCAGGATTTGATTCTTTATCAGCATCAATTACAAACACAATATGAGGTTGTGTATAGGATATGAAAGATTGAAAAGTATGAAATAAATCATCAATTTCCACTGTGAGTTTGTGTTCGTTTATATTGCTACAATCACTTACTTGAGGAAAAAGAAACTTCTCTTTTCCTCGAAAAGCTAAACTCATCTCATTTGCGCTTAAATTCTTCTTAATTTTCTCATCCTCTTTATTTAGGAGAAAATCTTTTGTTATAGGTTCGCTTTTGACGTAAATTATTAAAGAGCCTGATGACATTAAATTAATTTTTTGATAATATATTTTAATATCAGGATCGTATGGTAGATTAATTATGTCCTTATCCCCTCCTAAACCAAATTGAGCTAAGATATTTGTTGAACTCTGGCTAGTAAGAGTGAGTAAGAGAAAAGAACGAAAATTTTCTAGCTCTAAAAAGTTATTAAAATTCTTAAAATAGGTATTAACAATAGCAATACAATCATTTAATTTTTGGGTCATATTAATGGAACTCGATTATAATAAGTTAATTCAATAAAGCTATTATCCTAATTAAATCTATTCCAGATATTTTGAAAGAAATTTGTGTAATGAGAATTTCACATCCTGAGTTATATGATGCTCAATCTCGCATGAGATGTTTTCAACGACTTGATCATCATTAATTTTTAAAACATCTTTAAAGAAGGTCCTCAATAATGTATGTATTTCATCTAACTCGCGTGCAAATTGTTTTCCTTCCTCAGTTAATCTTATTGATTTTCTTGGCTCCCATTTTATTAAATTCTGGGATTTGAGTTTCTCCAGCATTCCTGAAACTGATGCCGGTTCAACTTGTAGTGATTCGGCTATCTCCTTATTGGAAACCCAACCACCCCGCTTTCCTTTTGAAATTTCATAAATTATATCTAAATAACGTTGATAACTTTCAGGAATTTCAGATATTTCTGATGTTTTTTTGTCTTTTTCTTCAGACATTTTTATTTTTAAATCATTATTATATTTTTTAGCAAGAAAAATAACGATATTTAGTCTTAAAAATTTTTTTGAAATGAATTAAAAATAAATTAAGGAAAGAATAAAGGTTAGCTTTATAAATTCCTAAATGAAATAGTGCATAATTGAAGAAAATGAAGAAATTTGAAAAATCTTATCCCGGGATTTTGATATTGGTTGTTGGTAATTCAGGATCTGGTAAAGATTCAATAATTAAAGGTGTTGTTGAAAAATTTCCAAAAAGTAAAATGACAATCCACCTAGCTCAAAGATATATAACTAGACCACCTTCTGAATTTGAAGGAAACATATCAATAAGTCCTAATGAATTTAAAGAGATGGAAGAAAAAAACCTTTTTGCACTAAATTGGCATATATATGGGTTAAATTATGGAGTCTCTATAAAAATCGACAAATGGCTAGAAAACGGAGATCTCGTTCTGGTTAATGTTAGCAGAACAATAGTAGACGAAACTCGTAAAATATATAAAAACATTAAAGTAGTTTTTATCGAAGTTCCTTTTGAAATTAGTCTAAAAAGGTTAAAGGAAAGAGGTCGAGAAAACGAACAACAGTTAAATATGAGGATTGAAAGAGCAAGAAAAAACAAATCATTCCCAGCTGCAGATTATGTCATTGACAATTCCAAAGACCTTGAATATGCGATTAAACAATTTTTAGAATATATTAAAACTATTACAAAAGATTAATAATAATAAAACATAATTCCCTCTTTAAAAGTAAACTTCGATAAATTTTTTAGGAATTTAACATTATTTCTATATACTTTTATGGCCCGGTTCGTATAGTGGTTAGTGGTAGGATTTTTAGTCCATTCAACTAATATTGGGGACAAAATTAGTGAAACCTACTAGTTTCTCCACTGTGAATCCCTAGAAGTATTAAATAATGATTATTACTGGGGAAAGACGGGTTCAAACGATAAGAAATCGCTTCTTATTGGAGCAATTCCCGTACCGGGCCCTTTTTAACTTTATTCTTTAAGTTAGATTAATGATCTATATTTCTAATTCAAAAATGGAAACTTAAATACATGTCATAGATTTTCATAATCAACTTAAAAAAAGCTTTTTATTTAATAACATGGTTAACTTAGATCAGGATAAACTTAGAGATGTTCCCGGATGGAATAATGCCCCAATTCATATTTGCATGGATGCTGATTATCGAGGACTAACTTTCTGTTGCAAACCTGGTTATTCGCTAACTTTCGCATTTAAGTGTAAAAGGGATGAGATATTAAGGGAGTTGGGCTTAAATGCTGAAACATTTATTAAAGTTAAGGAAGATTTTTCAAAAGAAAACAACTGGGACTCTAATTTAGTATGTTTTGGATCCATTTCATATTGTTGTATGCGAAGAGGTGGTTGTGAACGACGAGATCCTGCTCTGAAGTTAAGATATCCTAATAAAACAAAAGAAGAAATTATGGAGATCTATTATAGGAAAAAAAAAGAACTAGCAAAAAGGATTTTAGAACTAGTAAATGACCATAAAGTAAGTAAAAAGGTTAAAGAGTTATTAGAAATACTCTGATAGGCATATTATAAAAGGATTTTTGCACAGAAATCAAAGTAATTTTGTGATTATATAAAATGATAATTTCAATTACCCATGAACATGATCTGGACGGATTGGGTTCTCAAGCAATTATAAAACGATACTTTCGATTAAATCCTCAATATAAAAATCTAAAAATAAAATGTTTTTATTCCCATTATATTGATTTTGTTGAAAAAGTCAAGAATATAATTACCGCAAACCAAGAGCCCATAGAATTACTAATTTCGGATATTGGATTTAATCTAGAATTTAAAAAATTATTTTCAATTTTCGAAAATATTGATCCAAATTTCTATACCATCAAATGGTTCGATCATCACATTGTTGATGAAGAAATACAAATCACATTGAAGAACTTACTCAATCATTATGAAAACGATCCAATGCGATGTGCTGCAGAAATCATAAAGGATTATTATTTACCAGAGGATCCAATAGCTCAAAAAATTGCGCAATATGCTAGAGATACAGATTTTAAGACTCACAAATTCAAGCAAGCATCAGAATTTCAACTAATCATTGAATATAACCGGGGAGAAAATTTTTATCAGAATAAATTAAAAATAGTGGAACTGCTAGCTAAAGGAGATTTTGAAAATGTCTGGTTTAACTCGCAATATGAAACTCTGAAACAATGGTACCAAAATGAAACTGCAAGTGCTTTAAAAGTCACCACGCTTATAGATATTAAAGATTTTGGAATGGTTGCTATTTCTTATGCAAACATCGGTGGTGGAAAAATTACAGATATTCTCTCAGAAAAATATCCCAACCTTAGCGCTGTGATAGGTATTGATAAAAGATATAATGAAATTATTATTCATAGTGAAAAAGTTAATTGTAGGGAATTTGCTCGAAATTTTGGAGGAGGAGGGCATAAGCCAAGAGCAGGGTTTAGATATGATCACGCATTTGAAAGAGATGGTGCTATAAGTTCTAAATTCTTAAAGGATATGGAAATTACACTTCCTAAATATAAAATCTCTTAAACTAGATCAAGTAATTAAGAAAGAGAACTAGTTATTGGTAAAACTAAATAGATAATAAAAAAGTCCAAACAACATTAGTGTTTATATTTTCTAGCTTTACTATTGGATGATAAGATTCAGCAATCAACCCCAGCCAAATATGAGCAGCAGCGGTGCCAACATCAATATCATAATATTTCCATTTGATATGTTGATACCCGGGAGGCTTACTAAGTTCTATCGAAATTTTATCCTCTTTCTTTTGAATTAAATAATACCACTTCTGAGAATTCATAGCTGAAGGGGCTTTACAAGCTAATTCTAACGCATTGTGAATATTTTCAGGAAATTCAGTAAGAGAATCCGTATGTAGAAAACTTTCAACAGTTTTCCTTTTTTTACTTAAAATCTTTTTAGAGAGACTATCAATGAGGCTATTACTTTTATTAGGGTATCCAATTGGAATAATACAGTAAAGTAATTTTGAGTTATTTTTACCGATATCATTTCCAACGATTCGATTTACAACCTCTTTATTATAATGGCCCATCCAACAAGTTTTTAAGTTAATACTCTCACAAAATAAAACAACCAATTCTCCTATAAAACCTAATTTAGCTTGTTCTAGTATTGATAGTGGAGCAGAGAGGGCAGTAAAATGACGAGGTCCTTTGAAGTAAACTATGGACTCTTCTTTAGGGGCAAGATATAAGGATATATCAACATTATGGTCAAATGGGATCTTTAAATCTCTTATATAATTTAATACATGTTTATAATCCTCTGAATTTAGCTCTTCAGGTAGAAAATTTCGATAGGATCTTCTTGTGTCTACGGCTTTGACTAAGTTTGGGATAAGATTCATCATAATTTTAACTGCTTAGGATTTAGTTACTACATTGATATTATGTGAATATATTTATAAATACGTGAAATTGGCGTTTCACGAAGTAATATGATTTAGCATAAACCAGAAATATTAAAATACAATTTTAATCTACTTTAATGTCAGTCTCTTTTTCATCTAATTTCTTCAACTTAATTTCTAATATTCCATTTGTTAAACGTGCTTTTGCGACGTCAGAATTAACATTAGCCGGTAATGTTATTTCCTTAAAATAATTCCGTCCAGCTACACCCTGTTTTGTTGAAATGGTTAAGGAGCGGTTAGTTGCTTTTAACTCGATATCTTCTTTAATTATGCCTGGCATTTCTGCAATTACAATAATTTGTTCCCCTTCTTCATATACTTCTATTAATGGTTCTCTTGTTTTTTTGACTTCGGGTTTCCCAGAATAAGGTTCTTTTTTAACATTACCAAAGGAGTCGATTACAGGTTTTCCTTCAGGACCCATATTTATCTTGAAACCATAAATAATCGGATCTTTAAACCCTATTTTTCCACTATATTTCAAAAATTCACGTTTAAAATCCTCGGGAGAAAGTCCTTGCATATGTTTTGGTAGATTCTTTATCATCTCGTCGTAAATCCCTTTAAACATCCGTTTAAACTCTTTTGAGTTGATTAACTGGTTTAAATCTAAATTATCAAACATTTTACTGGGATCTCCTAAAATTTTGAAGAAGTCAAGGGGTTCTTGGTCTTGGTCTTCATCCTCTTCATCCTCATCATCTTCATCATCATAGCGGTCTTTTTTTGTTATATCGAATCACCTCGATAAAAAATATGTGGATATCAATTTCACTTAAATTTTTAAATATAAATTTAAATATAAATACTTAAAGCTAAAAATATAATAGCTTATATTCTAGAAAAAATTGTTTAGATTAATAAATTTATTCCAATTAAAAATTTTGTAATTTAATATTATTAATAATTAAAAAAAATCAAGCGTAGTGAATGAAATGTATAGTGAGCTTTCAGATGATGAAAAGCAAATGTATATCGATGTTCTACGTGAAGCTCCACTCCTTCCCTTTTCAAATTTTGTCTCAAGGGGAGATATACCTGATAAAATTGATATAAGCAGGCCGCGGAGCTATATAGACAGAGAAGTATATCGTTTAGTCCGGCAAACTTATCGTGATAGAAGTAGCCGTTTAATACCGATTCTTGGAAGCGCAGGTACAGGAAAAACTCATGCATATCACTCTTTTAAGGACAAAGAACGAGAAAATCGAAGGAAGTTAGAAGAAACTGCTGAGGCAGAGGAAGTAGAAGTAACGCAATTAGAGCCAGTAGATTGGTCTATAATCTATGTTCCAAGTCCTCCAGCAAGTATTCGTGTTTTACTTCATGTATATACATGTATAATAGAAGAATTGGGAGCAGAAATCCTTGATGTAGTCTCCGAAAGATTAGTACGCGAAAAATGGGGAGGAAAGAAAGGTGGTATTTTCCAGAAGCCAAAAATTGATGAGGTGATACAAAAAGGGATAAGAGAGTTTCCGGGAGTATTTGCAGATTGCGTAAAAGCACTTGTAACATATCAGCTTGATAAGCCTAAAAAGGCATTAGCAGAACGTTGGTTATTGGGTGAAGATTTAGAACCCGAAGAACTCAGCGAGTTAGGGATAAATTCTGTAGTTGAAGAAGATGATGTTTGTCTCGCAATGATTAAGATTATTACTGAAAATCTTGATAGAGTGTTAATCTTATACTTTGATGAGCTTGAATCGCCTTATCGTATGCTAGGAGAAGCTGCAGAACAAAAGTTCCTTGAAATTTTAAAAAGGTTATATAATGAAGTTAAAGGATTAGTAATCATAATTGCAGTCCTAAAAGAAATTTGGCCACGAATTTTAGAAATAGCTGACCAACCATTACGCTCAAGAATGGAGCCTGAACAGGAATTAAAGCCATTCAGTTTAAATGATTTAAAAATTTTCTATTCAAAATCAATGGAAACTTTTTGGGATGAAAATAATTTAAATCCTCCACTTTATCCGTTATTTCCTCTGAATGAAAAATTAATTGAGATGATTTATGAAAAAACACAAGGGAATCCAAGAAATTCGATTAAACTCTGTAGGAGATTTATAGATAAGGTTGTAATGGAAGAGATGAGTGTAGAAGAATTAATGAAAATTGGTGTTGAGATTGTAGCTACTGCAAAACCTCCTATTCCTGAAGATGAAGTAGTAGATTTTTCGAAACCTAGAGAAGTAATCCAAAAAACCATAGAAGAAATATTAGCAGAAGAAGAATATGTCATTGATGTGAATCCTGCTTCCGTTGCTGGAGCTGCATTAAAATGTATCATTAAAATTGGAGAAGATAAAGGGAAAAAGTTTAATACTCAAATGGAATTTAAATTTATGCTTGGTAAAAAAAGCCAAACCTTAGCGGCATTAATCGAATATGAAGGAAAGAAATGGGGTTTAGAAATCCCATCTATAAAAACATTTGACCGAAGTGCGGGAGTAGCAGGGTACTATGCTGCAAAACGATTGAAAGATGCTATTGACCAAGAAGCAATCGATAATGCTCTTTTATTAGTTCCTGCTGGAAGTAGTGGAGCGAAATTTGAGATGATTCTGCAAAATAACCCTGAAATCCATAAGTTTGAATTAGATAATCAATCAGGTGAGAAGTTAATTGCTAATGCATTAACTTATCCCACAGAGGAGGGATGGAACATAGCAAAAATCATTTTCCCGGATATAGGCAATTATGTCCCTCCTGAAGTAGAAGAACCATCTGAGAATACTTAAATACGTTAAATTAAGTATATCTCCCATCTTCTTTTGTTACTTATTATATTGTTATTAATTTTCGAGAACTTTTGATAAAATGACAAATTATTAAAAGATTATAGAGATTAGGAAAACAAATTAAATTTTCTCAAAATTTTCTTTTACCTTTTTATCTAAATTAAAGAGTTCTTTAGCAATTTCATCAGCTCTCTTGATATTATTATAGAGTTCTGTTAAGATTTCTATGGATTTCAATTCTTCAAATGAATTAGATATATTAATTAATCTATCAATCGGTCTTAATATTTCATGATAGAGATGAAGTTGATTTTTGTGTAATTCTTCGATTTTTTCTTGAATACCCTTAATTATATTTTCTTGTTCTCTAATTAATTCTGGAAATGTACCTACTTGTTCCGCTTTACTTTTTAAAAACGAAACAATGTCTTCTTCTTGGATAAGTTCTGCTAAATCTGCTGCTTTTAAAAAACTTTTTTTAGCTTTTTTATAAAAACGGTCTTTTAGTAGCTCATTTGCTAATTTAATTTCTTCAGATAATTTAGAAGGAATATCTTCTCCTAGATCAATTAATTCCCTAGCTTCTTGTAACTTACCATTATCAAGCATGATTTTCGTTTTTTCATTTATAGTTTCTTTAATCAGGGCAGGTTCCTTCAATTTTTCCATTAAACTGAAAATACTATTAAACTCATCCTTTAGAAGTTTTTCCATGTCCCCTCTTTCTTTAGTATAACCCTTAATAATTTTCACTCCAAGGGTTTCAAATATACTTTTTAAGGAGACTAAATCCTCTCCTTGTTTGAAGACAAATCCAAGGAAAAGATTTTCCTTTTGAATGGCTTCTGATTTAAGTTTAGTAGAATAATAGCGAAGATCATTCTTTCGAAAAAGAGTATACGAAAATTCCTTTTGAATATGTTTATCTTCAAAATCTCGTAAGATTTCTTGTTTTACTTTATGATTCTGATCTAAATAATATTCTGCTAAAACATTAGGGCCAAATGACTCATCAATTTCATATAAAAATATTCCTATTGGCATTTTTCACCTACTCAGCGTAATAAATTAAATCTAAATTATTATTAATTACTAATAAGTTAGTTTTTGATTTTAAATTTTTATTGATTATAATTCTTATATTAATAAATAAAGTTATTACGGTTTTAAAACAATAACTATGAATTAAAGTATGATTAAAATTACTTTAAGCCACCTTCCATTTTGATTCTTTATTGAAAATGGATCTATAATTAGTATATTTTTCTGAAAATACCTTATCGATGTCATCAAGGGGTAAATCTGCATGAACTCCCCTATCCATAATGTATTCCCCGAAAACGTTTCCCTCGTTATCAAATTTAGGAAATATCGCATCATGTTCTCCATCAAATTCGACCATTGGTAAAAATTTACCTTTAATTGCTGTGTTAATATCAAAAGAAGGTGTTAATTTAATCCATTTATTGTTTAAATAAAACTCACTGTAGCCATGATAATGCATTACATTAGTACCCATAAAATCTATTACTTTTTGAGAAATTTTATGATTAATTAAATCAACTAAATGAATTCTTGCGGGGATTCCAACTGCTCGAGCAAAAGAAGAGAGTAAAATAGATTTTGACACACAAAAACCATCACCTCTTCGTAGGGTTTCACTTGCTTTAAAATTTTTTTTAACTTTAGGTATATACGTCATCATATTGTATTTAATCTCATTTCTAACCCAATAGAATAACTTTACTGCTTTTTCTTTATCAGATTTTAATCCTTTAGTAATCTCATGAGCTTTATCGCTAACTTCTTTTTTATCAAAATCAAAAAATTCTGTTGGTTGTAAATAAATGCTAATATCCTCCATACATAAGAGAATGATTTATCATTTTATAATATTATTAACAATCTTCAGAAGAATTTGAATGAAAATGAATTAGTACTTGAAAATATATAGAACCTTATTTATAAAGATTTAAGAGCCTCTTTAAGAGATTGTTCGAATAACTCACATATTCGTACGGCATCATCATCATTTATTATAAGTGGTGGTTTTATTTTTAAAATATTTTGAATGAAATAGCCCGCTGTTGACATAATTTGCATCTGTTCACCAAAAAAAATACCATTTTTCCAACCTATATGAATCAATTTCTCTAATAAGTCGTTATAAGGTTCTCGAGATTCACGATCTTTAATAAATTCAACACCTATAAATAATCCTGGCCCTCTAACATCTCCAATCTGAGGAATATCCTCAGAAAGGTCCTTAATAAATGATGAAATAGTGTTTCCTTGTTTAGCGGCATTATCGGGAATTCTATTTTTCTGCAAAATTTCAATATTTACTAAACAAGCAGCCATCGCTAATCCAGGAGAGGAAAAAGTAGAGTGATCTTCAAATTCGGTGAGCATTCTTAACTTGGGGGATGCTATTGTGATTCCAATGGGAATTCCTGCCGCTGCACCTTTTGTTAATGTCATGATATCAGGTGAGATATCTTTATTATAGATCGATGCATACCATTCTGTAGCAAACATTTTTCCAGTACGACCAAAACCGGTTTGCGCCTCATCATAAATCAAGATGATTTTATTTAATTCGCAAATCTTCTTGAGTCCTATCAAAAATTCGATTGGTGCTGGAATCTGGCCCCCTGGGCCCTGCATGGGTTCTATTATGCATCCAATAGGGGTTGAGGTGGGATACATCTCAATTTGTTGTCGCACCATTTCTAAACACTCTAAATTACAAGATTTGTCCCTCTTACCTTCAAAGCCCTCAGTATAATTCCAAGGACATCTATAACAATAGGGATAAAAGGTTTTTATCCAATGTTCTAGCCCAAATCCCGAAAATCTCATTGGTAATCTTTGTGAAGCCCCCATCATTGCTAAACTCGATCCATGATATCCACGGCGAAACACGATGAATTGATCGCCCTTTTTATTATTTATCATTGCCACTTTAATGGCGCATTCAAGTGCCAATCCGCCCCCAGAGTTATTTACACTAATTTTTCCCCCCTTTAATTGGCCTGGAGCAATCTGCGCTAATTTATTGGCTAATCTTACTCTTACAGGGGTTAGAAAATATGACCAGGTATGAGTGGTTTCTTTAGATTGGACACTTATAGCATAATTAATATCTGGATTATTATGTCCTAGATTAAATACCCAAGCTTGAGAAGTGCAATCTAAAATTTGACGTCCTTCAATAGTTTTAAAATATACAGATCCAGGTTCGGTACCCCCAGTTATTACCTCTTGTCTAGAATTTACTAAAAGATGATTTTCGCGACATTTCGTTATCTCCTCATTGCTTAAGGGGCTAGTTAAAATTTTTTCTATTTCTTCCTTAGAGAGATATTTTGGGTCATGCATCAATAATCAGTTGGATTTTCTATTAAATTATGAAATGCTTATCTTTTATGATAATTATTGTAAATTAATAGGATTAATGCATATTTAAAAGTATAATTATGAAATTGAAGGTAGGATTGATAGGTGCTGGAGGATTTGGAAATATCCACCTATCTGGTTATATTAAAAATGATAATTGTCAATTAGTTGCTGTAGCTTCTGGTACTGAAGCAAGTGCAAAAAGAGCTTCTGAGAAGTTTAATATACCTGGAGTGTATTGGGGTGATAATTGGAAATTAATGTTGGAGAATGAAAACTTGGATATAGTTTCAATTTGTTCTCCTAACTATTTACATGCTGAAATGACAATAAAGGCAATAAAGCATGGTTGTAATATCTTATGTGAAAAACCTATTGCAATATCTCATCAAGAGCTAAATAGTATCGAAGGAGTGCTTAAGAAAAGCAATTTAATATATTTTGCTTCTTTTCAGAAAAGATATAATCCCCATTTACCCCTTGTAAAAACTATCATCGATAATAATATTATTGGAGAAATTAATACTGTTAGACATATATTCAGTCATTATGGTCCTTATACTTCTTGGAAACCTTTATCAAAAGAAAAATGGTTTTTTAATGCTGATAAAGCGGGTGGTGGGGTACTTATGGATCTAGGAGTACATTCAATTGACCTACTCCGCTATTTAGTAGGTGAATATTCTAAAGTTGAGGGTTATAGTTATAATACTTCATGTAAGGATATAGCTAACGAAGATAATTGTAGTGTTTTAATTAGATTCCAAAATGGTGTATTAGGAGTTATAACCGTTTCATGGTGTAATGCACCTTCTGATGTATTAGAAATATTTGGGAAAAAAGGGACCATGAGATTTGATCTCCATTCTCCTGACCCTATATCATTTAACCCCAAAATACTAAAATCAAATCAAAATATCAAACTATATTTAAAAACAAGAGCTTCAAGAAATAGCATAGGGCAACATTTATTAATTGATCATTTTGTAAGATGTGTTGTAAATAAAAAGCAAGAACGCCCCGATTTTAATGATGGCAAAAGAGCTGTTGAGTTTGTTTTAGAGGCATATTCTAAGAAAAACCCTTGAGAGAAATTAAAACATATAAAAAAAAATTAAAATTTTGATTTATATTTTTGAAGCTATTAAATCGAGAATATCCATAACTTTAATTTTTTCCTTCTCTTCCAGTTCCAATGTTTCGTAAGCATCAGTTAAATTTCCTAGGCAAAACGGACAGCTTGTAGTTAAGATTTCTGCACCAGTTTCCATTGCTTCCCTTATTCGTTCTTTAGATATATCAATGGCTAATTCAGGGAATTGGCTTTTAATTCCTCCTCCTGCACCGCAGCACCATGCATTCTTTTTATTCCTTTTCATTTCGATGAGTTCAACACCAGGTATTTTCGAAATTAATTCCCGTGGAATCTCATATAGCCCCATATGACGTCCAAGGTGACAAGGATCATGATATGTGACCTTTACAGGTTTACGATCAATTTGCTTGAATGGGATTTGATTGTTTCTTAATAATTCCACTATAATCTCTGTAATATGTTTAACTTCAAAAGGTAATTGTTGTCCTAATAATTCGGGATAGTCTTTTTTCCAAGTGCGATAACAGCCTGCACAAGCTGTAAATATAGTTTTTGCGCCTAAATTCTTGAATATCTCAACATTGTGATTAATATACTCAAATATGGGTTTTTCATCACCAATTCGCAAAGTAATGGAACCACAGCACCATTCATCTTTTGAGAATGCTATATCTTTTCCTGCTGCTTTTAATATCAGCATCATACTCTTTAATGTATCTAGTTGCCTTAAAGGCATAGTACAGCCTCCGAAAAATACAAAATCCCCCTTTTCTTTAATTTCTGGAAATTGATTTACCCATTGATTTTTAGTTTCCTTGGTCTCTCCATAAGGGTTATTCATAGAATCATTTATCATATAATCTATAAGTTGATGATGTCGTTCCAATGGGGCAAAACCTGCCTCTACTAAGTCTTTTCTTAGGGCATCCCAAACTTTTACATGATCAATCCAATTACAGGTTGGCAAGATAATTTGGTCATTTTGAGTCATATGGCAGGCTTCAGTACAATTACCACATTCCGAACATTCATATATCCATTCCGCTAATTCTCTGCTTAAAGGAATTTTTCCCTCTAAAATAGATCTAAGCACATTCATCCTACCTCTAGAAAAGCTAAGCTCAAATGCTTCTTCTCCTTTTGCTTCCTTTACAGCACAGGTCAAATATCTTCCCACTGCTGTTCGAATAGAATACCCACAATCTCCGCAGCCCATGCATGAGAAGATAGCTTTCCATTGTTCCTTTAAATGCTTTAATTCACTCACTTCGATTATCACCCCAGAAATTAAATTTTCCTCTGCTTAATATCATATTGGGATCGACCACTTTTTTAATAGATTTCATTAGTTGGTAATATTCATTTGAATAAGCGCCAATATCAACCATAAGGCGAGACATATAATCACCCATCATATACCACTGAACTCCGTGCTTAGTCACTCGTTCTAATATTGAGCTCCACAATTTATAATTTGTCTCTTCAATAATATCATGGAGCTTACCATCGAAATATTTCCAAAAACTTGTAAATCCACAGGTGATTTCAACATTATTTCCATCAATCAATACTACTGGTCCACTCCCCACGATTGGCCTTGTTTTAGTAATTTCAAAAATTTTTTGTATATCTGCATTATGTTCTTGATCCCATTGGTCTATGTCATCCAGAATCATAGGATACTTATTGATTGGAGCAAAGCATTCTGCAGATAAAGGTTGCATAGTTGGAAAAATACCCCATAGATTATGATAAAATTGCCAATGTCCTTGTTCAGTATAATGCCATTTTGCTATATTGCCATCGGAAATTTCTGGTCCTAAGTCCTCACAGTTATTGTTTTTCATAATATTATCTAGTTTTTTAACTTCCTGTTCTAATTGTTGCTCTGAATTAGCTTCTATTGTATAGAAGATGACTCCTCGTTTCTTTTTTAGGTGTTCCCATAACGGCATGAATTTTTCTTGAGTCGTAACTCGTACTAAAAGATCCATAATATACATTAAATCATATACATCAATCCCCTTTTGTCTAACTTGCATCATAATATTAGCTGAGACTTCTCTTTCTTTTCTTGGTAATTGAAAAGTCTTATAGGTAGCATATTCTGGTTTAGGAAATACTTTCAACGTAATCTTGGTTTTAATGCCATAAATACCATTATCTCCGCAAAATAAGCCCATTAAATCAGGTCCATTTCCAAATCTATTAAAAGGATTTTTTGTGAATTTGTTTGAAGAAGAACCAGTTTCTATAATATCACCCGTAGGTAATACAACTTCCAATGAAACTAACTGATTAGTACAGGCACCATATTTTGCACAACCACCTCCTCCAACCGAATGATGAGATATACCTCCTCCAATGGATGCTGTCATACCGGAGCCTGGCCCCATACATCCGGTATAAAGCCCAAAATGGCATAAATATTCATTTAATTTAGCCCATGAAATCCCTGCTTCAACGGTCACTAAGAGATTATCCTGATCGAGATTAATAATCCTATCCATTGCTTTAAGATCAAGCACAATTCCACCATTGTTAATAGGTTTACTCCCCCCAAACTCGCAATCACCGCCTCCCCGAGGAATTATAGCAACATTTTCTTCATTCGCTACTTTAAGAATTTCAGAAATTTCTTCAACACTAGTAGGACGGATCACTATATCTGGGATTCCTTGTAATAAAATATCGACATTCCTGGAATAAGCATGCCTTACATAAATGTTGTTTGAAATTCTATTCTTATTTACGAGATTTAATAACTTTTGATAAATTTCAGTCATTTTAGACATTCCTGTATATAGTATATTTTAAAATTTATTAACCTATGATAAAGAAACTCGGTTTATATTTATAAATTAATAATTTTTTTATTTTGAAAAAGAATAAATAAAGAATCTTTTATAATAATGTAAAATAAGTTGTTGATTTAGAATATCAGATGATTATGACATTAATTCCTTATAGTTTTGAATACAATTTACTATTCACATTAACAATTTTACTCCTAATTTCTAAATTCTTATTAACCATTTACTTAGGAAGCAGAGTATTGAAAAAGAGAAAAGAGAGAGGTAAATTTGAAATCAATTTTATCTTTGGAATCTTTATTTTAATGTTGGGATTGTTAATCTCAAGATTAATCTATTTTTACTTTGATTTTTATTTGACATTATACGATCAAGCCCTCCTCCATATATTTCCTAACGTTATCTACTGGAAGATTGCGAGTTTTATTTCTTCCTTAAGTTTTGTAATACTCCTATTCATTATAGATAGAAAAATGCTTAGATTCAAATTTAAAGGATTTTTAGCGTACTTTTTGCTTGGAGTAGCATTATTCCAAATAATTTACCCTGTGTTTACAGCTGAAGATTTCCAATTAATTTCGGCAGTCGGAATGTTAGGTTCATTAGTAATGGTCCTTATTCCTGCTTTATTCATATATATTGGAATAAAGAGACCAGAATTACGTAAGGTTTCGTTTATATTTGTTTTAGGAGCAATTTGTTATTTTTTTGGCTCAATTATAGAAAGTGAATTCATCGTTGCCCCACTTCAGGCGTTTTTTGGAGTAGAGTTTAGATTCGTAATTTTCTTAGCTTCCTTGATAATAAAAATTAGTGGTTTGGTTATTATTACCTCCAGTTCAATGAAAATTTATTTCTAATATTCTTATTGTCTAAATGGTGAGTTTTAATTGACAACGGTTCAAATTATATGCCCTTCATGTAAAAAAACTGGTTATATAGAGATTTCTGATGATCTTATTAAGTCAACTTCACGTGGTTTACTAGCTGTTAATGTAACATCAAATTATGTATGCCAACATTCATTTATTGCTTATATTGACAAGAATTTTGCTGTAAGAGATTACTTTATTGCAGATTTTCAAATTGAAATACCTGATTTTCCCGAAGAAAAGAAGATTAAAGATATAAGTTTACCAGATAAAGCTATTCTAAATTTGGATTTAATTAAATTAAACATGACTCTTACACTTCTTAGTAACATATTAAGAGCTATTTTCTATAAGAATAAGATTGTTCTAATCTCACATCAACCCTTCTTGAATACCCATATTAAGAATTTCTTCAATTATATTATTAAAAATACATTTGATTTCGAATTATTTATTATTTCTGAAGAAGAGTATAAAAAAGAAAAAAAATCGTTTAAAGACTGCCTAGTTTTAGAAGGAAATAAAGTAATAAAAGATCCTTATAAAATTATAGAGGAAAAAAAAGCTAAGGTTGAAAGGCAGATTGTTAACCAATTTCTTAATGAATTTGATTTAGGATATAGTTATATTACCTTGATAAATGAAATAAATAAAGCTTATACTTATTCAAAAGCTATTGTTGATTTTGCTAATACACAAAGTCAGGAAGAGGAGAAAGAATCCGAAAGTTCAATAATTGCGTCAATTCTTGATGAGGTTGTCAGCCAAGACAAATATATAAACACAGTAATTACAGATTACTTATATAACGAATTTAAGATTAAGATTGATAAAGTTTATCTGAGTTTTTTATTTGATATCGTAATTAATTACTTTGATGTAAATCTTAAAAATAAAATTTCAGTAAATCCTTAAAAAAACTAATACATATAAGTATAACATTATACTGGATTTTCGATTGTGAAGAATTTAAAAAAATACATTTTTATTACATTTTTAGACTTAATTTTATTTATTCCTTTATCATTTGGACTTTTTACTCAATATCTTTGTATCAAAGAAATAAATCCTCCCATTATATTAGTCATTATTATTGGTTTAATTGGGGTCTTCCTTTTTGGCTTGTTCATTCAGAGATATGGTTATAATAAATTAGCTATTGAAATGATGAAAAACCATGATGTAACCGCAACTTTTTTAGAAAATGAAGCCAAGATAATTCTTTTTCTTTTCTTTCCTTTAACAATGTTAATGGAAGAATTAATTTTTAGATTATATTTAATAGGGCTTATGATTACCATATTAAATCTTAATACTATTTCTATTATTTTACTAGCCAGTCTAATATTCTCAATTTACCATTTACATTTTTGGTTTAAATTTAAGAATTTAAGAATAACATTGATATTCATAGCAGGTTCTTTCCTTATGGGCATACTTCTTTCCTTTACTTTAATAACACTTGGTTTAGTTTTCTGTGTAGCATTCCATTTATCTATAACGCTTCTAATGTACTACAGTTTAGCTAAAAAAATCAAACATGTATCAAACAAACCTGATTTATTGATTTAACTCTTTTAAATAAAAATAAAAAGTAACCACAATTAAAACAAGAAGAAATATTGTATTATTCCACGTGGTTACTATGACTCCTAAAGGAAGAGATAACACAGAAATTTCTATTAAATTTGCCATTAAAATTAAGGAGCTCCATACAAGCACAATTTCTATAATTATTTTGGCTTGATTCCATTCATTTCTGAAAAAAGAAATAATGAGGAAAATTCCAAGTACTAATAAGTTAATCCCGAAAGCCCTAGGATAGTAGGGATCGTTATAAGGCCAAGTCATTGTTTCTAAATACACATTTGTATTAACTAAGTATAACCAGGCAAACACAAAGAATGCAATTGCCACAATTAAGATAGTTATTTTCATATTTTTGGAGATTTTTCCCATAATTAACGCTCACACTCATATAGTTTGCTTTATAAGAAGATAGCTTGATTAAAAGCAAAAATATTTCTTCATTATAAAATTAAATTTTACTTTTATTTAAAAAATAAGATAAAAAAAGAAAAGAAAATAATTAATAGTGAGATACTTCTATTTCATGGAGTCTATATCCCTTTCCACAGTTTACACAGTAGGCAACGCCATTTTGATAAATTTGTTCATGCATTCTTTCAGTGAATTTACTACCACATTCAGAACAAAACATCACATTTTGTTGAATAAGTTGATATTCTTTCTGAACAGCTTTTTCTTGCATTGGTTCCTTATAAGCAGGAACTTGAACTTGTTCTTCTATAACTTCTTTAGGGGGTCTTTGTTTCCCAGAAACTGCGTAATAAATTTCCTCAAATAATTTGTATAACCCGATAAATATTCCTTTTAAAAGTAAATAAACTCCTTTAAGTATGTAATAAATTAAATAGGCAACTCCCTTTAATACAAAATATACAATTATTCCTGCTAAAATAACTGCCGCTACTGCGCCAATTATAACTAAGATCTGAGCTTCAATTGGAATACTTAAAAACCATCCAATAAAATCTTCCCATATATAGGAGGCTTGCTCAGCAATTTGTTCCCAGTCTACCATCTTATTATCACCATAAATTTAAATTAAGTTTTATTTTTCTTAAGTAAAGTCTGTTCTCTCTTAATAATAAACAATTTGGAGTCCAATTTCTGAAATAATAATTTGAAGAATTGAACAACCGAAATTGAGTGGTTGATCAGATTATTTTATGATTTATTACGATTTTTAAAGTCATACATTACTTTAAATGCCTTAATTGCATGGTCAACCCTGGTCATTATTGGGATTTGATATTTTGTTGAATCCTTCAAGAAATAGTCTAATACCCAACGTGAACCAAATACACAAATTATAAGCGGTTTTTTAAATCGCTTCACATAGTTTCTAATTTCACTTAATTGAGGAGTTATAGGTATTGAAAAATCTTCTAACGGTTTTCGGGGAACTGTAAAGATATATAGTATGGCATCAACATTTTCATCATTCATTAATGCTTCCAGCGCTGGTTTAAATGTCATTAATAATGATGGCCCTAAATCCACGGGATTTCGCAGTGATGTCCAATTAGGAGCTATAAGTTTCATATTTTCCTTTGTTGATACGTTTAAAGGAGCTAAATTTAGCCCTACCTTTTCTATTTCATCACAAGCCAAAGCACCTAAGCTTCCGGAAGCTGTAATTATTGCTATGTTCTTTCCTGGTATTAATGGTTGAGTAGCAAATACTTGTGCTATATCAAACATCTCGAAAAAATTATTAACGCGATATATACCAGAAAATTGTTTGAAAATAGCATCAAATATTTTATCATCTCCAGCGATTGAACCCGTGTGACTTTTAATGGCATTGGATCCTATTTCACTTCTTCCATTTTTTAAGATAATGACTGGTTTAGTGAGCTTTCTTAAAACTTCAAGTAATTTTTTCCCTCGTTTCACACCTTCTAGGTAAAGAGCAATTACTTCTGTATCAGCGTCATTTTCCAAAAACTCTAACATATCCACTTCATCAACATCTACTTTATTGCCAAGTGTTATCGATTTGGAGAAAGCTATCTTCTGACTGGCCCCCCAATCGATGAAAATGTTTCCTAGTACTCCGGATTGAGCAATAATAGAAATTTTCCCTGCATCTAGCACCTTAGTAAATTCTATTTCTGTAGTCGTAAATTTGTTTTTAAAATTAGTTATTCCCACACAATTTGGTCCTATGATCCTGATTTTAGTCTCATGGGCAATTTTTTCAATTTCTTGTTGGATTTTTATATATTTTTCTATTCCTGTTTCAGCGAAACCTGCAGTTTCGATGATAATACCTTTAACTTGTTTCTTTACACAATCTTTTACAGCATCTAAAACCTGATCATTTGGTACTATTATAATTGCAAGTTCAATATTATCAGGTATATCGATAATACTTTTAAAGGCTTTATGCCCCAAAATCTCCCTTTTTTTAATATTAACAGGATAAGTTTTAAATTCAGAATTTAATAAGTAATTAGTCATAGCATATCCAAATTTTAATGTATCAGATGCTCCAATTATTGCAATTGATTTTGGATTAAAAAAGACACCTAAATTATTTGTATTCTTTATCATAATAGTAAATTTTCGGGTTTTTATATGGTAGTTAATATCATTAAATATCGAAAATAAAATTTAGTTTAAATAAATGAAAAGTAGGTTAGGTAAAAATAAAGGATTTTAAATTGAAAGATTTAGAACAACATCTATTATTCCTAAAAAATTATAAAGCAACTTATTTAAAACTATGCTCATTGAAGAACAAATTAAAAAAGTCCAGATAATATGCCCAATTTGTAAATCTAAAGAAATTATAAACCTTCCTCTTAAAATTATAAATAGCTCTTCTCATTTAAGCACAGTTTCAATACCTAAAGGAAAAGTATGTAACCATCATTTCCAAATATTTATTGATAAAGCTTTCAATATACGAGGATATCAGAAAGTAGATTTTGAGTTAGAAATGAACAAAAAATTATTAATCGATTCAAAAAATGCTTTTATGAATGGATTGGAGCTTTATAAAAGAAATCCAAAAAGAAATATTCCGAAAAAAACTGCGAAATTTCGTTCATCTGAAGAACAAACTGACAGAATTATAAGGAGTATATATAAAGAATTCTGGGAAATCATTGATGATGATAACAAGATGTTTCAAAAATATATTTTAAAAGATAAAAATAGAAGAGAAAAATTATCACAATTAATAAGATTAAATGATCATAAAAGTGGATATCCCAATATTCTCCAGAAAACCAATTAAATAGATCAGATATGCTTTAGTGTTTTTAGAAAAACTGGTTAATGTAAAAAAGTTACATAATGATATAAAAAGAGCGCTTTCTATTAATTGATTTAATTATGTGGTAATATAACCTTTAGTTCAAATAATTTGCTTTAAAAAAATAGTTTAAGATGACTGAAAGTTAACTCACTCCGTTAAACATTTACCGATAATCCATCATTATTTCATGAAAAATTATAATTTTTCGTCTTATTTTAGCCTTTTAAAATTAAATTATAACATTCCGTCTTACCTTTATTAATTTAAGACAAAGAAAATTTAATATTCAGTAGTTAATTTTCCAAAATAATAAATTATTTAAAGATAATTATCAAAAAATTGAAAGATTAAGTTAGGGGTAAGAAAATATGAGCTATAAATTACCAGATGAGAAAGATTTAGAAGCTATGATTGGTATCGTAGGAAAAAATTACGCTACCAATAATAAAGCCATCACAGCCTCATATCTTGCCAAATCCGTAATGGGTTTAGAATCTCAAATACCCGACATAGTCGTACGACCAAAATATCCAGAAGAGATTCGCAAAATATTGATTTATTGTTCAGCAGAAAAAATAGCAGTTAGCCCTGTTTCAGCAGGATTATCTGGCGGATTTGCGTGTCCTACAATTAAACCTGGTGGTGTTCTTTTAGATTTAAGTAGAATGGATCGGATACTAGAAATTGATGAAGAAAATCGCTATGTAGTTATAGAACCAGGCGTGACTAATGGATCACTATGGGCTTATATGCATAAACACCATCCTAATTGGGCACCTCCTATAGCAGATGGCGCCCCACCGGCAGCAACGGTGATGGGTGATGCAATAGATCGTGGATTTTCCCTTTACACTAGTTCAGTAGGGCCGCAAGGCGATAACTTTATGTGTGCTGAAGTAGTATTTCCTAATGGTGATGTAGTAAGAACAGGTTCTTGGGCATTACCGTTTGCAAAACCTTTCTATAAATACGGAATTGGTCCTGATATGTGGAGCTTTTTAATGGGTTCTCAAGGAGCATTTGGTGTAGTCACCAAAGCGGCTGTTAAAATTTATCCTCATCCTAAATTCAAAACCGTTGTAGCATGGGGTATGTCTAATCCCTATGATATGCAGGACTTAACTCTCGAAGTATCGAAACAAGAATTCGGAATTGCCCATAACACAGTCATGGTCCAAGGTGGAAATTACCCTCTTGTTATGGCACGCTGGCCTAAAGATAAGGTACCACATGATTATGAATTTTATAAAGAGATCGGAGTAAGTAAATGGTGGATGAATTGGGAGTGTTGGGCTCAAACACAAGAAGAATTAGATTACGTAGTTAAGAGAATTAATAGTATGGCAGAGGACTATAAAAAGAATAGGGCTAAGGACCCAGAAGAAATGAAACCATGGGAGCTTCATCCTAAACAGATTGCGAGCAGAATGAAGAAACCAAACAAAATTGCAATTCCTTATTCTTTTTGGGAGGCTGGATTCTTATTTATTACATGGTATACACCTTGGAACGAATGTGCTAAATTTGCGGAAATGTATTGTGCAGCAATGGAGAAATATGGGTTTCCGCCTGTGATTTGGATTGCAAGCATAGAAAGAGGAAGACAAGCTATTTGTATGCCTATTGTTTGCTTTGATTCTACCAAAGATTCAGATTTTGAGAAAGTACAGCAACTCAATATGGAAACTACCGAATATGGGCTCAAGCAAGGATGGCTTAATTACAGACCAGATCCCTATGTTCATATTCAAGCATATTATCAAGCGGGAATGTACTGGAAATATTTAAGAGCATTCAAAAAGCTCGTTGATCCTAATATGATAATGCATCCTGGAAGATTAGCTCTTCCATAAACTAAGGAGGTAAAATAAAATGGCAAAAACAGGAATGGAAAGATTAGAAGAATTAAAACCACAAATTTTTAAATGTATTCACTGTAAAGCTTGTAGATTTGCATATTCTGGAGAACCAGATAAAGAAGGTATTGGAGAGTTTACTGGTAAGCAGGGAACTGTTCTTTATGAAGGAATGGTTGATGCCTGTCCAGCAGGTATAGAATACGGTTGGGAAGCATTTTGGAATGCAGGTAAAGTATGGATAGCACGCTCAATTTTATCCGGAGATTTAGAGTTTAGCGAAGAAGTTCGAGATGTTATAATGCCTTGCATTACATGCGGGCAATGTTCAGCTCAATGTGAAAACAAGATTCCAACTGTAGACATTATTGAAGCATTACGTGCGGCATGTATGGAAGCCGGAATTCCGTTAATTGAAAAACATCAGTTAGTTCAAAGATTAGTAAAGGAACTCAATAATCCTTATGGTGGAAAGGCTGAAGAGCGCTTTAAATGGGCAAAAGATGCGGGATTGGAGAAATATATTGATAATAAAGAAGCAAAAGTTGGATATTTCGTAGGGTGTACGGCTAGTTATCGACAAACTTACATTGCAGTATCAACGTGCAAAATTTTGGAACAATTAGGGATTGATTTTTCATTAGTTGGTGATGAACGATGTTGTGGAAGTCCTTTCTTTAGGGTGGGTGCAATCGATACTGCACAAGAATTAATGAACGCGAACCTTGAGTCCTTTAAAAAATATGACTTAGTATTTTTCTCTTGTGCGGGATGTTATAAGACGATTACAAACGATTATCCTAAATGGATGAAAGAAGAAAAACTTCCATTTAAAACAATGCATGCGTTTGAATTGATTTCTGATTTAATCTCAATTCCTCAACGGAAGAAAGAATTACCAGTTAAGATTGATTCCTTGAAGAAGAAACTTAAAGAAAAGCCAGATAAAAGAATTGAAGCGGAATTAAAAGCTTTGGAAGCTGATTATGAGAAATTAAGTAAATTTGAAGGTGAAATCAAATTCAAACCAAACAAGGACCTAAAAGGAAAAGTGGTAACATATCATGATCCCTGCCACTTGGGTCGTCATTTTGCTATTGAAATGGAACAAAAAGTAATCGAAGAATCCAAGAATTTAATGTTTGATATGCGTAAAATAGATCAAATGATTGACGCATGGTATGAAATTCCAAGAATTATTCTCAAAGCATTAGAAAGGGATGTTGGAATTAAGTTTACTGAAATGTATCGCATTAAATTAAATAGTTTCTGCTGTGGTGCAGGCGGTGGTGTGAGAGCAGGATATCCTGAATTCTCTCTAAGAACCTCAAGTTTACGTTTAGACGAAGCTAATGCGATAAATGCAGACATTATTACAACCGAATGTCCATTCTGCTACAGAAATTTATACGACGCTAATGAACTTTACAACCATGGATTAAAGGTATACGGCCTTCTGCAAATGATTGATGAATTCAAGCTTTTAAATATACTTGAAAAACCCACTTTGGAGCAAATTCTTGCTTATAAGAAGTGAAATTAATTTATAATCCTTTTTTCTTTTCTATTGTAAATCTTTTTTCCATTATACTACTTTTGATGTTCTTTTTAAAACTGAAAGAGTTTAGATTGGTATAGAGTTAATCTATAAAGGAAAAGCTTTGGGTTATTTATAAGTTATAAAGTATAGGTTATAATAGTAAACGATTGAATTAATATTAAAATTCTATATTATTTACATAATTTGGACAACTTAATCAACATAAAAGCAGGAGACTCTATTGTCAATGATTTATTAGAAGCTGTGATTGATGTCAAAAATGATGATGTGAATGCGAGTAGATCATTGATATTGCCTTTAACATTGTTCTTGGATTTATTCCATCTGGTTGATTCCAACCAGTCGTGATCATTAAAATAGCTTTAATGTATGATAATATGGGGATAAATTCTACACTGAGTTTTAAAAGTGACCCCCATTATGTTTAGGTTTTTTTGATTTTTTATTCTGGTTGCATTAAGTTCAAATATTGCTAAGACCAGTATCCGAGCATATGATCATACATTTTATTGAATTCTTTTTGTATTTTTTCGTATTGTTTTGTTAAATTAGGACTAGGGTTAATAATTGTTTTCTTAGTGTCATTTTCTTGAAGATAAGTATTGAAATCTTTAATTAAATGAAGACCATAAGCCGCTAACAACCCACATCCTTTTAGGCTAGATTCAGGTTGATCAGTCAATATTTGCGGTAATTGCATTACGTTTGCTTTAATTTGATAAAGTAGTTTATTTCTTGTTGCGCCACCTAGACAATATACTTTTTTTACTCCTACACCAACATCTTTAAAGTTTTGTACATCTTTTCCAAGAGCTAACGCAACACCCTCCATTATAGCTCTAGTAAAATGTGATGCTTTATGATTTAATGTAAGACCATAGAAGCTCCCTCGACCAAGTATATTCTCCTTACGTCTTTCTCCTAACATATATGGATAAAATAGTAATCCTTCGCTGCCAACAGGAATCTTTTCTGCCATATTTATCATTTCTTCAAAAGAGACTTCCTTATTACACATTGAATCTAAGAATTCTTTATACCATTGCATACTTAATCCTCCACAATCTAATATTGTAAAGGGAACCCACCCTTTAACTACATGCCTTAAATTTTGTACAAGAGGATGAATAATGGGATGATCTTTATGAACCACAAATAAGGTACTTGTTCCAGTCATGTCAACAGCTGTACTATCATCTATTAAACCTAAACCTAATAACGAAACAATAAAATCTCCACCCCCTGCGATAACTGGAATATTTGATGGAATCCCAAGCTCTTGAGAAACTTCATTGGAGACTGTTCCGATGATATCATACGAATTATAAATGGGAGCAAACTTTTCTAAATCAACACATAATATGTTAGCCATCTTATCAGAATAATTATCAATCTTATAATCATAAAGAAAAGTCCCTGATGCCTCACTTGGATCGGTAGCAGGAATTCCAGTCAACTTAAAATTAATAAAATCTTTAGGTACCAAAAACCAGCGTGAATTATTATATACTTTTGGTTCGTTATCTTTAATCCATCTAATTTTAACTCCAGGCCATCCAGTTGTTATAGGATTGCCAGTGATTGCATTGGCTAGCTCGTTTTCATCATATTCATTCCTAAACTCATTACAAATGGATTCGCATCTTTTATCCATCCATATTTGAGTCCATTCCGTAGTAATATTACCTTGTTTATCAACGCCTACTGGTCCATGCATCTGGCCACATGTACATATTCCTTGAATTGAAATTATTTCATTTTTTACACGAGAAATTACATGTTGAATAGCAGTTTTAGTCAATTTCCACCAAGTTTCAGGTTTTTGTTGAGCCCACCCAGGATGGGGTGTATTTACTTCTTGTTGTATTTGAGTTAATGCCTTAATCGAACCATTTATCTCTACAATCGCAGCGCGAATGCTTTGAGTTCCTAAATCAATTGCTAAAATACTCATTTTTGATAATTAGTCCTTTAATTATATTACCTTATATAATATTTGGTCATAAATACAAAATCTTAGACGCTTATTATTAGTTATCAGCAGATTAAATTATTTTAGTCAAGCAAAAAAATAAATTATCAGTTTATTATTATTATCAAAAAGAAGATTGGGGTTTTAACTAGTTGGTAAACGTTGAAAACAAAACAGCTTATCCGTATATAACACAATTTAAAAAGGAACCATTTAGATCCTTTACTTTAAAAAAAAGCGATGAAATTAAATCTTTTTTCTTATCTCAATATGATAAAGTATTAAGTATCTACTCTTATTGGAATAAGAATTTATTAGATGAGCCAAATCTAAGTTTAGAGACTATATTTTGGTTTTTGCTTCTTAGAAAATATTTAAAGCAGAATATTGGGGTATCTAAAGATGAGTTATATCACTTTATTTTAAGTTGTGAAGTTGATATAATTGAAAAAGACCAACTAGGTTTTAAATTACAACCAGGCTCTTCATCAATTCCAGATATATGGTCATTATATTATAGTTTGATATCTCTAAATATTCTAGGTTTACTTGAAGAATATCTCTCCTCGCGAGGCCAGAATGAAAATATCAGGAAAATTAGAAATTTTTTAAATGAGCATCTTAAAGGAAATAGTTTTATACATTGTTTAGATAAAAATTGTGATAAATGTAAGATACTTCCTGAAGAACAAACCTTTTATTATGTAATTGAAATATATACGTTATTAGGAATAGATATAAGACTATATAAGGAACGATTCAGGGCTTTTCTTACGGTAAAAAAGAAAGATCTTGCATTAGTTTTCAAACTTCTTTTTTTAAAATATTTTGATTCAGATTCTGAAGTAAAAGAAAAAGATTTACAATATCTATATCAAATACAGGAACCAAATGGTGGTTTTAGTTTAAATTCTGAAGCCTCTGATCTAGAGACAACTTTTTGGATTATTAATGTATTAGAAAATTACTCATGGTTAATAGACTATAACCCAGCTAAGGTTTTTTCCTATATTAGTCTAAGCTTAAAAGAATTATTCTCAAATAATAAACCTCATGATCTTCTTACTATAGTAGCACTTTCACAAGTAGTTATAATTCTTTCACTAATATGGTCTAAGTTTATTGAAGAAATTGAAAGAGTTTTGTTTCAACGTTTAGAGGATTCAGCATTTATAGATATTAATCAACTAAAGAATACTTTTGGTTTAAGTCACGGGATCGATGAGATAATAACTTATATTAATCTCAGTTATACAATTGAATTAAAAGTTATTGACAATAATTTTGAGTTTGAAAGGTTATTGGATAAATTGAGCCAAGGAAAGAAGATTCTTATTAAAGAGGTGTATTCTCAGTTAAGTGAAAATAGTATTATTTCACTTTCAGATATTTTTAAAAAGTATAAATCATCGTATCATTATGAGCCATTGAAATTGAAAGAGGATATCTTTCCGATTATAGAAGAATTGATTAAAAACCATTTCTTTACAGGTGAGATAAGAGCTAAAAAAGGTTTCTTATTTAGAACTAAATATTTTTTCTATTTAGATTTTTTATTTGAAAAGATTGTTGTTTCAGATAGAGAGGTACAATCTGAGAAACTTTTTGAAGAAAAGGCAAAACTCAAAGATGTAAGGAATGACATCTATAATATGATATTGAAATTAAAAAGTACTGTCCCCCAAATTAAAGAAGAGATCGAATCTTATTTGTATCTTGAAGAGATTGAATATGCGAAAGAGAGATTAAAATTTATACTAAGAAACGCATTAATGGAGGCTGACTTCTTAAATGAAAATATCGAATCATCCTTTAATCAAAATTTAAATTATATTAACTTACAAGCAGTTCTAGCTTCTGATATTAAACAATGGAATAATGCGTATGCGTTATTAAAATCTCGTTTAATAGAACTTAATTCTTATTTACAGCAAGAAATCAAAGAGAAAGAAGAATTAAGAAAATTTGACAATCTATTAGATGAATTAGATAATAAGGTATATGACATTCAAGATTATATAACCCGGGAATTAGATTTATTTAAGAATTATATTAGTGAAATTCTTGAAGATGGATACTCAGAAGAGAAATTCAATCTAATCATTAAAGCATTTACTACTATTTCAGATTATATGAATAAGTCTGATAATGCTATTTACAGAATTTCACATCAGATCACATCTAAAGAAAAGAAAATAATTAAGAAACACAAAAAAGTTATTGATAATTGGGTTGATTTTAAAGAAAAATATGATTCTGAATTTAAGGATTATACCAATGGTTTTGAGTTCTTTAATAGGGTAAATGGGGGTATATTTTCGATAAAAGATGATATAAGAGCGGAGATTTTAAAGATTAAAGAAGCTTCAAGAGATAGGGTTAAAAGCAATCAATTCCAAGAAGCGTTCGATTTAATTAAGTCTGAATCTGAAATTCTATTATCTCAGAAAACAGACCAAATTAAAGAAGTTAAAAATATAATTAAAAAGGAGGCTAAATTTAAGCAAAAGCTTTATCCGTTTTATAAATATCTTCAAGAAAAGTTGGAGAGCCTTGAAGAGAATATATTGGAATTAATTGCTGAGCAAGTCGAATCTTTAAGAGATAAAGTTTTAGAAGAAAGAAACAAGGCAAACATCCAGGACTTTAATAGCTTTATTAATAATAGTATCCAAAATTTTAAAGGAAAAATTGAAAACGTAAAGAAATTAATAGATATATCCAAAATTAAACGTATAGATGAAGTTAATAAAGTATTTGATGAGATATTGGCCGATTTTGAAGTTAATAATAAAAATTTTGCTAAGAAATATAATGACTTAAAAGAATTAATAATGAATTACGATGAAAATTCGATTTCAGTAAAGCAATATGAAAACTATAAAAATTATTTTCAGAATGAGATTGAAAATCTTAAGGAAGAGTATATAAACAACATGATCTCCGAACAAATCTTAATTATAAGTAGAGAAGAGAATAGTGATACTATTGATATTAAAGAACTGTCAAACAAAATAAACATTAAATGTAAATTATTAATACCAAAACTCAAGGATTTAATCGAAATTGCAAAAATTCAGGGCGATTTATTTGAGGACAAAAAAGAATTGCTTGTTCATACCGAAGAATACTATAAAAATAAAGAATTAAGAAATTTTGTAGAAAAGAAAATTTTAAAAGCGTATCAAGAAGCTGTCGGAAAAATTTTAGCATTATATGATTCATGTATTAAAAACAAAACACTTGGAGTTAACACACTAGAGATTCAAAATCGAATATCTGATGTGCGAAATCTTGAAGTACTGATGAATAATCAAATTAAAAATAAAGTAAAGGAACTTAATATTGATGAAAAACGATCTGAGAATATTGCACTTAAACAAGATATTGATTCTATTATAAGCAATAATAAATTGGCTTTAGAGAATATCGGTAAGAATTTAACTATTTTTAAAGAGCTCCAAATTTTTATAGATCAAGAATATAGCGTTGTTAAATTAGAATTGGAAAAGATTTATACAAAAATTTTAGAATTTGTAGTGAAAATTGAAACTTATGATAAATTAAGAGAATTAATTGATGATAAGAATAAAAAGTTGGAAGATCGCATAAGAATTACTGAATTAAGTATTAATGAGAAATTAAAATCAACATTAAGCACGAGCTATGAGTCAAAAAAATTTGAAACAGAAATAAGAGAATATTATGTAAGGAAAAAGAATGAATTAAATGAGATTTACAATAATAAAGTAGAAATTGTAGACGAAAGAATTAATATCCAAAAATTTGAAAAAAATAGAAATGAATTGATTAATAATTTAAACAAAAGAAGAATTCATTTTAGTCAATTACTTGGAACTTTACAAGCAAGAATTGAGGATTTTATTGAAACTGAACAATTCAAGAGAGCATATTTAAAGGTCATTAAAAGACAAAAAGACATTGAGGAAGAGATTAAAAGAACGAATAAAAATATTAGAGTTTTAATCAGGGATTACAGTAAACAAACTCGAGATTTTGAAACAAGAAATAAACATATCATAGATGATTTTGAATTATTTCTTAAAGAATTTAACGAAATTTTAAAAGAAAAAATCAAAGTTGCAGAAGAATCTATACTTAAATCTTATATTACTATGGCAATAAAAGCAGTAGCAAATGAATATCTTACCTTAAGCTTCCTACAAAATGAATTAAAAATTAAGAAACCACTAATTCAACATCATATCATATCCCTAATCAGTGCTGGTGAATTACCAGGAAAATATGACCCAAATTTAGGATTATACTATGAAAATCCCGAGGTTCTTAATGGGCTTAATGAAAGTGAGCTCGAAGTTATCAAAAAGATGAATTTTCGGTTTTATATGTTTTACAACCAATTTCGAAATTTTACTAAACAAAATTATACAATATTTACATTCGTAGCAGCATTATTATCCATCACCCTCTCCTTATCAACAGTAACAGGTGGGGATCCATCGATTTTTTTAATTTTGATTGTTTGTGCTGTAGCGATAATAATATATATCTATTATAAGAAAAGAAAAGAGAAGAAAATATAATATACCAAAAATCTGAGATTTATTTTATTTTCACTCATAATCTGCTAAAAAAATAACATTATCTTTTTCTTTTTTAAGATATCCTAAATTACATGCTCGATTAAAGTGAATGTAGAATTTATTTTCTACTATATCTTCTTCATGAGCATACTTTTGGAATTCATCAAAAGATAATTTACCCTCATTATTAAAACATTTAACAATATTGATAAGAGCCTTCACATTTTTATTTAAATATACTTTTTTCTCCTTCATAATATCCCTTTTCTTTCCTTTAATTTTAAGAATTGATTTCTTTAATGTTTTGGGATCGAAATTAATTAAATCAGATACAAAGGTTATTCCATGGTTTTTATAGTTTTTAAATTGAATGCTAGTCGAAAATTTGTCTAACTCTTCTAAAATCTCTTCAATAGAGCGATTTGCTAATAATTCTATTTCTTTATTTCTTCGTTCATAAAAAGCAGAAATTGAGTCTTCGTTAACTTTTTTACTAGGTTTGGAATGAAAAGTGATCTTTTTTCGGTTTATCATGGTGCATAAATTTAGTTGTTTTGGCTGGGAAAGAATTGCATTCATTGTAGATTCTTTTCGATTAGCAACCTTATAAAAAGGTACATCCACTGTTTCTCTTGTAATTAAAAGATAACATCTTCCTGGACCATGTCTTCCAGTACGCCCTCTTCTTTGAATCATTCGAATCTCAGAGGGTACAGGTTCGTAGAAAACAATCGCATCTACATTTGGAATATCCAATCCTTCCTCAGCTACACTTGTTGCGAGCAAAATGTTTATTTTATTCTCTCTAAAATCCTTTATAATTTCACTTTGCCTATTCTGGGTAAAGCCAACGTCATCCACTTTTGTGGACTGCCCAATAAATTTTTCAAAACTAAGCTCAGCTTTATAGTGATTAATTAATGTTTCTTTTAAATATTCAGCCATCTCCCTATATTGCGTAAAAATAATAATTTTCTTGTTATTATATTCTTCAATTTCTTCATTAATTATGGTAATTAATTTCTCGATTTTTGGGTGTGAAAATTCCTCTAAATTTTTCGTTTCCAATTTGGTTTTAATATACTTATAATGGTCTGAATTAACGATTCTCTTAGCAGAAAGAATATCTTCATTATATTTGGCCTCTAATCGATGAAGAAAACTATTGAATAAAGAAATATTTTGAGTTTCTAGTAATTCTTTACCATGAAGAATTGAAACACAACTAGAACAATATGAGAAGATCGATTCTATATTAAGTTCTTGTTCATTAACGAGATCAATTACTCTTGGAGATTTATTATATAAAAGATCTAAATAATTTTCTTCTGTTAAATCTGGTAGATAACCATTTTCATACCTGAGGGAGATATTCAAATCCTGAGCAATTCCTATAAAATCTAATTTTGAATAGTATGGCTTATTTGGGGGAATCAATTTCCTTTCAATAAAAAATCGGAGATATTTTTCAAAGAGGTTATACCATATTGCACTAAATTCTAAAATATTTACAGGTAAATCTACAAACTCTAGAAATGTGTCGATATCGTATATGTATTTTTCTACATCGTTATCAGTATAGGTTTTGAAAATAACATTTTCAATAAATAAATTTTCACATAATTCTTGAATACGTTGATAATTTTTGCCGGGGGAAGCGGTTAACCCTAAAATAAGTGGATCAGTACAAGTGTTTATATACTCTTCTGAGATAAAACAATATGAATAATTTCCTCTTGTTCTATGAGCTTCATCAAAAATAATCAAAGAAACTTCCTTTAGATCATACCTCCCTCTTTCTAAGTCGTTTTTTATTATTTGAGGTGTTGAAATAATGATTTGAGCGTCTTTGTAGGAAAGTATTCTCTTTTCGGGTGTAACTTTCCCCGTAAATGAAGTTATTTTCTCTAAATCAATATCTAAAAAATTCTCACAGGATACTTTATGCTGGGAAACCAAAGGTCGAGTTGGGGCTAGTATTAAAATTTTTGACTTGGAATATTTTTTCAGTGCATGAGAAATTAGTAAAATCCCAATAATTGTCTTTCCTAAGCCGGTTGGTAAAACTACCAATGAATTCTTATTTTTACATTTATTAAATATATTTTCTTGATATTGTCGATAAAATATTCTATTTTGCTTTATGAATATTCCATTAAAGTGACTCGTTTTTTCCGAACTCATTTGAGTTGTATAATTTAATTTAAATAATTAAAAATCATGACACCCTTGATTTATCGATTATTATCAATGGTCTATTAATTTTAAAAAAAAAAGCTGTGATAAGATTATCACAGATAAATCAAAAAATTTGAAAGATTATAATGCATCCAATAAGGTAAAAAATATAATTTTGATTTAAATTTTAAGATTAAGATCCTTAAACAAGAAAAGAAATTAGGTTATAATTTATTTGCTATAAAAATTAAAGCTTGAGAACAATAAAGTTACTTAATTAGAATCCAATAAGCCATTTTTTTTCAGCATCGAATAACTCCTCAACCATTGATCTCACTTCTTTCGGAGAGCAGATACTAGCAGTATTTGGGTCTAATAAAATGGCATGATATATTTTTTCTCGGTCTAACTCAATTGCGCCCTCAACAGCTGATTGTTGGACCATAATATTTGAGAGACATAAAGCTTGACATACACTAGGTAAGGTTAATCCTCCTTGAGGGTGAATGCCATTATAATCGGCATAGGTAGGGACTTCAACACAACAATTTTTTGGTAAATTTGTTATTAATCCCCCTTCTTTATTGATCAGGTTTCCATGAAATTTAAAAGGTTTATTAGTTTCCATAGCACTAATAATATGGGAGACATATTCATCTGTTGGAGCATTTTTTAGCTTTAATTTACTTCTTCTTATTTTTTTTTCTAAAGTTGATTCTAAAACTCCTGCTGAAGCACTATCCATCTCATAGGTAAATCCATGAGTAAGCATACCATATTTTTCACCTGGTGTTTTATATTTTTCCAATAATTCTTCTCTTTTTCTGTAATATGGAACATATTCACTTAGATGCCGGGATTCTTCAGTCATGAAGTATCCTGCAGCTTCCATCATATCCCAACGAACTCCTTCATTTTTGATCATATCAGGATTTTCTTTATATCGTTGAAATAATAAGGGATACGCATTTTTCCATTCAGCCTTGGGTTCATCCTTTTCTCGATAGAGGATTTCGATAAACCATGCTAAATGATTAATCCCGAAACAAGTAAAAGTAAAATTTTCAGGTTTTACACCAATCCATGTCCTTAAAAGCCAAGCAGTATGTTGTACGCCATGACAAAGTCCAACAGTAGAATCAGGTACCATATGATTACAATACCATGTATTCATAGCCATAGGGTTAGCATAATTAAATAAAATGGGTTTTGACCCATCATTACCACTATTGTATCCAACTTCTTTCATTAAATTGACAATCTGTTTTAATATTGGAGTTGCTCGTAAAAAGCGAAATACACCACCAGGTCCGATTGTATCACCCACACACTGCGAAACTCCATATTTTAAAGGAATATCTAAGTCGATTTTATATGCCTCTAACCCGCCAACATGTATTGAGCAAATTACGTATTTTGAATCTGTAATTGCTTTTCTTAAATCGGTAGTCTTTTCAAAATGAACCCCTTCTAATTTATTGGGATAAAGTTCTTTATATTTTAACATTAAACGGTACATTAAGTCTAAACGAACAGGATCAATGTCTTCTAAGCAAATTATTGTATCTTGTATAAGTGTAGGTTGTGCTAAAATATCTGTTAAGACATTCTCACCAAACACAACACTTCCAGCACCAATCATACTAATCTTCATCATTATCCACCAATTTCAATTCGTTTAAAACTATATAAGTTGTATTAGAAAATATAAAATAAAAATTATAGCTTATTTACAGGAAAAAATCTTATTTCTTTCTTTGATTCTTTTCTATAAATATGATTCTCCGCTTCCAATTTTTTTAGAGTTAATGAAACCCATCCTCGGGCGATTTGTTTTATGATATTACGCCCATTTGTATAAATCTTATTAATTATTTGTTTTGAGGTAATTCCTTCTTCTCTAAATTCATTGATTAAGTCAAAAACTTGCTTATTACGATTTTCACGATGCAAGATAATTTCATTAATCCTTTCTTTCGGATTTTCAATTGGTTCACCATGAGCAGGAAGAATTAACTTTAAATTTTTTAAGTTGCTATATATTTCAAGGGTTTTCATGTAATCATCCAAATTTGATTCTGGAGGACCTAACCAACCAGATATTGACTTAAAAAGATTATCCCCCGTAAAAAGAATCCCTTTTTCTTCATTATACAGAGATATATGATCGAATGAATGTCCGGGAGATGGAAAAATTTTCCAAGTTTCATCATTTATAAGAATCTCAGTGTTATCATCTATTATTTCATCAGGATCCTTTACAAATGAAATTCCTGAGATTAGATTCCAAAAAAAATTCGAGAGTTTACTCAGTAGGTAACTCTTCAATTTTCTTTTCAGACCACTATTTATTATAAAATAATCTCTATAACTGTCTGACCTATAAGCGTATGCATACCGTTGTTTATCCATTATAATATTTGCCATATCTTTTGTAACCATAATCTTTACCCCAAGAGCTTTCCGTAATTTAGATAATCCTGAAATATGGTCTGAATGGCTATGACTCGGAAGAATTCTTGTTAAGTTTATTCTTTCATTCTTATATTGATATAATTCTTTGATTTTCTGCACTTCATTAATTACAGAATTAACTAATCGTTTAGTTCCATATCCTCCATCATAAATTAATCCATCAGGTCCAGCTATAACGTATATATTAGTAGACTCGATAAACTTTAGAAACTTCCTAACTTCTTTGATTAAAAAAATTCCCGGAAATACTTCCTTCATAAGCGTTAATCATATTTTTAAATAAAGGTTTCAAAAAAAAGATTTGGATATAAGTAAAAATAACGAAATATTCAAAAAATAGTTTAAAATTTAAATTTAAGTTTGCTCTTTGATAGCTTCAGCTTTATTTACAATTATCATTTTTTGAGCTGTTTCAATCATTTCCCTTTGTACTATATATTCGAGATTTTTCAAATTAACATCCTTCATTAATTCGCTCTTATTTTTCAATTCATTAGAAATCTGTTTAGTAGTGATACCTTGTGAATAGAGCATGCTCATACCCCCAAATACCATCTGTTTTACTAACCTACCCAAGTTTTGAAACATCCAATTAAATTTACCAAAGGGATTTACGTACTCCTTTCCTCTGTTTACTAACCAACTTTTCATATAAAACGCAGCGTAAGCCTCAACAACTAACTTATACATCTCTTTAGATGTTAATTGATCAGTTTTCATCATAGGATGGAAAAGATCATAATGCTTATAATTGTTTGATGTTATCTTACCTTCTTGTTTTACCTCATCATAAAATGGAGTTCCTGGAAACGCTGTTATTGGTGTAAATTGGACTACATCCAAGTTTAAATCAATTGTGTTCTGTATGTTCTGTCGAACCATGCGTTTAGTTTCTCCCGGAAATCCGATGATTACACCACCAAAGATTGAAATACCAAGATTCCTTAGACTCTTGACAACATGTTTAACCATTTCAGGGGTGGTATTATGTTTATTCATTGCATCGAGACTTTGTTGATGAACCGACTCAATACCAAGAAATATTTGCCTAAATCCCGCCTTATAGAGTTTCTCTATCAAGTAGGGATTCCTATATAAGGTATCTACACGTGATTGGCATGAGAAATAAAATTTATTATTAATTCCTGAATGAATGATAGTATCTAAGATTTTGTTAGTGCGTTTTACATTAATAGTGAAATTATCCTCACAAAAGAAAATAAAACTGTTCTTTTTATCAACGTCATATATTTCTTGCATTATTCTTAAAATGGATTTAGTCCTGTAAGTTGTTTTTGTGTCGGTGTTTCTCCACATTTTTATTATACAGCAGAATTTACAGTTATGAGGACATCCTCTTGAAGTCTCAATTGATGCTGTAGATGCCCCTAATGTGGTATACTTTTTACCTTTGAGAAGTTCTCTACGAGGCATTCCAAAATTATCTAAATTCAATTCAATTTGTCGCTCTTTATTATGAATAATCTCATGATGATCATTTAGATACGAAATACCATTGATATCTTTTAATAACGTTTGCTTTTTATTTCCATTTAGGTAATCTATAATTTCTTTAAATGTGTGTTCTCCCTCTCCTCTGACGGTAAAGTCCACATAATCGTTCTTTGCAACAAATTCAGGTGCTAAGGTAGGATGATAGCCGCCTATAATAGTTGTACAGCCTTGTTCTTTTGCTATTTCGGCAATCTCGAGAGCATGGTATACCTGAGGTGTTAAACTCGTAATTGCGGCAACATCACATCGATTTAACTCGTTTCGAAACTGCTTTTCATCATATTTGTCTACTTTAAAATCAAATAATTTTGCATCATGATCTGGGACCATTCCTGCTATTGCTAGCAAGCTCAGTGGAGGACTCTTTACAATCGCATCCAATCCAGATTCAATACGGGACGGATTTATATATATTATTTTCATTTTTTTATCTTAACTACTTTTTCTTGAGGAATTAGCCTAACTTGAATTTTTAAATAATTTGAATTAAATTAAATTACATTAAAAAGAAGCTAAACCACTAGATCCTCTAGTTATTATACATAAAGAATTTCTAATATTTAAATTTGTTGGTTCTACATAGTAATTGTTGGGTATACACAGATAAATCTTCCTAAAACAAAAAAGAAGAAAACTAGAAAAATAGCAGATAATTAAGTCAAATGCCATTTTTAACCTATATTTTTTTATTCTAAAGTAAAGGATTGAAATATATAAATGGAGTAATCCCTCAAAAACCAAGAAAAATTCTGAAAAATTAGCTAAAATCCAGAGCATAACGTAATGTAATTTTAAAATCACCTGAAAAGGTCATTTAACCAAGGAGTAAAAGAATTACAGAATAGCATCTTGTAAATGGGGATTGAAAGGAAAAAAATAAGACTATGGAGGTAATGAAGTTGAGAAAACCTTGAATTTCAAATTCATTTTTATTAATCCACATACATCCAATAGTAAAAAAGAAGACCATTTCAATAAACAAAATAAATTCTATTACTGAAACAATCAA
>RDOE01000023.1 GCA_011364975.1 Promethearchaeota archaeon | reverse complement strand
ATTCCCGCAGAAAATATAATTATCATGGGTGATTCTGCTGGAGGGGGATTAACTCTGGCTTTGCTTCATCGAATTGGAGTACAAAATTTACCTCAACCAAAAGCAGCTATATGTTTGTCGGCCTGGACTGATCTAACCTTAACTAGTGAAACTATGAAAACGAAAATTGAACAAGATGTTTTCTTCAATGTGAAAAATTTGGAAACTAGTGTTATAGCTTATGTAAAAACCGAATCTCCAGAAAATCCGGAAATCTCACCTATTTTTGCTGATTTCAATGGATTCCCTCCGATATTTCTACAAGTGGGGACAAGAGAGGTACTACTCGATGATTCTTTAATTATTGCAGAAAAAATGAAAAACCAGGGAGTTTCCGTAACTGTTGATTTATGGGAAGGAATGTTTCATGCGTTTCTAATTTTTATAGCGATTCCAATACTGGGAAAACTAACACCTGAATTTAGACACGCCTTGAAAAATGTGAAGAAATTCGTAGATAGTCTTTGAAAAGATTAATATAATAAATTTAACCGGAATGTGAAAAACGTGGTAAAATTGTATAATCTAAAAGAGATTTATCTAAATTATGAGAGATATTCTAGAGACGAGTTGAGGTTTTATGAAGAATAATTTGAGGAAAGAGCTTTCCATTATATGGAAAGAGATGGATGAACAAATACCTTTAATGCGTGAAGCAGTGATGAAGGGACTTAAAAAAGATTTTGAAGCTTTTGTGCATGATGATGCTCATATACAAGAAGAATTACTATTTCTCAACGATGCACTAAATTTTTTGCAAAAAAAATGGACAATGGATCTAATATATATCATCAGAATTAAAGGAAAACCATTCTTCAATGATATTCGTCGAGCTTTACCAAATATAAATTCACGCACGTTAACGACACGCTTGAAAGAGTTTGAAGAAAATCATATTGTAACTCGAACAATAAGCAATACACAACCCATTCGAGTTAGTTATGAACTAACAGATTTAGGAAAAGGTGTGTATGAGTTATTAATTCCATTACTAATTTTTTTTGCTAGTGAAAAATATAAAGTAGATCAAGAAGAGAATCAGATTAAATCTGAATAAACTATACGAATTTCACACTCTTTTTTACTTTACTCTAAAAAAAAAGCAGATCCCTATTTAAAAAAGCATTTTTGAAAAGATTTGCCATATTTTCTAATGTTTGATGCCTTTTGATGGAAAGGTAAATTCAGTGTCTGAATTGTAATATGTATTCGCTGAGCTTAGAAGATAATTCTTATATTTCTCTATAAATTTCAGCGTACTCCTCTTCTTTTGAAGATGATGATCATTATCGTGGCGATTCCAGCTAATCCAACACCCATTATAACAAATAATATCGGCCAGAAACTCGTAGTCTCGCGAATAAAAACCATGTAAATATAGAAAGTGGGATCATGCCAAATACCCGGAGCATTATTATCACTAAAGTTTGAATAACAATTAGCATAAAACATTACATTATTACTTATATTATAACCAAAGTCTGGAGAAAAATCATCTTTTATCGTATCAATGTCCCCCGTATGCAATTCACATGAATCACCTTGAAGTTTCCACAAACCTGAAAGTTCAATTGCAGAATTAGCTTCATATGAGGTTCCTCCAATCGGTTCTCCATTCAAGGTTGCTTTTTGCCCTAAAATGTAGTTGTCTCCAGTGATGTCAACGAAATCAAGGTAGTTATCCCCTCTACTAAGGTAATTTTTGATCTTTAATCGATTATTAGTTTTATCATATTCATCTATAATATCTGATTGAGTTTGATTGACTAGATCTATATTTTGGGCATCTACATCAAATTTAAAATGGAAAATGCTTGAAAGATACATCATTGCCAAGTCTAGTCCGGTAATGTCTTTTTTTGGACCAGAGCCATTATTCCAAGGGGCTAAGTTGTGTTCAAGCTTTACATTTCCGATTGCGTTCACTTTTCCATCTGTATTTGGTTCTCCAGCTGAATTTATAAACGTGAGTTTGAAATCCATAAACGTAAGATTCTCTTTATATGCTGGTTGATAGGAATCAATAGCAATTCCGATGGGTAAGCAGGTAACTTGTAGATCCTTGAAGGATACTGCCCAGGTTACGTTTTCCTCTCCTTCTACTTCCGGAGGTAAAGTGTGTATCCCTCCAATGACTGTTAAAACTATGTTATCTGTAACTTCGACCTTTTTTCCACTTAAAACGAGATCTGGTTTCTCTTCTGCTATTATTTTTTCTTCAACATCAACCACAACACTGGCATCTAGATCGTCATCACGGTACAAATATCCTCCTTTTAGATTGTGCCTAAATAGATAAGACTCGATGCTCATTCCTGTAAAAACACTCGTATCTTGATTTTCCATATTGGTTACTCCAGCATCAACAGATATTTCAAAATTCTTAAGCCATAACTGAATTAAATCAAATGATATGGTAATATAACTTTGCACGGTAAAAGGGTTACCAGACATATTGGTTAAAAGCCATTGCATTCGTGAATCTTTAACTATACCCGCTGTAGCATTCCAATTAACCAAGATGCTCGGATCGATCATGAAATCGTCGTTATCGATGATTCCATTAGCTCCAGTATTGTACCATGTCTTAGTTATATCATACCCTTGTAAGGGAGTGAATTCAATTTTCTGAAAGGCAATAGGATTAAAAATGAACAATTCGTCTCCAGAAAAGATACTGTTAAGATACTTTAACAGCCATGAGATTAATTTTGATTGTTCAGAAATTAATATTTCTTCAGGAGCTTGTCCATGAAGTAGAATCGCAAAATCGAGGATTCTCTTCATCGCATCCACAAATGAACGATCATTATCCCAGACGATTAACGTGACATGTGCTTCGATATTTATTGAATAGTTAAATGACCCTATCTTTGAAACAACGCAATATGAAACCCCCGGACCAGGATCCGCAAAATCATTAATACTATCGTTATTCGCATCTGCCCATGAGAGTAAATGGATTTCCTGATCATTCTCTCCAAAATAATATGTACCTGAATAATTCTTGTTTTTCGATGCATTAAAAACATAGACTCCGTCTAATATCTCATGTTTATCTAAAGTGAGAGATTGATTAAAGAGTATATCAAAAAGCTGAGCAAGCAATTCACCATTTGGACCAAAGAATTTGAACGAATCATAAAACTGATTTGGAGTTAATGCTGAGGTTTTTAAATCCACTTCATTATCTTTATTTGAAGTGAGTATTATAATATTCGAAGATAATAATATAAAAAAAAACAACATTAACTTGATAACCGAGGGACGCATGTTAGATTCACTTCTTTGAAATTACTTGTATAGAGATAAGGGGTATATAACATTTCTCAGTATTTATTTTTAATAGTTAATATTTTGACATTTTAGAATAATACATGGTTTTTATCTGATCATCTTGATCGTTTTTGCTGCCTCAATATACTCCTCCCATAAATCTATTACTGTTTTTCATTCAATGGTTACTGAAAAAGATGCATCAAATTCCTTTCCGTCATTCATGTTTTTCTCACGTCATTTTTGATATTTTTATAACTACAACGTAAGTTTCAAGCTTTGTTAAAGTTTGTCCCAATTTTCTGTGAAATTGAAATGTAAATTCAGCGTCTGATTTCAATTAAAATTTAGTAAAAAGATATAAATAAAATCTCAATGCCCAGAAAAAAATACTAGATGATTATATTGATATCTTATTTCGCTCGTTTCTGAATTAATGACAGTTCTTTCATCTCCAAGCTTTAAAGGTCTTACCTTGTTTTTGCGCTAATTGTTCTAAAGCAATTAAAATTTTTTTTCTCGATTTCACTTTGAAATCTTTTCCCGATTCAAACTCATAGCTGCGCTCTAAATTAGAACCTCTAAAGATTAAATTAAAGTATACAAATCTGGGACCCATAACAATTCCATCTCCAGTTGGGACAGTTGTTATTGAATCACTCCTTTTAATTTCGATAGAATTAAAATCAGTCCAATTAATATGGAATTGTGGTTTATGGGGCACAAATATTTCTATGTAATCCTTAGTAATTGTAAATCTCCTAATCTTTGAAAGCCCCTTTAGATAATGTCTTGTCCATAGGATAAACCCTATTGTTAAGGGCCAAATGATTAGAATTGAAATAAAACCATAGGCTCCGTAATTGGATATTATACCATATGTGACGAAAATCATGAATGCAACAAATACAACTATACAAATTACACTCCCATATAAATCTGCTTTTAGATTTTCCACAATCTGAAACAATTTCGAGTTTTTTTCCTTTAGACGGGAACCGCATTCAACACAATATTCATTTATAATATTATTTTCCTTTCTACATTTAGGACAAATTATGCTTGCTTTTGAATTTTCACCCATAGATTACCCTCTTACCATAATTCAAAGAATCAAATTTAGATATATATTATTTATTTGGATAAATTCACTATTAAAGTTTTGACATGTATGTAAGCTTTTTTAAAAAAGCCAATCTCACTACAATATGAAGATTTAAAAGGGTAAGTTTATATTAAAATCCATAAGAAATTCCATATTAATGCACTTTAAATTAAGATATGCATTAATAATATTACAATATATAATCCAATAACATTACGAGTTAAATTAAAATTATGAGAAAACGAACAGTTTTAATAATACTATTTGTAATGATATCTACTATAGTACAATTATTCGGCATCCCATATTTAGGCGTCAAATCTTCGTCTCATGACATCGAATTCGAATATGTGTATAATTGGGATTTAATAGGTACTGGTGGATGGTACGAGGGATATACAGAAACGTTTCGAGCTACTGGTCATTATATAATTGACTTTAACGGGAATTATGCCAATGTTACTGCACGAATTTCTTGGACTTGGGAAGAAAACTATTATGGTTATTTCGAAAGTGATATTGACGATTATATTTTCTCTTATTCTTTAATTGATGGGTCCTACGTTTGGGGAACGGATCAAGAAGATCTTGACACTACTGGAATGAATGTATGGTTCCATATTCCTGGGGGTATTCAAGCATCTACGTACTTTTTATTAGATATCTCTTTTGAAGTTTTAGAGGGTTATCATAATATTTGGGTTGGACATTTAATGCCCTTTTTAGGGAATAAACTCTATAGAACGGGATCCTACGTCAGAGATGATATTTATGGAACATTTGATGCAAATTATGAAGTAAGTGATTATTTTACACCTGATGGTTTTCTTATTGGAGAAGTATATACAGAATTTGATGATGGTTATGATAGAGATACTCATTTTTGGTCTCAATTTCAGTTAAATTCCGTTATTTTTATTACATCAGCAAATTATTTGAGACCCTTTAATATTGGAATGTACCTACTTGCTTATTGGTTTCCTATCTTCTGTTTTGTTATACTCTTTTATGTAGTGTATGAAAACTTACGCTGGAGACCAAGGATAACTCCAACTAAGGAAGGTGATATTGTAATTGAAAGAAATTTACCTCAAAATGCAAAGTTTGCTATTGAATCCGCGTATTCAGAAATGATTCCTTCCTTTTTAGTTAGAGCTAGAGCCCATGATAAAAAAATAGTGTGCGCCTATAAAAATGATCTTATTGAAGGGATAGGATTTATAGAGACAGATGAGAAGGTGGGAACCTTTTATGGTAGTTATGTTTCTAATATGGCAGAATATGCTAAAGTTAAATATGCCTTCACAGAAATTAGTCGATTGAAGGATTTTAGAACAATTGAAACATTTGATATTTTTAAAGTTAGTGATCTTGACCAGCGGGATTTGAGTTTCGATACTAATCATATTAGACCTCTCAATGAACAACATTTGGATGCTGTGATGAAAATGATTGCGAATGAAGATAGTGGTAAAAAGAGCAAAAAGTATGCTAAATGGGTGATAAAATCTTCTCATGATGATATTGCTGTAGTTGCTATCGCATCAATTAATGAAAGTTGGGTGCAAACTCTAATGACGGAATTAAATAGAAGAAATTATCCAAAACCTGAAATGCTTATGAATGAAATTGTATTGGGAGCAGGATTTCTTACTCCCGGTGAAACCCAAGGTTGGCTTTATGGGCTTTATGTCCATCCTGCATTCAGAAATCAAGGGATTGGGAGGATGATTGTATTATCCCGTCTTTCAGCACTTAAAGAACTAGGTTTAAATTCAGCAATAACCGAAATCGCAGAATGGAACAGTCCCGCAAAAAATATCTATGATGATTTTAATGCTGAAATTATTGGAAAAATAAATCTATTAGGAAAGGAGATGCCAAAGGTTAAGGTGAGACGTTACTGACCCAAATTACAATAAATTCTAATGTTAATTCTTTATACCATAAGTATTTAATCAAGTCAATTGATAGTGAACTCTTTCAAGTAGAACCAGAGTCCATTTCTATAAATCCCCAGTTTAAATCACTAGAAAAGTGGATATTTTCATATTTAGGATCTGCTACAGCTCAGTTCAATGAATTAACGCAGAAAAAAATAGCTGCAATTAGAGATGAAAATAGAAATGCAATAATCCCTGAATTTTCGTTTGAGATCAATAAGAAACCATTTTATTTGTCTGATAAAGGATGCGGAGCTTATCAAGATATGTTTTTTGGGGGAAGTTTAACTCTTGAAAAGCTAAGGAATACCTGTCGGGATCCAAAAGCTCTACATAGATTAGCTGGTTTATCAAAAGCCACTGGGTTTATTATGGGTGAGTCTTGGATGGGGGAAAGTCCATATGGGGCACAAGGTCTGGTAAACGGGTTCGACGAATTAGAATTTTCAAAAGTAGCAGAAATGGATTCTATCAATGGTGCATATTTATGCCCCGCTATAGCTGTTGTTCAACTTCCAAAAGAGGTAGAAAAAGCAGCACGTAACTTTTTTTGGTTTCGAACTTATAAAGACCATTTCTATCAAGTATTACGCCTTGTTCCATCAAATATTAGACTATATTTCGAATCAGATAATGTCATTGCGGCCCCAAGTTCAATATTCGAATTATTTGGAATTAAATCACTGCAAGACGTAGAAATCTTCGAACTAAATTTTATAAAAAGTGGCATAGCTCTCTTAACCCTCTTTACGCGTTCTGCAAAACTACAAGGAAACGAGGTTTCGGGTATTTGTTATCAGGATGTATGGTTAGACAAAGATTGTGTAGTGGCTGCGGATGGGATAATTCACTTCGCAGATATAGAAGGTTTTATATGGAAGAAAGTATCCCTAAATGAATATATTCAAGTTCAAACAAAAGAGTGGCAAAAATTAGTATATGAATTTTTATATGCATTAGTTCAAATTGATTCTTACCGTCATTTGTTGGAAAACCGTCAAATAACATGGTCAAAACAGAGAGAAGAATTAGCATTTATGTTTTATCAAGCCTTAAATAAAGATTTTTTTACCTATTCTGAAAATAAGAATCAAAATTTAACAATTATTATAGAAGGTAAAGATTTACCTTCAATTGAAATACCTATAATTGAAAAGGTGGAGATATTATGAATTGTGAAAGAACTTTAGAAGTATTATCATCAATTAAAAATAAAGAGGATATAGTAACCTCTTATGAAGAAATATCGGAATTAATGCAATATCATCTGATCTCTCAATTTGAATCTAAAGAAATAAATATTGATCATGATCGTGAGATAACAAGTACAAAAATGCAATTTATTCAACTTACTCAAGATATAAGAGAGGCATATAAAACTTTAGTAACTTTAGAAGGAGAATATCATCATGTATCTACTGTTAGTCGCTCCTTTTCCTTTTTAAAAGTTGGAAAAGGAGCTAGATTAAAAAAGGAGATCAAAGATTTAAAAAAATTTATTCAGAATAAAGAAATAGATTCAAGAACCCTTAAAGATAAAATATTAGAGTTAACAAGAGATTTAGAATCGATTGAGAGAGCTGTTAAAGTAAATGGTTTACACGTAACTCTCACTCCTTTAGGTGAACTGATGATTGATGAAATTCATGCACGTCGCAGATTTTATTCAAGAGATTTAAGAGATTTAATTGAGGTTTTAAACGCCTTAGATAATGCATTTAATTCAATCATATATCAGATAGGAAATATAATGAGTACTCATAACTTCTCTCCTATATGGGCGTTATATTTAATTAACATGAATATGCTTAGCTTGACTGAAGTAATGAACTCAATCACCATGAGTGAATACAATTACAATATTGCCCAAAAAAGAATGATGAAATTATCTTTCTATCTTATCAATAATCCTGGAGCTGTTATTCCCAGAAATAATCGGGACGCTAAAATGATCGAGAATAATTTAAGAACCCAATATCCTTACAATCAACCAAAAGAAATCATAGATGATATTTTGCGTAAAATAACCATCCCAACACGTGAGAGAGAAAAAATAATGAAAGAAATTTCTTTACTGGGGAAATTATTTACTATATGGAGTTCCCAAAATCAAGAAAATTATGATGAAATAACCCAATATTATGAAAATCTAAAAATATTTGTAGATTTTCAGAGAGATTTACCTATGATTGGCAAAAGAACACATTTATATCAACATTTAACACAAAACATTAATGAGGAGATGGTTTTTGTTTTACTTATACTAGCATTTTCGACCAATCTCGATGCCTATAATTATTTTTATGAACTGATTGAAGATATTCCCGAAGGAACAAAGTTTTTCTCCTCTATTGCATCTTTGTATCCCTGGGAGTCTGAAGAGACTTGGATGATTTTATTGCGTGCTCAATCTAATATATTGAAAGCCCAAAGCGCTAAATTTATTCCTGAATTGATGGAATATGCTCTTCTAATGTGTTTAAATCCAAACGTACTTAAAATTGAGAATAATCTCTCTGAAAAGCAATTAAGTAGATGGAGAAACTTGATAATTCCAACAATCCATTTAAGTATCTATTCATTCTTTGAACAAGACTTAGAAACATATATTAGAACAAGACCATTGGCATATATTATAGCTCCACGCTATTACCATCGATCTATGCTACATTATCATGCGATCGGATAAATAATATAAAGGGAAATTCAGATTTCTCTTAAAAATTCTTTTTTTATATTTGTTTCGAAACTATCATAAAAAATTGAGCTATACTTCTCATAAAATTCTCGTTTTTTGTTTAGAATTGTAGCTGATTTTTCTATATTTGCATTTCCCTTGCTCCAAAATATTTTACCGGGATAATTAAGAGCGAAATCATCCTGTTTTTTTACAATATTTCCTTCCTTGATTACATATTCAATATTTTGAAATGCTTTAATTATCTCCTCAACTTGTTTTGAAGGATCTAGTGTGTCAATATTAATATCAAGTACATTTAAATCTCCATCAGCCCCCAATCCAAGATTTCCTTTATATTTTTCTAATCCTAAAGATTTTGCAGGGCTTGACCGTGTGATAATTATTAAATCCTTAAAAGAATACTCATCAGAGTTATTAACAATTGGATGCTTTTTCAAAAATTCGGTATTCATATCTTTCATAAATCGTTCCCTTGAATTTTTATTCATTAACCATTCATAAATCAGGGGAGTGTTCTTGATATCACTGTAAATTGGAAAATTAACTGAAAATTGAAGTTGCCATTTATTTTTAATATTCAATGCTAAGTCTAAAGCATTACCCCACAGATTACAATGATCAACATTCCGTTTATTGAATTCTCTTACACCGATAAAACTATCACCTTCCGATTCTAAGGATTCTCTTACGACAGGTCTTTTTTCATTTAAGTTTTTAAAGGAATTGAAAAATCTTCTGTCTGAAGTCATTATAGGATTTATTGGGTTAAATCCAACAAAACCTATGTCTAGATCAAACTTTATATTTTTATTGAAGAAATCTATTAGCTCCGAATTATCTCCATCAATATTATAAGAAGATGCGTGAGCTAAATGAAAAATTTGAGATCTACCAACTTTTAGATTATTAGAACTGGCCTCAATTGGATTTAAGGGTTTAATTTCATTTAAAACTTTCATAAGATTCTCTTTAACTTCTCGGGATTCATATCCTTCGATATGGGCATGAACAGAGTGGGGAAGTTTAAGAAATTCAACTATTTTTGTAACAGTAATATAAACATCTAAAGGATTGAAATTATAAAGTCTTCCTTTTTCAGTTAGCTCTTTCCTTAAAATGTTCCAATTCCAATTTTCAGCTTCAAAAGGATTATATATCTTGACTCCAAAACCTTTAACTTTCCTTAAAAGATCAGATACAAACATTGCACCGTCCTGATATAACCCCTTTTGATATTCAAGTTCCAAAGCCCATAAATTACTGATATTTAAAAGGAATCCTTTATCTAAAACGGGTATACGTAAAAAATCAAATGTTGTTTGTTTAGCAAATGAAGGCATTACATTTGCCTCTAAAATGAAAGAAAAACCTTGCATTATATAATTCTTGGTTATGTCTAGTAGCTTTAATCCTGCCCAATGCTTTTGAAATTTCAGATCTCTCGCTCCTAATAAACGGACTAGGTTTAATTGATGAGATGCTATATGGGCATGAATATCTAATGCTGAAGGAATAATGGTTTTATCTTTTGCATTAATTTCTTTTACATTTTTTTCATTACTAAATTTATTCACAATTTTTCCATTCTCAATTAGAATATCATTAACTTCCCCTGCAATACTGTTAATTGGATCAAATATCAAACCATTTTTAATTAATAATTTCGACACGATTTTATACCCCTTTAATTCTTTTTAATAAGTTCTTGAAACTTAATACAGGTTCATTTGTAAGTTCAATCTCAACACTAAGATTTTTATACTTAATTTCTCCTTGTTCAATGTTAGTTAGTTGATTGGACCAAATTGAGACAGGCAATAAAATCATACCTTCAGGTACATTAACGTCTTCATATCCTTTAACAATAACCGAACAATTTGGAGAGGAAATTTTAACATTTGAAGAGGAACTTAATTTAGCTTTCTTAAAGTCCACAGGATTTAAAAATGAGGCTGCTAACTTTTCTTCTAATGACTTATCATCACCAAAACTAAATTCCTTAAGTTGATCATTATCTATTTTACGAATGGTATTAAGAATAAGCTTCATGTTATTCCTCATCTTTACTTTTTAATTTAGTAATTAATTGAAGTAATAATTCCTCATCAGAAGGAATATTTGAGGGAGGATTTACAATTTTATTTAATTCGATTGGTACTTGATCAAGTCTATAAGCCATGCCACTACTCTCAATTCCAGTTATAGCTGTTGGTAGTACGACTTGAGCTAAATGATATGTTGCTGATTTCTTATTATCTATGAGAATTATTGGTTGTTTTGCTAATCTCGAACTTAGAGAATAAGGAAGATGAGAAATTGGATCAGTCCCAATTATTAGAGAACAATCGAACTCTTCATTTTTTAGTTTATTAACTAACGTTATTTTTTCATTTTTCAACTTCTTATCTTCAAATTGCAAATTGCCATATGTTCCATAATTACTTAATACTACATGATCAAATCCAGCCATATTGAAGTGCCCTCCTAATAAAATTAATGAAATTCTACCTTTCGATTGTCGCTCATTAATAAGTTGTAGTAATTCTAGGAGTTCTTTAATTAGGTTATAATTCTTATGAGGTTGTAACAGAGCTTGCCCAATAAATATTACTCCATTTTCAGCACCAGTTAAATGAAGAAGCAATCTTTTTAAGTCATCCTGGTCTATTCCCGCAACTCCCTTCTCTGGAATGGCATTGGTAGCACAGCACTCATCCTTTAAGGTTCTAATTAAATCAATATCTTTATCCGGTTCAATTAATAATGCAAGATCTCTTACACCCATTACTTTGAATGACGCAGTTTTAACGGGGTCTATGACAATTAAGGTTTTAATTTCCCGTCCTGTCATCCGAAATTTTCCTCGAGAAAATAAGGCTTTATTCAACAAACGTGGGATAGTCTCAGCTGGATTTGCACCCCAAAGGATCAACAAATCAGCTTTATTTAATATCTCAGTTAAACTAGTTAAATTAATACCTATGTCTAAAAGATTCTCAAAAACTTTACCCTGACAAATTGAAGCGTTAGAATCAATAAATCCATCTATTTCTTTAGCTAATTCTATTCCGTTGTATTGTGCTTCGCATGTTATGTTAGAAAATCCATAAAGTAATGGTTTTAATGATTTTTTAATAATATTTACTGTGTAATCAAGAGCTTCATCCCATGTAACTTTAACTAATTCTCCATTTTTTCGAATCATAGGATTTGTAATTCGATTAGGAGAAGTTACTTGATCAAATCTTTCTTTTCCCTTTAAACAGGCTCCTATAACCTCATCAATAAATAATCCATCTGTTCTTACAATAATATCATCACATAATAAAGAACAGCCAGAACACGTTATACGTTTCATATTAATTACCTAGAAAATAAAATATTCTATTCTATACATACTCTATTTTTATTGCCTCACGTGGACAATAAGTTTCACAAACACGGCATTCTCTTTCACGTCCTTCGGCATCAAGTCGTCTACAATGTTTTAGATTCAGTAATTCACATTTCCCCTTTTTTACTTGAAATAATTGATGATCCTCAGGGGGATAGTCGGGAGCTTTTCCACTTAAACTTGGAGGACAGTATCTGGCATTTACAGGACATACTGTAACACATATCCCGCACCCATCACATAAATCTGTGTCTACGTTAATTCGTAATTCTTTTTGTTTGCCCTCTTCCTTCCCAAGCATGTCTTTAAGGGTGTTATATTGGGTCTGATACTTTGGTTCTAGTAGTGGAGTACATTCATCTACTTTCACCTTGCCTTGTAATAAATCTAAAGCAAATGCCATGCAGGTAGGTTTTCCGCACTTTTTACAATTAGTTTTCGGAAGAAATTTGTATAATTCCATAAAATTTTGAACTGGAATTAAATATCACCTTGTATTATCTTGGAAACACTTAATCAATTTATTTAAGGTTATATAGGTTTTAATTTTTTCAGATTATTGATTATAAATAATTTACTCAATAAGCCTTTAACAATTTGTTATAGAAATTAGGAGATAAAACAATGTTTTAATGAAGATAAAATCTTTTTAATCGATTATGGCTTAGTTAAAGTATTCAAATAAAGTGTTTAATCTATTTTAAAAATTATAAATTTGAATTAAAATGAAACTTAACCTCTTATCTAAAGATGAAATCATCCTCATACATGAAAAATCTCTTGAAATCTTAAATAGAATAGGAGTGATTATCCCTCATCCAAAAGTACGTCAACTATGTAAAGATCACGGCGCTATTGTTGATGATAAAATTCAATTAGTAAAAATACCCTCCGATTTAATCATGGAACTCTTATCATATACGAGTAAAGAATTTACTATATATGGGCGTGATTTAAATAAAAAAGCAGAATTTGGAAAAGGAAAACGGAATTATAACACTTCGGGCGGTCAAGCATTATGGATTGAGAATGAGGGAGAAGAGAGAAGATATGCCACGCTTGAAAATGTGATTACTGCTACTCGTTTTGCGGAGAATTTAGATCAAATTACAATTCCTGGAGCCATGGCTGATCCCCATGAACTTCCCGTAAAAGTAAGGAGTATTAATATTGCCTATGAAATGATTAAAAATACTTTAAAACCTATTACATTCTGGTTTTATGATAAAGCCTCAACAAAATATTTGATGGATTTGATAATTACATTGAGAGGGGATGAAAAGTCTGCCATAAGGTATCCTTTATGTTATCCCTTACTCGAACCGGTAAGTCCTTTGACGTTTCCGTTTAATGGTATGGACTTATTATTTGAAACTTCAAAACTAAATACACCAGTTCAGATTGGACCCATGGCTCAAATGGGAATAACTGCTCCTGCCACTATTGCTGGAACTATAGCTCAAGAGAATGCTGAAATACTCGCAGGAATATGTCTGGTTCAATTAATTAAAAAGGGAACTCCCATATGCTATGGTGGAATCTGTCATGCATTTGATATGCGCTCCATGCAAATTATTTTTGGAGGCCCAGAACAAATCATTTTTAGTTTGGCAATGAGTGAAATGGGAAAATATTATGGATTACCTGTATATATTAACACTGGTCTAACAGATTCTAAGATTCCCGATGCTCAAGCAGGTTTGGAATGTGGAACAACCTTAGCGTTTGGTATTGCTTCGGGAGCAGACATTTTTGGTCATATGGGAATAGCTGGGGCAGATCAAGCTGCATCCTTAGATATGCTTATTTTGCAATCTGAAATTATTTCATATCTGGAAAGATTACAAAATCCAATTAAATTTGAAAATTCAGATTTTGCAGTGGATATTATTGAAAAGGTCGGTCCAAAAGGCTCATTTATTAGCAATCGGCACACACTCCAACATTTCAAAAGAGACCTATGGATTCCAACACTGTTAGATCGTAATAATTTTGAGAATTGGAAAAGCAAAGGAAGTTCTAGTATGAGGAAATATATAAAAAAGAGAAAAGAAGAATTATTAACTAAAATAGTATCTCCTCCAATTACACCTGATTTAACTCAGGATTTAGAGACTGTACTTAATACTGCAAAAAAACAGTTATTACAATAATTTTTTTTTGAGATTTAATTTATTTTATTGATGGTAATAAATAGTGAAGTGAATAAGATGGATATAAAAATTATGAATATCTTGGCAATTTTTGCTCATCCCGATGATCTCTCAATATTTTGTGCGGGAACTTTGGCAAGATGGGCAAATGAAGGTCATAATGTATATGCGTTGTGTGTCACTAACGGTGAGGTAGGAACATTAAGAAGAGATTTAACAAAGGAACAAGTAGCTGCGATTAGAGAAAAGGAATTAAGAACTGCCAATGAAATTATTGGTGTGAAGGAAACCTTAATTTTGGGATATCCTGATGCAGGTTTTATAAACGGATCTGAACTTAGAGAGAAATTAGTTTATTATGTTCGCAAATACAAAGCTGATCGTGTAGTTACATTTGATCCCTGGGTTTCCTATGAAGTACATCCTGATCATCTAATTGTGGGCAGAATGGCTGCTGAGGCCGCAGCATTTGCAGCATTTCCTTTGTTATATTCTCATCAAAGTAAAGAAAATATTGAACCTTATAACTGCTCTGAAGTGTGGTTTATGGGATTACTAGGACATAAGCCAAACTATTTTATAGATATCTCCTCAACTTTAGATAGAAAAATTACCGCTGCTTTGAAATTTGAAGCGACTCTTGAATTATTAGCAAATTTATTTGCTCCTAAAATAGATCCTTCTAATGTATCAGAAAAAGAGTTAAAAAAATTGACTAAACATGCTAATACATTATATCGTTCTTTAGCCGAGGTAATTGGAAAGAGCATGAATTTAACCACAGCAGAAGCATTTTATGTGCTAAAAACGTTACCCGGGCATTTCGATAATTTTCAACAATCAATCTCAGAATTGTTAGGTAATCCTCCCGAGAAACCTAAAATATATTAATAACCTTTCCATATAATCAAAACTACTGGTTTTTCGTTCATCGAATATCTGATAATTAGAGATCTTTAAATAAAAGATTAGCAAAGTAGTCACATTAAATCTATTTCTAAAAAATCGAGAAGATGTTAAATGAACGAAAATACTAGTGTAGAAACCTATAAAGAGCCTTCAATTCTTAATATACTTTCCTATTCCTCCTCAGGATTTTGGAGCATGTTTGCATGGTCAGTATTTGGTTCTTATGTTTTTTTCTTCTATGAAGTCGCCGTAGGATTAAATGCAATTTATATAGCATCAGCGATGATAATTTTTACCCTATGGGATGCCGTAAATGATCCCTTAATCGGTTATCTAACAGATCGTCGGTTTAAGTTCACAAGAAAAATTGGTAAGAGATTTCCATGGATTGTTATGGGAATCATACCCGCTAGTTTCATATTTATTCTTTTATTTATGCCACCTCCGGTAAATCCTGCTACCGAACCTTTGCCATTATTTGGTTGGATTATACTAACAACTTGTTTATTTGATACGTTAAGTTCTCTATGTTTTGTCAATGTAAATTCTTTATTTCCAGATAAATTTCGTACTGATGGAGCAAGAAGAAAGGCACAAGGTTGGGGTACACCTCTATCAATAATAGCACTTCCATTCGCGAGTATTATTCCACCATTAATAATTACATTAAATGTAGCCTCTACATACATTCCCATGGCATGGCTAGTAGTAGGGATATTAATTACAGTTGGTCTGTTATTCATTCCCGGAATGTACGAAAACAAAGAACTTAAAGATAGATATTACGTAAGTGAAGTCAAGGGTGAGAGTTTTATTCACGCACTCAAATCTACTTTAACGCAAAAGAGTTTTCAGTTTTATATAATTCTGTTCTTTGGATTTCAAGTTGTGACAGGTTCCTTAACTGCATCTATTCCATATGCCGTTGAAATTGTTATAGGTGGTCCTGATGCTGAATTTAATACCATATTGCTATTTGCTTTTTTTCTTCAAGGGGCGATTATTGGTTCAATTATTTGGATCTTCCTTATAAAGAAAATAAAAAACAACAAAAAATCAGCAGTGATTGGTGGTATAACATTAACATTAGGCACCTTACTTAGCACTTTTTATGTTGGGCTAATAGATTCATTAATCTATATCACTATTTTAGGATTAACAATGGGTAACTTCTGGGCCTTGATGACAATTTATTTTGCCGATGTTTTAGATGAGAGAGTGGTTTTAACTAAATCTGATATTAGAGGAGCAACTGTAGGTGTTTCAGCGTTTTTTTCGAGATTATCACGTGGGGTTCAAATAGGTGCTTTTGCGTTTGTACATGTTCTTACTGGTTTTGTTGAGGGTCAAACCGTTCAAACGGAACTTGCAAAAATAGGCGTCCGATTACACATGAGTGTAATCCCCGCTATTATCTTGGCAATTTGTACATTCTTATACTGGAAATATTATCCTATCACACCTGAAAAATATATGGAAAATAAAATAAAATTAAAAGAGCTTGGGTTTTAAGAAACCCTTATTTATTTTTTTTTAGTTTAATTTAATAGTAGATTTAAGATTATTATAAATATCTTTAATCTCCCTCGTTACTTCTGATCGAGGAGCAAATTCTACAATAGGCATGGCTGCTGCCATTGCTTCAGGGATAATTAAATCAAAATCAATTAATCCTAATAGATTGTACTTATTTATTTTAATAAATTTCATAATTTTTTTCTTAAATAAGCTCTTTATATTAGCTTTATTAATTACGATTCCAAATGGGATATTAAATTGCTTGATAACTTCAATAACTCTCTTTAAATCATGCAATCCTGATGGTGTAGGTTCTGTTATTAATAAGACATAATCTAAGCCAGAGATTGTTGCTATCACTGGACAACCAATTCCAGGAGGGCCATCTACTATTATTAAATCTAACATTTTGTAATCTTTTGGATATTCAACAAAGTTTTTTACTTCTGTGACAAGTTTTCCCGAAGTAGTGCTTCCAAGAACTGTCGTGCCATACACTAAATAACTTTCTTGAATTGTTTTATAAGCTTTTATTTCTCCACTTTTGACATTTTTAATATTAAACGCTTGTTCAGGACATAAAATTCTACAAGCTCCACAACCTTCACATGCTAAATAATCTATTATAGGAGTTTCTTTGGTAAAATCCCAACTTAATGCACCAAACTCGCAAAAGTGCTCATCAACACACTTTTTACAAGTAATACATTTATCTGGTAAAAAGTCAGCTTTTTTTGAGGTGAAAACCTCTTTTATCTGCGTATTATCATCATTAATTGGAGGCAATATTAGAGCTAAATTCGGGGCGTCCACATCACAATCTAGGGTAATAGAGCTAACTGTGGGATCTAAATGAGCCAAAACTGTTAAAGATGCTGCTAAGGAAGTCTTTCCTACTCCTCCTTTTCCAGAAAGAATTCCTATACTTATTGGGCTTATATTTTATCACCAATCCAATCCATAATGTTAGAATATATTTCTTTGAATGCTTTAAAAGCAGGATTATTTCCATATTCATTATTTTCCATAAATGGTGATTGATTACAATATGATTCCAATATTCCCTCGTCTAGTGGAATCTCCCCTAAAATTTCAATTTGCTCATTATTGAGCTCTTGATAGAATTTCTCTTTGTATCCTGGCAAACTAGAACGATTTATTATAACTTTATATTCCTTCTTCAAAAGAATAATAAGTTTAATGATTCTAAAAAGGTCAAGCTCCCCAAATCTGGTGGGTTCAGTAACCGGAATTGCTAAATCAGAATTACTAATTAATTCCTCAACATCGCAATGGGCTCCGGGGGCAGTATCTAAAATAATATAATCATAAGCTTGTTCTATTGATTTTATATGTTTATTGGTCTCATTTAATAATCCTTTAACTAACGCCGCAGAACGTGCTTCTGCTGTTGTTAGCTCTCCAACAAAAAGTTTCATACCATTAGATGATAATGAATAAATTTTACCCAAAATTTTTGAACCTTCTTCTATTGCATTTTCAGGGCAAATTTTAAAGCATAGTTTGCATCCGGAGCAAAGATTAATCATTGGAATTGGAATTGAATCTTTAATGTGCAATAATGCATTTGAAGCACAATTTTCAGCACATACTCCACATTTTGAGCATTTTATCTCATTTATTCTTGGTATAAAATACGGAACTTCAACGTATTCTTTTAATTTTCCTTTTAGAAGAAGAAATGTATTAGGATTTTCTACGTCCCCATCTACAAGCAGAACGCGATATCCTTTATTTTTTAACATTATTGCTAAATTTACAGCGACAAGGGTTTTTCCAGTCCCTCCTTTTCCTCCAGTAATACAAATTGATAAAGGCTTTTTAACCATAATCTTAATATTTAACTTTTCAAAAAATAAAATTAGAGATTAAAATCCTCCTCTTCTACGTCTTCCTAAACCTTGACTTCCCCCTGCTCCTGCTCTATTCATCAAATTACTAGATGAAATTTTTGAAAGATTTCCTTCAATATAAAGATCTAATGCTTCCTTTACTGTTATTTGACGTTCTGGAGCTTTCAACATATTAATTTTTAACGCGTTTAACGATTGAGCAGCATTTGGTCCAACGATTCCAACAATAACATCCTTAGCTTTGTTATTTCCCACAAATTGTGCTGCTTTAATTCCAGCTCCTCCCATCTCATCCTTTGCTGGATTTTCTATTATTCTAACTTCAGTTATTTCATTGTTATCTATGGTTACAAACGCAAAGCTGTCACAGCGCCCAAACCTTTCAGCAAAAATTTCATTCAACCCCCCAGTCCCAAAACTAGGAATTGCTACAATTACCATCATTCATAAACTCTTTAATTTTTTTGTGGATGATTATTCATAATTTATTATTTAAATAATAAATGGGTTCAATCCTTAAAAATTTAATGAAATAAATTAGAAACTGAATTTTCTCCGCAAGTCTCTAATTTATAAAAAAATTCCCTAAATTTTAAATATAAAATAAAAGATTATATGATTAATCTGATAATAGCTTATCTCTTACCAGCTAATAATTTAATTCTTAATTTAGGGGACTATTAATCATGACAGACTACGCACAAATGATGTATAAGATATGCATTGTTGGAGATGGTGCTGTTGGAAAAACAACTATTCTTTATAGGTATGTAGATGGAAGATTTGAAAAGGATACAATGATGACTGTTGGTACAAATTTTTTTATGAAAGAAATTCTTCTTGATGATCTTGGTATAAAAGTTAAATTTCAAATCTATAGAAATTAATTGATATGACTCTTATTATATAGTTTAAAATGGATTTCAAAGATTTCCATGATGGTTTACTATCATGCTCGTTAGTATTATTAATTCTCTCCTTGACATTTATGATTGTCTCAATAATTCTTAAGCCGTTTATCGCATTAGAACCATTGGAAAGAGATTTAATTCTTATCGTTGCATCAATAGATATGGCATTTTGTCTCTATTACTTTTTCGAAATAATGAATCTAAAAAAAACATTTAAATCAACCATTACTCATATCTTCAAATTTGGGATAAGGTTAGGAATTAGTGCTTTACTATTTTTACCACACTTATTTTTCCTAATTTCTATGTTTTCTTTGCATTTGCATAATCTTCAATTATTAATGCTAAGTTTGATTATAATAATTGAAACTTTATTAATTGGGCTTATATTTAAAGAAACATATGATTTGGTTTTTCTTGAATCCGATAAAAGGAATTTTGAAATAAAAAGAAATCGACAACTCTATTTAAATCGCGTTTAAGACAAATAATAATTAGTAATAGCTTCTAATATTGGTGAATATAGTTTAGTGTTATTTAGCTATTTTTTCTATTGCAGTTTCGATCATTTTTAGTTTTGTAGAATATTTTTCCATTAACTCAGCAAATTTGTTGGTATCAATTTCTTTGTTTTCTTTTAACAACTTCAACTCATTTATGGTTCTTACTATACCGGCTTTCTTATCTATTAATTTTTCACGTTTGCTGTATGGAATTTTTTGTTCTAATTTTTTACTTTGAAATGCTTTAAACCTTTTGATATTTAAGTCTTTTGGCACAAATTTAGTTAAGTATATAGTATTTTTAGGTACAAAAGGAGCAAGATTTTCTGGGACAATAATTATTGGTTCTGGATCTTGTATTTTTTTAATCTCTAAATAGTCTAGCACATCAACTTTGAGTTCTTTTACAAGCTCTCTTACAATTGAAAGATTTAATTCAATGTTTTTTTTTTCTTCAGATTGAATCTCTGATACGTTTTTAAGCATATCTCCCCATATCTCTTCTGCTTTCATAAAGTAAAATTTTGCTTTCTCTTGAAGTCTTTTTACTTTTTCTTGGTTAATAGTTGTAATTGAAGATTCAAATGATGCTCTTGCTTTTAGTTGACATGCTTTACCCATATCAAAATGAAATTGCGCTCTTAGTTGCTGCTTTCTCTTCTCTTCATGCTTTTTCAAATAAAAAATTCTTTTTGATAAAGAACTTAATCCAGAGTATAATTTTGAGGCGAAATATATATTATTTGAGGTTTCTTCTCTTATCGCTGCGATACTTTGAGCTAAGACTCGTGCTTCTTCGGAATTTAATTCAAGATTTTCAGATGAAAGTGATACTCCAATATCATTTTGAAATATTGCAGAAGCACTAAAATATGCTGCTGTTTTAAACATTTTGCTACTCTCAACCATTGCAATAACTGCATTTTCCCAATCCTCTTCTTCTTCGAAATTTTCGGAAATCTTATTGTAAGCTCTTGCCATAACCCATAATGCTCTTGCACATTCAAACATCAAATCTTGAATTTCAATTTCTCTATTATTTTCTAATGGATCAAAGAAATTCGATGTAATATCTAATTCATTTAGGATTTTAGCATGATTAGCGCTCTGGTAGTTTAGGTTCAGAATTCTAGTATACTCTAATATCAAATTTAAATCGTCTAATGTAAAATTCTCTTCTTCTTTTTCAAGAGCTTCCTCAATCTTTTTAATTTTGAAATGCAAGTATCTAATACGTTGCATTAATTCTTGTTCAAAAAAAGTTGGCATTGTACCATCATAGATCTTTTTTGTTTAAATTTAAGTTAATTAAAATTATATAAAACATCAAATTAAAACTAATCTATCTATATAATATTTTTAAATTCTTACTAATAAATCTTAAATACAATCTTTTTGGATTCTTATGCCAAAAAAGAATATTTTTGTTTTTGAATATGTTTCTGGAGGTGGATTTAATACAGAAGAGATATCTTCGTCGTTATTATGTGAAGGCTATGCGATGTTAAGATCTATATTAGAGGATTTTAAGAAATTAAAATTCCAGACAATAACACAATTAGATGAGAGAATATTTAATTTATCGGATTATCTTAATCAGGATGATTTATCACTAGTAACTGCCAATGATGATTTTTTAGATGTATATAAGACATGTTTAGAAAAAGCAAATTTTTGCTTTATAATAGCACCCGAATTTTCAAACAATCTTTACAAATTAACTGAAATTGCCCTCAATAATCAAAAAGATCTTTATAGTATCGGTTTAGAGGGAATTAAATTAGGTGCCTCAAAAATAAAAACATATGATTTTTTCAAGGATAATGATTTGATTACACCACTAACTTATCAGATTCCATTAGTAGATGGCAAAATTGATTTCGATTTTATATATGAAAAGTTTGAAGAATTTCAGTTCCCTTTTATAATTAAACCTGAAGATGGTGTTGGTGCGGAATCAATTTATTATTTTCAAAGGAAAAAGGAATTAGAGTTGTTTTTCACTCGGGAAAACATACCCATAGATCCCAACCGAAATTATATTCTTCAAGAATATATTGAAGGAACTGATCTAAGTGTATCGATAATAAATAATCCATTGGAAGATAAAGTAACAGATAATCTATCCATTTTAAGCATTAATTCTCAAAATATAGGATTTAAAGGTTTGAATGGCAGATCGTATTATTTAGGTGGTTATACCCCTATTAAACAATATACTCACGTGAAAAAGATTCTACAAAAAAATCTTGAAAAAATAAGTTTACATAAGTTCAAGGGATATTTTGGTATTGACTTTATAAAAACACCAGACGATAAATTATATTTCATTGAAATAAATCCAAGAATGACTACATCTTATATCGGAATCAGAAATATATTGAATCGAAACCCCTTGCTATTATTAGAACAAGAATCCGAACAAAACAAGACTCTTGAAATTAAGCATATTGGATTTTCTGAATTTTCGAGATTTGAGTTAATCTATGATGGAAGAGATTCCTTAACAGAGATCATTGATACTAAAATTCCAAAATTAATGCAAGAGATTCCTGAATTAGTTACTCCTCCAATTTGTTTGAGAGAAGCTAATTCTAACCAACATTTAGAGTTTTCTTGTTTTATTGCAACAAAAAGTAAAGATCACGACTCTTCTAAACAGAGATTTTCTGAAATTTTTAATCAATTAAAAAGAGCTCACTTTAATCTCATTAAATAGAAAATAACAAAAATAAGGAAAACCCACCATAATGAATTAACAATGCTATAATTAGTGAATTTTCAATCTTCAATTGTTTGTTTACTGTCAAATTAAAGGTTAATAACCAAAGCGACCATAACTGGAATAGAATCATTAGAATATTATCCAATATTCTTATTGTAGCAAAATTTAAAGAATTTGAAATTTTTAAGAAATAACGAATAATTAAATATATATCAACAGGAAAGAATATCATTCCAAACACTTTAAAAAATTTAAAACTATTTTCTTTCTTCTTATAAAATAAACGGCAAATCCCCTCATTAATTATATAATAAATTAGAAAATTTAACAAAAAGAAAATTGAAAATAATAGTAGTGATAACAATTCTAAGCTAGAACTAAATAAATTTGATTCATTGAAAAAAAGAAAAAAGGGAAATACTTGATTAAGTCCACAAAATATACTACCTATTAATAGGCTTATTACTGAAAGTAGAATAGAAAATATTTTATTATTATCTTGCAATGTAATACTTTTTCGAGGAGTTAATTTCATCAAACCTTTTAAAAGAGGTGAATTAAATTCTCTACTTGTAAAATCTGCAGTAATTATCGTAGTTATATTATCTTTTAATGAATTATAAGCATGAATACCTAAATCGGTAAGGTAATACTTCTTATCATCTTTTTGTTCAACTAAAGGAGATAAAGTATCAAGATGATGATAAATAGTGCCAGTACTTACCTTTAGTTCTCTCTTTAAATTGGTAAAAGAAGTATAGGTATCGTCTCCAATAATTTTAATAATTCGCCTACGTATATCATGACTTAGAGCATAATAAAAATTTGCTTCTATATCATCCTCATTAGATTTATTAGAGTCTAAGTTCTCTTTTCCTTTAATGGTATGTTCCCTTCCTCTTGATTCTTGTTCGTAAGTAATATATGTAAGATATCAAAAAATACTAATAATAAACCTAATATTGAAAAATAAAACCCTACGCCTATAGTCGGTAAATATATCAATTCTCTTGGAATTAATTCTAGTAGGAAAATTAAGAAGAAACCTAATCCAACAAAATTAACGATCACAGAATTAATTCTATATTCTTGTTTGTAAACTATTATAAACGTTCCTATGAAACATATCAAACCACTTATCAACGGAAACAGATACAAAAAGGAATCCTCGATAGCTAAACTCGTGGTAATAATATAAATATTCAATAATGTTAAATCTGAAAACCAAGGTAAAAATTGAGATAGTATCATGAAAATTGAACCAGATAACCCTAATAGGCGAAAATCCAAATATTTTTTGACATTCGATATCATAATCTAGCTTTTATGGTTTTTTATAAAGATTCAAATACTATGACATAAAAATATAATATTAATTTAAATTTTAATAAATTACTTTCAATTCAATCCGAATATTGGGATAAAAATGTCTAATGAAAAAGAAAATGACGTCGATATGGATTCCATCCATCTATTTGATTATTTAAAAAAAGAAATTCCTGTTGATGAATTAAGAGATTTCGATTCTCCTAAACGAATCGTAAGTATTGATTTTGTCAAAGGATTTGCAATTGTATTTATAATTTTAGCCCATACGGCTGGAGCATGGCTTAATAGTTCTTGGATTTTCATATATGGTATAGTTTTTTCCTTTCTAGACATTTTAGGTCCTTCACTATTCATTTTTCTTTCTGCTCTTAGTGTTGTGTTTAGTATCAAACGAAAGAAGGGTTCTCTATCTAATAAGGTTATTAGGAATAGGATTTTAAATCGAGGTATCATAATTATTGTAATTGCAATTATTTTTAACATTTTTGCTTTTGAATTTACAATCGAGGGTTATACTTTTCCATTGAATCTATGGGGATGGAATATATTGATGTTTATTGGATTTTCCCAGATTTTTTCATTATATGCTCTGAAAATTGGAAAAATGGCACGTGCGGTTTTAGGGGCGGTTATTATCTTCACTTCCGACCCAATACGACAATTTTTATTCGAAGGTAAAGAAGCAGGTAATTTATTCATCTCCTTTTTACATTATATTATTGTATCGCCTTCTCCTATGACCCCATTACTTCCATGGATATCAATATGTTTTATCTCGACAATTTTTGGAGAATATTTGTATGATGCTATGATGATGGGTAAAAAACAGGATTACATTGTACTTTTTCGCACTTTTCTATACTGGGGATTATTTTTTGTAATTATGGGAATATTTTTAGGTAGGTATTCCTACGCTCCTGCAACTTTTTATTCACCCGCCAATGATCTAATTGTAGGTTCCCTTCCCTTAAATGAATATCCCCATATAGGTCTTCTTTATGACATGAATTCTCAAATTATAATTCCAGAGATAAGATATCCCGGGATGTGGGAATTCTTGATTCGTGGAAGAGCCCCTAATATGATCTATAATTTGGGAGCTGCTTTATTAATTATAGCTATTAGTTTTTATTTTATTGATATTAAAGATAAAAGTAATACGTTTATATCAATGTTGATTTATTATGGAAAAGTATCCTTAAGCTTGTTTCTAATACATTATACATTTATTATGTTGTTTATATGGTATTTTGATATTGTAATCTTTCCCTTTATATGGTTAGGGTATGTGGGATTTATGGGGTTTTTAATGTACGTTTGGAATGAGTTTTTTAATGGTGTTGGTTCACCAGAATGGCTCATGGTCCAAATAGGACGAATAGGTCAGAAAACGGGAAAAACTGTGATGAAAGAAATGCAAATAATAGAAGATGAATTAAAGGGGACTATTCATAAGTTAAAGCGTCATGAACATGACTCTGAAAATTAATCGTAAGATGAATAATTAAATAATAATTTTTTATATCCAAAAATCATATGTAATAAATGAGTGAAATGTCAATACAAAATGATTTTAAAACAGAAACAGAATCACCTCATCTATTTAATTACTTACAAGAATTAATTCCCTTAGAGGATATAAGAGATTTTGCGTCTCCAAAACGAATAGGTAGTATTGATTTTGTAAAAGGATTTGCAATTGTATTTATAATCTTAGCCCATTCTTCCAGTGCGTGGTTAAATAGTGAAAACAAATATATATATGGAATAGCATTTGCTTTATTAGATTTTCTAGGCCCATCCCTATTTGTTTTTCTTTCAGCATTGAGTGTTATTTTTAGTATAAAAAATAAACAGAATATACTTCCCCAAAAAGTAATTCAGATGAGGATTTTTTCACGAGGATTTTTTATTATTTTTATTGCTATGATATACAACGTTGCATCATTAACTTTAGAAAATTATAATATTCCCTTTCCTCTTAGTTTATGGGGCTGGAATATATTGATGTTTATTGGCTTTTCACAGATAATTTCCTATTATGCGCTAAATTTGAGGAAATTGCATCGAGCAGTAATAGGTATTTTGATCATTGCGGTTTCAAACCCTATTAGAGACTTATTATTTGTTCCAGGAATAGAATCGGGGAATATAATCGCGATTATATTTCATTTTATATTAATTGGACCAAATCCTATGGTACCTTTATTACCAGGATTGGCCATTTGTTTTATATCAACTATTTTTGGAGAGTATCTATATGATGCAATGAATAAAGGAACGACAGATGCTTATATTGGGTTATTTAGATTCTTTTTAATGTGGAGTCTAATATTAATCTTTGCAGGAATTGGATTTGGTTTTGGATTATATACGAAAGATTCAATCGCAGGTGGGCTTTCAGAATACCCCCATATCGCCCTTCTAACTGTTGCTAATAGTCAACCCTATTTTAATATTCCTGGAATACCGGAGCTGTTAATCCGTGGAAGAGCTCCAAATATTCTTTATAACTTAGGTGCAGCACTTCTAGTTATCGCAATAAGCTTTTACTTTATAGATCTTAAAAAGAAAAACAAAAATAATTTTGTTCACATGCTGATTTACTATGGAAAGGTATCCTTGAGTCTATTTTTCATCCATCAATTACTTCTTAATTTATTTTTTCGACAATTAGATGTAATTATGTTTTTAATAATCAATTTAACTTATGTAGGATTATTAGGATTTTTAATGTATATTTGGATGGAATTTGGTAATGGGGTTGGGAGTCCTGAATGGTTAATGGCTGCTTTAGGAAAAATAGGAAAAAAAAAGAAATGAATAACAATATTATTCTATTCGATTTTAAAACACTAATCATAGTAAACTGGTTTCTAAATAATATTGCCCTTGAAATGATCATTTATACTTAAGAAGGTTATGGCTTATCTTCTTCAAAATCCTAAAGATATAAATACCCTTAAGATAATATTGAATATAGAATATTTGATTCTTCCGTATATTATACGAATAAGAATTCTAAAAATTTTTAATGAGTAAAGTTATATTTAAGAATTATTCATTTAGAGATTCTAATCTCGGAGGAGTAGAAAGGATGAATGACATGTATAAGTTCAAGGTCACCTTGTTTGGTCCAGGGGGTGTGGGAAAAACTTCATTACTTATTAGATATATAAAAGATTATTTTAATCCAGATTTAAAACAAACTATCGGCTCTAATTTTCTAATTAAAGACGTTGAGATAGGTAATACTAATGTTAGGCTACTTTTATGGGATATAGGAGGTCAAGATCAATTTCTCCCGTTGCGCCAGATATATTTCAAAGGAAGTAACGCTGCTTTTGGAGTGTTTGATGTGACTAATCCCCAATCTCTGCTTAAATTACCTGGGTGGGTAAGTAGTATTAAAAAGACAGTAAAAAAATCAATTCCGATGATTATGGTTGGAAACAAAATAGATCTTGAGAGAAAAATAGAGCGAACTGAAGCAGAAGATTTAGCTAAAAGAATAAGTTGTGAATATTTGGAAACTTCTGCTAAAACTGGTGAAAATGTTGAAACTGCGTTTGAAATAATAGCAAAATCTTGTTTGCAAAGTATATCTGATTGAATCTTAGGAGTGCTATTAATTTTTAAAATTCAATTTAACTCAATTTAATATTATACTTTATTAATTCTTCAATTAAGTTATCTAATCCAATGTATCTTATTGCGATTATATTTACATCTCTCGCTGCGCGTATATTATTTAATCCATCGTCTATAAACAAAATTTCACGTGGACGGCATCCAGCTCTTTCTATTGCATATTTAAATATTTTATAATCAGGTTTAGTTAATTTAATTTCATGGGAGAGAATAAACTCGTCAAATAAATCCCATATATCCCATTTTTGGCTCTTCAGATATTTCCAATGACTTGCGTTAATATTTGAAAGACACATTATTTTTAGTTTGTTAAATTGGCGAATTTTCTTTATAACTTCAACAACCCTAAGATCTAAACCTGCAATAATACTATTAAAAGCATCAAAAAATTCATTCTGATTTAAATTACATATTTGAAGTAATTCACACGCCTGTGTATAAAACTCCTCATTAGTTACTTTTCCTTGATGATATGTGTCAGATTGGCGAAAAAATTCTAAAATTATGGGTGTTTTCGGTTTATTTAACGGTGAGGGTGTAATAACTTCATTAAAAAACCTACTGAAATCTAAATTGACAATGACATCTCCTAGATCAAAAATAATGCATTTAATCGTCATATTTTTCTTTAAATTTATTTTCTGAAATAGATTTTAGTTGAAAACTTTCTTAAGGGTATAGGCAATTTGTGTTTGGGGAAATTTTTAGTTTCGTTTTCCAATAATTCTAATAACTTTGACACTTTAATATTATTCATATTTTCAGATGTTTGCTTTTTAGGACCAATTGGTTTTCCTATTAATCGTTTCCTTACTGAAATTGTGCGATTTTGTTGTTCTTTATCACCTAAAATTACTATATAAGGTATCCATTCCACTTCTGCTTGGCGAATTTTTTTACCTAATGTTTCATCTCTATCATCAAAATCTGCTCTGTAAGAGTGTTTACTCAAAATATCTAGTACATTCTCAGCATATTTGTTCTGATTTTCACTTACAGTTATTATCCTTACTTGAATTGGGGAAATCCACGTTTTAAATCCAGGGACAATACTATCCTTATTTCGTATAGCATTTTCGATTAATCCCCATAAAATTCGTTCTAAACCTCCAGTTGGAGAGTTGTGAAGTATAATTGGATGTTTTTTTTCTCCATCTTCATCAATGAAAAAGATATTATATTTTTGTCTTTCTTTTCCGTCATTATCAACCATATATTCAAGTGTGCTCTCTACATCAATTTGATTTGTTGATAAAGTGGCACTTTTACCCTGTGCTGATAAAACCGGTCTTTCAAACTTTAAGATAAAATAATAATATCTTTCTTCCCACAATTCCAGTAAAATCGGTTCGTCCTCAGTCTTAATTAGCTCTATAATCCATTCTTTATTCTCTTTATAAAACTCTTGAGTTGCCCTAAAAATAACATAGGATTTTACACCAAGATCCTCTAACAAGTTTTTTATTAAGAAATATTGACTCTTAAACTCTTCAATAGCAGAAGATAAATTCTTACAAAGAGTATGTAAATCTGGCATTACAAAACTCCTTAATCTTCTTAGTCCTGTAAGCTCTCCTTCCATTTCTCGTCTAAAGGAATATTGTTCCCATTCATACATTCTTAAAGGGAAGTAATGAGGTTTAAGATTCATAGTACTGAATAAATCAAATAATAGGAAATCAGAAGCATATCGTAAAAGGTATCGATCATTACCAGATTCTACCCAATAACTCCTAGCTGGAAATCGAGCGGTTTGAGCCGTTAACTTCTTATTTTTGGTAGTATACATTAGGGGTGTATCAATTAACATTGCACCAAAATCGATAATCCTGTCTTCAACAAAATTTTTAATCAGATTTTTCATAATTACTCCTTTTGTATACCATCTAAGGTTTCCTGCATCAGTGTTTGGATCAAAATCTACTAATTCAAATTCCTTCATTGTTTTTATATGTGCTGGTTCTATTCCCTCATCAGATCTTTTCTCTCCTAACTCTGCCCTCAAAAACGTAAGAAATTCATCATCCTCAATCTCCTTTAGCGGTAACACATTTCTATCTTTGTCAAATTTAATATTTAATTCTTTTCCTTGGGGAGTTATAACTTTAAAAACTGCATTTTCAATATGTTCTTCGGGTTGAATATATAATTTAACATCTCTATACATTTCAGCAATTTCATGTCCTATACAATTTATTTTAAAGGATTTATACCATCCAAAAGGAGAAAATTTTGCTACAATTCCCTTTTCCTCTAGCAATTCAGCTATTTTGGGGCAAACTTCCATAGTATTTGGTTCATGGCTTAAAAATTTGCTTAAATGAGCCCAAGGATAAACTAAAACTTTATCAACGCGATACATATCTCTTTCTTTTATCAAATCAACCAAATTGCGTAATTTTCCCTTAATTTTACCCGATTCGATTTGTTTATTGTAGTTCTGGATCTCTTCATTTCTTTGACGTATTTTTTCTGGAAAACTCGTAATTTGTATTATCGCATCTTCAATAACTTGAGCTCCTTGTTTTGCTATCAAATCAGTATCATATGTATCTTGATCTTCTACTGAAACATACGCTACTAAGACTAAACCGTCCATTTTTATAAAATCTTCTGGAAAATCCTGTGGGTTTGTGGTTGCTTCCTTATTTTTAGTTACTTCTACACCATCAGAATGAATTAGTAAAATTTTCATAGAAACTCTTCTCTAAATTTTTCTAAACTGTTTTTAACAAAAAATCCTAAATATTTTACTTTCTTTTGATAATTAATTATATTTAAAATTACAATTAATCATTACTAAAATATTTATTTATAAGAATGAGCCTTAAAAAGATTTTCTCAGATTTAACTGAAGATTTAGATAAATTAGACTTGAATAGAGAAGAGATTCTAAAAGTATCCCGAATTATAATTAGAGATTGTAGCATTGCTATTAAACACATACATCGTAGAGAACTTGCGGATTATTCTGAAAAGATAAGTAATATTCAAATTAGCCATAGCAAATTATTATCATTAATAAACCATAATCCAGGTATATTTTTTAAATATTTAAAAACACCAGAACAGGAATATACTGAAGCAGTGGTTTTTTATTCCATAGTCTCTAAAAAGGCTATTCCTGCACCAAATGAGTTAAATGTTTCTCCGTTACATTATGCTTTAGGATTAGCTGATGTTATTGGAGAATTAAGAAGATATGCACTGGATAATATTCGTAATTCAAAAATCGAAGAACTTAACCAGATTCTTGAAGATATGGATGAGCTATATACATATTTATTCTCTATTGATTACCCTTCAGGGTTAACCCAAGATTTAAGGCATAAAACTGATCAAGCAAGAAATATTATAGAAAGAACCCGTGGGGATATTTCTATTTCTCTTCAAATGAATGAACTTAAAAGATGCATTGAAAGTAATGTTAAACCTAAATAACAGAAAGCCAAACGATTACTATGGATTTTGATTTCAAGAAGATCAATAAGGAAAGTAGCATTGACTATGAAAAAACATGGCAAGAGACAAAAAATCTTTTGAAACTAAAAGGTGATTTGTTTCAGTTAGAACAGAAGGGAAACTCTCATCTGATTAATGATTTTATTGTTTATGCTAGAACAAAAATGATTAATTTAGGATTCGAAGAATTAATTTTACCTATGTTTGTTGAAGAGGAGGAAATTTATAAACAATACGGTCCCGAAGCAGTGCTTATTCTTGATAGAGTATTTTATTTAGCAGGATTACCCCGTCCAGATATAGGTATTTCTAAAGAGAAGATTGAAAAGATTAAATCAATTATCCCTAACTTTAATCAAATTAATGAATTACAAAATATATTCCGAAGATATAAGAAAAACGAGATTGAAGCTGATGATTTAATTGAAGTTTTTATCGAAGAGTTAAAGATAGAAGAAAGTAATGCTACCGAATTAATAGATAAAGTATTTCCTGAATTAAAGGGCTTAAAGCCTATCCCATCTAAAATGACTCTAAGAAGTCATACAACCGCATTATGGTTCAAGGTTTTATCACAATTAATAAAAAAGAAAACTTTACCCCTACAATATTTTTCAATATGCCCTAAATTCCGTAGAGAGCAGAAATTGGATGCAACACATCTAATTGATTCAAATACTATCTCTTTAGTTATCCTAACACCCGAAATCTCTCTTGAAGATTGTCAAAAAATTGCTAAGCAAATTTGTGAAGAATTTGGTTTTAAGAATAGCAAGTCTACCATAAAAAAAGCAACATCAAAATATTATGCTCCACAAACTGAATTTGAAGTATTCGTAGAACATCCAAAAACAAAAGAATGGATCGAAATTGGAGATGGGGGTTTTTACAGTCCAGTAAGTCTTTCAAAATATGAAATACCATATCCTGTGTTTAATATCGGATTTGGAGTTGAAAGAATCTGTATGATAAAAACTGGAATTGAAGATATACGAAAATTAGTTTATCCTTACTTTTACGAAGAAATTAGCTTTACTGATCATGAAATAGCGAGTGGATTAAAATATAAAAAAGTTCCATTAACAGAAACGGGGATTGAAATAAAGAATGCGATTGTTAAAATTGCTCGGGAATATAAAGATGCGCAAGCTCCTTTAGAAATTAACGTATGGGAAGGCACAATAAAAAATAAAAAAATAAGGGTAACCTTATGGGAAAAAGATCAGGGAGTAAGATTATTAGGCCCAGCTGCTCTCAATAAAGTATGGGTAAAGGAAGGAAATATTGTAGGATTGGCTCCTGATGAGAAGCTTGACAATGCAATCGACTCTGGACTTACTTATCTCGAAGGGATTGCTGCGGAAATGGCATATAATATTGAAATTTTGTTAGATCAAAAAATAGAATTTTATGAGCATCGAGTTAAAATGTGTTACAGAGCCTCAGAAGTGAATTTAACGCTGGATGATATTATTATGGAATTTTTGTGGAACTCCCAAAAGAAATTTGATATTAGAGGACCCGTTTTTATCGGGCTTTCATTTGAAACAATTGAAGAAAAAGAAATAAAAGGTTGATTATGATTAAAAAAAAGAAGATACTCATCGCAGGCACATTTGATATTATTCATGCCGGTCACATCTTTTTTATAAATGAAGCTGCGAAACTTGGTGATGTATATGTAATAGTTTCTACTGATAAAAATGCCGAGCGATTTAAAGGTCAAAAACCTATTGTTCCAGAAAACCAAAGACTTGAAGTAGTTCAAGGATTAAAAAACGTAAAAGTGGCAAAATTAGGGCGACCAGATAACGACACTCTTAGAACAGTAGAAGAATTCAACCCAGATATAATCTTACTTGGTCCTGATCAGAAATATGATATTGATATGTTAAGAGAAGGTCTTTTTAAAAAAGGTTTAGATCATATCATTGTAAAACGATTGGAAACATATTATGATAAATATAATTTACATTCTTCTAGACTAATTAAGAAGAAAATAATTGATCAGTCAAAAAAATAGTTAAGGGGACATTAATGGTTGAAGAAGATGGAATTACTCCTGAAAAATATATAAATTGGTTTACACTTTATCGACTGTGTCAATTTACTCAAGATAAACGATCAATTAATATAACTACTGTAGAATTCGGACAGCTATTGAATTTAAGCCAACAATCAGGGAGTAGAAGAATAAATGAGTTAGAAAAGTTAGGTTGGATCAAAAAGAAACTAAATGGAAAATCTCAAGCAATCATTATCACTAAAAAAGGAGCCAATGTACTGCTTACAGTTTATAAAAACCTAAAATCAATGTTAGAATCAATTCTAATTGTTGGGGAAGTAACTGAGGGAATGCATGAAGGAGGCTATTATGTAGCGATTAAAGGATATTATGATCAATTTAAGACTAAATTAGGTTTTGAACCTTACAAAGGAACTTTAAACTTAAAACTTAGTGATACTGATAATGAAATCTTACGTGAAAAATTAAAAAATATAACACCAGTAATTATTGATGGATTTAAGGATCAAAGTAGAGAATATGGCCCCGTAAAATGTTATGATGTATACATTTCAAGATTAGATAATAAAAACAATTTTAAGAAAGCAGCTATATTAGATATTCAAAGAACTCATCATCAAAAAAATATAATTGAGATTCTTGCTAAACCTTATTTACGAGATTATTTCAATCTCCATAATGGGGACAAATTAATATTAAATTTTAATCCTAATAATTATTAACAAAAAATTCTATCTTTTAATGTTTAAGAACTTTAAATTACGTGTTTTTTTCGGTTAGATAAATTAGTTTATGTATTTTAAAATATCGATAAAATACTGTAAATAAAACTAATAACATAAAAATAAAGAGGAACTCATTTATAAATCCAAAAAAACTCGCTAATAAAAAGGAAAGAAATAGGAAAAATAATCTTTCAGAGCGAGCCATTAATCCTACATCAAAATCTCCCTTAACAAGACTTTCTCCTCTTGCTCTAGTATAACTTATCATAATTGAACTTAGGAAGGATATAATAATAACAATCCTCATATCAATTATTATCCATAATCGATTACTGTTAAAACGCATAAGAAATCCAAAGAATATTATAAATTCACTTACTCTATCCATGAACGAGTCTAAAAATCCCCCCAACAAAGATTCTTTATTTCTTAACCTTGCTATAGCTCCATCAATTCCGTCAAATATTCCAGTTATAAAAATGAAAATAGCACATAATAGGAAGTTATTGAAGACTGTAAGGGTAATATTACTAAGAAAAGCAAAAAATAGCATTAGTGATGTAGCTAAATTAGGGGATACTCCCATTTTACTTAAAAATTTAGCTAAAAAAATAACAAGGGGTTTGAATACTTTTCTTAGTCTAAGTTTTGAACTCATAATTAGGGGATAAAATTAGTTGATTTTATGGATATTCAAGAATTTTTTTTGACCCAATAATTATTAAAGTGATTCCTATAATTAGTGGAATTATCATAATAATATTGAGATTAAATATATATAGCGTAAATATATCCACTCGAAAGAAAATAACTTGCCCACTGATTTCAGAAAACATTAAAAAATCCCAAAATCTAACAAAAAAGAATCCACCAAGGCTTAGAATTAAAGTAATAATCGTATAGAATATTAAGGATTTTTTCCTTAAGAAAAGCGCAATTATGAAGGTTAACATAAATGAAAGAAATGAACTTAATAATAATGAAGCAATAAATATAATCTGGAATGAAAAAGATGATAAACTGATCGCGAAATGATCAAATCCATTGAGTTCATAAGTACTAGTTCCAATAATCCATATAATTGAAAGCGTAGACGTTATAATTAATAATAAACACGCTAGGCAGTTAAGATAAAAAAATAGATTTGACACTTTTCGAATATCATATGCTAAAGTCGATATTCTTCTTTTAAAGAATTCTTCTCTTAAATCTTCCAAATAAGCCAAGATATCATCTGGGGTTTCTTCTGATACCTCTTTTAATGCATATGAAGAATAATTTTTCATTAATTCATTAAGTAGCTCACGTGCATTAATTCTATTTCGGGCAGTACTCTTTTTGCCGCTATAGAACCAAATAATTTCTCTAGATGTATCAACGATCACCACTACATCATCTTCATTAATGAAATCTGCTTTGTACCATTCCTCCTTTGAATATTTATACGGAAAAAGGTTGGAAGACATGTTGATCTCTCAAAATTCTTTTTATTTTATATAATATAGTTAATTATAACAATATTATAACTTTTATAATTTAATGAAATTAAAAGAGTTATTCAATACTTAAAAAACATAACAATATCGTGAAAACAATTGAAATTACGACTTTTACTAAAGACTACAACTAAAAAAAGCAAAGAAGTTGAAATTAAATTTAATATTGCACCAAGTAAACATTATGGTTTTATTAATTTCATTAACTTAGCTTTAAAACAAGAAATACCTGTAACTCTTACTTTCGAGAAGATAGGTAAATCTGGACAAAGAGAATTAAGTAAAATTCAAGGAACATTTCTTTTTAAGAGTAAAGATGAACAAGAAATTGGTAAACTTGCGCAAGAAGCAGAAGAAGAAGAAAGAAAAAGAAAAAAGCAGCATCAAAAAAGAACTCATAAATAGGAATAATTGTTTATTGTTCAGATAAAAATTATCAGTACAGCTTAATTTAAGCTTACAAAACCTAATTTTATTAAGTTTTTGCATATGTTATAAACTTGTTCATGTGATAAATTTAAATCATCAGTGATATTTTTTATCGTTTTTTTACCATCAATATCATAAAATACTTTATGTGCGGTTTCTCCAGTTAAAAAATTTTTTGGGTTTACTTTCTTTACTATTGTAAAGGTCGGAATTTGATTACAATATGAAGGAAGGTCATCAGGAGCTTTTAAACTCGTTTCTTCATTGATTTTCTCTTCTACACACTTAAATAAATCTTCGATTCTTTCTTTAAATTTAGAGTCACTTTCACATAATTCTTCTTCAACATATTTATCTAATATCGTTTCAAAAGATTTAAATGAATTTCTTTTACCTTTCCAATTCAATATTTCAGTTATATTATATTTTTGAAGAAAAGTTCTAGATATTTTCCTTAAAACTCGGCGAACATTAACAGATTTAGAAGCTTCATCGAAAGTAGCTAAGTAAATCAAGTTTGGTATACTATTATCTTTTAGAAATGAGAGTTTTAAATCATTATTTGATAATTTTAACTCACTAATAGTGCCTAGATCCTCAAAAGAATCAGAAAACGAATTTAAGGCCGTAAAGAAACCAGATACTAAAATGAGCGTGTCAGATTGAGAAAAAACATTTATCGAATTAGTAAAATTCCTAGATAATATGGGAAGTCCATCTTTTATTATCAAGAAATCGTGTATCATAGGTTAAACTCATACAATTTTCTCTAGAGAATTATAAAAACTAAAAGAATTAATTACTATTTGTCTATTTATAGAAACAAATCTCTTTAAAAGAAAAAAAAATGTAATATCCGTGTATTACCAATAGAAGTAAAAACAATTAATTGCTATAGTTAAATTTAATTTTGTAAGTTCAAATATTTAATTACTTTAAATATGATTAAAATTAAATCTCCTGGTAGAATTTGTCTTTTTGGGGAACATCAAGATTACCTGTCCTATCCTGTAATTTCTATGGCAATTTCTAAGTATATTTATTTAGAAGCAAAAAAAACCAATGAACAAAAATTCATAGTTAACCTTCCAGATGTTCATCAAAAACTTGAAATAAAATTGATTAACAAGGAACAAGAATATAGTACAAATCGAGATTATTTGAAGAGTGGATTTAATCTATTTCTAAGGAGTGGAATCAAATTTGATAATGGCTATAAGATAATAATTTTTGGTGATATTCCGATAAATGCGGGAGTTGCAAGCTCTTCTGCATTAGTAATGGCTTGGCTTTACTTTCTAAATTTAATTTCAAATCAAAGATTTGATTTATATCAGCTCGCTTTGATGGGCTACCATTCAGAAGTTACAGAATTTAATGAGGGAGGAGGTATGATGGATCATTATACTGCTGCATATGGAAATCTTCTTTACCTTAACCCATCAGTGCCAAATCCTGAGCTAATAAATTATAATATTACGCTCGAAGGTTTTGTACTGGGAAATTCAATGGAAAAAAAGAATACAGTAGATGATTTAATAAAAGTAAAAGAAGCTAGTTTAATTTCAATTAAATTGATGAAAGAATTAATGCCTAATTTCAATCAATTTCAGACCAAATTAGAAGATATAGAATCTTATTTACCTAATTTAAATAAAGAATACCAAAAGAAAATTAAAGGTATTTTAATAAATCGAGATTTAACAATTCAAGCTAAATCCCTGATTGATAATAATCTTAAAATACTTAATAGAAAAAATGATTTTAGGAAAGTCTATCAATTTTATAAAAAGTTGGGAATTCTATTGGAAAACCATCAAAAACAATTAAGAGATAACATTGGTGTCTCAACGGATAGAATAGACAAAATGCTCTCCAATTGTAAAGATATTGGGGCTTATGGTGGAAAAATTAACGGTTCTGGTTTTGGTGGTACCATGTTTGCTCTTTATCCCCGTAATCAAGAAAAGCTTAAAAATGCAATTGAAGACGCTAAAGGGGTAGCATACATAATAGAAACCAGTAAAGGAGCTGATATTTATTGAAAGTTGTTATTTTATGTGCAGGATATGGAAAACGCCTTTATCCATACACCGAAAAGTATCAAAAAACGATGATACCAATACATGGAAAACCATTACTAAGATATATAATAGAAGGATTAGTCTACTCAGGAATTCGAGATTTTATTCTCGTAGTAGGATATAGAAAGGAGCAAATCATTAATTATTTTCAAAATGAAATCAAATTAAATATTACTATTGAGTATATTGAGCAAAAGCAATTAAATGGAACGGGAGGAGCTGTACTTCTTTGTGAACCATTAATAGCTAACAACCATTTCATTTTAACATGGGGAGATATACTCTTAGGCTATTCTGTTTATAAGGAAATTAATCATATTTTTCAGAACGAAAAACAAGATTATATTCTTACAGCAAATCAAACTAATGATCCTCATTTAGGTGCAGCTGTCTATACCAAAGATTCCTATTTAACCGATATAATTGAAAAACCAGGAAAGGGTACGTCTAAATCTCGACTTAACAATGCTGGTCTCTTTGTTCTCTCAAAGGAAATTTTTGAAACCTTGAAATTAATAAAACCTTCTCAGAGAAAAGAACTTGAACTTCCTGAAGCGATACTTATGGGTATGAAAACAAGAAATTGGAAAGTAAGAGTGTATGAGATGAATAAAGATCAATTTAGAGGGGATTTTGGAAATCGCGAAGAATATGAAAGGTTAAAAAATGATAGATCTTGGCTCCAATTTTTAAACTTTAAATAGTTAAAAAGTAAAATAAATAACATAAAAATTATTTCTCACAATTTAACATGCGGATCAGAACAAGAAAAAACCTGATTAAGAAAAATGTTGTTGTAGCAATTTTATTTTCCATACCCTTAATTGGATTCTTTTCATTTCTTGGTTTTGGCTTATCCATAATAGATGATGTTGCATCATTTACTCTTGAGCTTGATCCTCCTAACACTGATTATTTCACCCCATTAAATCAAATTACTGCCAATCAAACCTACTTAGAGCAAATGGCTCACAATTTTGATTATCAATTAGAGAAATGGCATATACCTACCAATATCAGTGTTGATTTAATCTTTGAAAATAATTCTTATAATAAAGTTAAGGAATGGCTTGGAACTGATAATGGTGCTCTTCATTTAGGATATACTTTAACCTCACAAAGTCTTCGATATAAATATGCATTAGATAATAATGATTTGGATGAATTAACGAATGCTACTCGTATGGTTAAAAAGTGTGTTTCTGGATTCAGCAATATGTTAGCTGCTCCTAATGGAGGTATAGGTCCAGATTATCCTGGCATGCCTGCAAGATTTGTTTGTGCTCCTGAAAATTACAAATATCATAAATGGATCTTTGATGAAGATGAAAGACATTTCAATGGAACAGGAGCCTATAAAAATTGGAGGGTGAGACTACATACATCACGAGATGAGCTTGCTGGTTATTATCTTGGCTTTGCGAGTGTGCTAAAATTTATTGATCCTAACACTAATGAGGATAGTAGATGGTGTGTAGAGCGAATTTCCTTACTAACAGAACAGATGATTGAAGGCTTTCGTAATACTAATTGGCTCTTACTCGGAGGAGAAGGGGAACCTGTTGGCTCAGATTTAAACCCAATTTTGGGTGAAAGCATGTGGCAATTAGCACTACTACGTATTGGTGCCACAGCAAGACCTGATAAATATGACTCTCTTTATAATTATGCTGCTGCGAAAATAATGTCAATGCATAATGGCAACATGGGCTCAGTAGGAAATACAGCTTATGATACTTATGCCCTGGCTTTTAGTATGGATGTGGAATTTGCTCTTGTAATGTTAGAAGATAATCCTTGTCTCCAACATCATTATATCAAACGATTTGAAGAAGGATTTTACAGTTTCTTGAGATATCATCGGAATGCTTTTTTTAATATGATCCATCTCGCATTTATGACATTGATAACCGATTCTGAAGCGTTTGAAGATCCCAATTACAATGATGAGACAATTAGATGGGATATTCTTGATCAGTTGTGGCGATTTAATACATCAGGTTGGGGTGATGGAATAAGGAATTACAATTTAACAG
>RDOE01000022.1 GCA_011364975.1 Promethearchaeota archaeon | reverse complement strand
ATATGAAATACTTGAGACTCATGTTCATGAAAAAACTGCCATTCAACAGTATCAAGATGCATCCGGCTCCTTTAATCGTAAGCTACGATTAACCTCTTTTTTAACATTAGGGTATACCTTGTTACTTTTTATTATGTTTATTACTAATTGGTTTTATTTATTGCGAATTTTCTTGAACATCGGTTATGCTGTCATAGGGATTTATACTCTTACTATGGTATATATCTATTATCGCTTTTATCTGGTGAAAAAAAACTTAGCTGTTCAGTTTAATACACCATATTATCAAAAAGAAATTCACTTAGATGAAGCGGATTTGTTAGTATTAAAAGAAGAATATTCTCATGAAATATTGGTCCAATTTGGGTATGAGTGTCTAGGGAAGTCCGCAAGCTATATTATATTGGAGAACTTTGAATGTTATTCTACAGATCATTCGCGTGGAGAATTCCAAAAGGAGATAGCTGATCTTAGTCAACAGGAAAAACACAATTCTAATGATTGCGATTTATTGAATAAATATAGCTCCTTTCTCGAAGACTAATTTCTAGCTTTTTTACATTTTTAGAATTTTTTCTTTAAATAGGTGGGATCAATGAAAAAGATCAATAAGGTTATGTAGGAATAATAAGAATCATCATGACAAGTCACCAACCAGGTTCTATTCGAGTGTGTTTCTTAATGGGGATAGCCCTCGCTTTTATATCGTTATTTATGGATTGGTATGTATTTCAAGGTATTGATAGTTCTAATGCGGTATTAGTGGATTGGAGCTATAATCTATTTTATGACTGGTATTCTCCATCTCGTTTAGATACTGAACTAAATACCTGGTATAAACCGATAAATGCTACAATCCCGATACCGCTTATGATTTTTTTTATCCTAATGTTAACCCTTTCGTCCTTTGGAGCAGTATTTCATAGTTCTGAGAAACCTTCCAAACTAAAGTATGCAAAAGGATTTGCTGTTATCAATTTAGGTTTGATATTCATGATAATTTTTTTTATGGTTATTTTTCCTATAATGTATTTGTTTCCGAATCAGTTGCTATTTCCCTTTTTACTTCTATATGATTATGAGTTAGATTTAGTCTTTTATTTTATGGCGGGGATAGGCTATTATCTTCAAGTGATCGCGTTTGCTTGCTGTTTTCCTTTTACTTTATTTTATTACAAATTCGCTTATACCTTTGAAATTGAATCGCAATTTCACAATATTACTAATTTATCTTCTGATGTGCTTGATTTGGATAAATTTATCGCTGAACTAGAATTAATTCATCGTCAACAACATAAAACTAAGAATACAGGAAAAGTTAAAGCGTTACCAACTTCCGATGAGTTAGAAGCCCAGGAAATTTATCAGCAATTCTTAGCAATTAAAAGCCGGAGGAATATAATCCCATGACTCAATCAATCTCCGATAATAAATTAAAACGGTTTATCGAACTTAGTCTTGAAGTAAACCAAATTCGAAATGCTACTAACGCACTTTATATTTTTGTATCTAATGTAATAGACGAGATTGGATATAAGTTAGGATTTATCCCTCGAAGAAAGGAAGCTAATGAAAAACTCTCAGAATATATGGAACTGATCAATAAAATTTTTCAGTTAAACTTTCAACTCAATATTTTCATCGCATCCCAAATTACTACTATCAAAGTGGTGGAAACATTATTTGATCGTAAAAAAAGAGAGGATGAGTTTCCCGCGATTTATTTAAAAGAACTTACACAACTCTATTTTGACCTCAGAAATATGCAAGTTCCAAATCTACAAGAACATCTTAAAGATAGCGATATTATGGAAAATAGAACTGTTTCTCTGATGTCTTTTCTAGGTAAGTTTAACTATTCTAAGTCCTATGGTAACAATCCTATAAAACCATTGCTTTTACATCGAATACGCCAAGATCAAAAACAACTTATCAAAGAATTACAGCATAGGCTAGACCAAGAGACCCTATTGCGTCTTATACAGCTAAAATCCTTAGAAAAATCATTACAAGCTAATTCAAAGGCAATCCTTATTAGCGCTAAAGAAGGGACGTTATGGAGTTTTAGGTGTAATATTCACTTTTCTTCTATTAGGAATTGTGTGCATTATTGAAATGTTAGTCTTTGGTTTTGTCACCACAGTAATTGGGTGGCTATTGTTATTATGTATCCTAATGATCCTTGTATTTGCGTTTATAAATAAAAAATGGTATTCAAAGAGCTGATAATTAAATATGAAAAATATAGAAAATGGTTATGTCCTAGATTTTAATAAAATTAAAAAACATAAAGAGACCTCACACAAGCAGAGTAGCGAAGAAATGTCCAAAGAAGAGGAATATGATCATATTTGGGAGCGATTTCTTCCTCATTATAGCGATGTGAATCTTAAAGAGACGTTACCTCGCGCGATTTCTGGAGTTGCACTCTTTTTGACGATCGCTATAACCTTGATGCTCGCAACCCTAAATATAGCATTTGGACTAGGAATTGCTACGCTTGTTATGCTGATGATTTCATTTGTATTTCATAGTGAATTTTTCCGGATGAAACACCTCTTTCGTAGGAGCAGCTTTCCTCTCTTTAAGGATATTATTTTTTGGTATCATTCTGCGGATGATTCTATTATGTGTATTACCAATACTAAAGAAAAACGAACTACAGCAATGCGAATTTTTCAAATTACTATACTTGCTGAAAATGTCCATGGTAATTTATATCAATTTATAAAAGCACTGGTTAATACCGAAATTCCCTTCACATATCAAGTGGTTAAAAAATCCAAAGGTATTGATCTTTCCCCTTCTCAATCAAAGCCATTTGAGATTTGTCTATATCTAGCAGTATTTCATGAAATTGAAGGATGTTTAACCAGAATTAAATTGGAAGAGATGGTTCAGAAACTCTTCTTGTATAGTGAGGCGTTAAAACAAGCAAAGAAATCTAACCTCTATCATTTTCAGTTAGTTTGTCTAAGAAGGGTTAGTTTAATAAATGCGTATCGTACTTGTTTTTTTAATCAGTCCCAAGAACAGAAAGCATTTAGTGATTATATACCTGTAAAAGTTTCTCACATAATAGAAATATTTGGAAAAACAAGTGTATTATTAGGAATCTCAATCTTTATATCTATTCTACTTGGATTATATCAGCTTTCTGATCTAATAAGGTTTCTTATTGGCACGGGATGTTTTGTAGGGCTTTGTAATATATGGAATCGCTCTTTATTTACATTTAGATTCAAAGACTCTATTTTTCATTCGGAAGAAATACAAATTATTGACCCTTTTTATGATACCATTTTCTTTAGATTCCACCGTTTTCCCGATACTATATTTTATCAAATAGAGAATCGGTTAATGGGGGGAGTGAAGATGGGTAACCTTGAATATGTAGCTAGCCCTCCGTATTGTAAACCAGATAAATTTTATGAGGCTATTACCACTTCTGCAACAACCTACTGCATAACCTATCAATTAGTTCCTTTGGATTATCATCATTTCCGTAAAGAAGGATTTGAAGCTATGACCGAGAAGGAACAAATAAAATTCATATCAAGAATCCAATGTGCGACAGATGCAAAAAATTGGTTTCAACTTCGTTATGGAATGTGGAATACACTCTTTACTATTTCAACTAACTATTCAATACCCTCCTCATCTCCAGATATGGAAAAAGCCCTTTCCATAGAAAACATTCTTCGTCAACATATGACAATCCTTTCCGTTAGTTATGCTCAAAATTATTTTAATTATAATCTTACGCCTTTAGCCAAAAGTAGATTGGAGTCAGGAGTCATGTTTGAAGTGGTTAAGCAGAAATATTTACGGAAAAATGGCACCCATCTTAATTACGTAATTTTTCAAGGAAAAACCGTTATCTATCTTATAATGATAGCAGATATCTTTAAGAAAGGGATGGAGACACGGATAGGCGCAGAATTTAATACCCCACTCCACCTTGAGAATTTTATTAGTATTGGGCATACTATTAATACCGAGATTTTAGAAGAGGAAACTGTAACAGGATTTACTTTAAAGCAATTACATTCCCTCTTAATCACCAATGGAACAGCATCAAGTAGAGATTTTACTGCGATGAAAATTGTGTTTGAATTAATACAAAAAGGATATCCTGCTATTATATTTGACTCTACAGGTAATTGGTCTCGCCTTATTTCGTTGTGTCAATCTACCCAATATGCGGATAGATTTCTCTATTTTAAACTTAAAAAGACTTTGACCATTAACCCTCTTTCTTCAGATTTACCATACGATAAAGATAATATGCGATACTTAGACTATATGTTTGATGCCTATGCGTTATGTTATAAGAAAGATGATCATGCTATGGATCTGTTTCGCAATACGATTATATCTAAGACTTCTGAACTTCATATTACTAAAGATATCCAAACCATAGGATTAGATTTGGATACGAGAAAAAATTGGGAGCGTTCTCCAACTACTGACACTGTACTTAATTTTTTCAAGGAGTTTATTCCTCAAGACCTAAATGTAATTGGGTCTCATGTTATAGATCAATCTGAAAATATGTCTCCAAATGCCTTCCTTACCAATGAAAAAACTATTATTATTGATCTTTCGGGAATCCTCAACCGTAATACACAGTGTTTTTATAGTTTTCTTATCTTAGCTAAATTTATTCATTATCTACAGTCAGGGGAAAATTTTATTCCTAAATTTCTTCTACTTCCTAATCTTGATATGGTATTCGAAGCCTACTTCTTAGATAAACAGCGCACATATGATAAAATCGATAAATTTTTAGTACCGCTTCTTGAACGCAATTTTGGACTGATAGGGACTACTTCTCAGCTACATTTTCTTCATCAAAATGTATTTAACTTCTTTACTAACTATGTCGCCTTAAAGACTACGGATAAACGGGATTTCGCGCTTATGGGCAACCTTATGGGATTGGAGGCACTTCATGGCAAAGGGATGTATAGCTCTAGTCGCAATGAAAGCTTCCAGATGAAATACATGTCTGATATGAGTCTGGATGAAGCAGTGGTAAAGCGTGAAGATATATATCAGCCTTTTCCGATTAAAATTGCGTTTCAAGATTTAAAAGCTATCCCCTCTATGCCTTGGGAAAAAATTATTCAATATATGAATAATCAAGGCTATGATATCGAAGATAGCGAACGAAAATTATTACAAAAAACTCAACCCACCATACTGGAACGTGATTTTGGAAAATATAAAGCCCTTATTGAAGATATTATTAAATTTTTGAAGATGATGAAGACAGCCGATAAAGTGGGCCATTTATACGAATCTAAAGTAAAGGATGAATTATATAACGTTATTCGTCCTAAATTGCTAACTATCACTAAAAACCGAAAACGGATTAAAGAAATTCGAGATTCCATTTTTAATATCTTGATCCAACAAAGATATCTCATAGAAGCACACCCCCGAAGAGCAAGTGGCGGGGAATCCATACGTACATCCTATGCTGTGGGACCTTATTATCAACGAGCTTTAGATGACTATTTTCAAACTCAAAAAGAAGGAAATGCCCAAGTATATATTGAACTCCCGGAAGTTGATGTTCCAATTAAGGAAACCGAAATTAAATGTGATAGCTTTAATAAAAAAGTCAATGATGAAGAATCCTTAGTTACTCCTATTACTACCCTTGATAATAACAGATTAATGGAGGTGTTGATAAAACATTACAGTACTATTCTATATTACGAATTATTTCAGATGAGTAACCACATTATTCACACTGATTTTACCCAAGCAATTCAGATAGCTAAAAATTTATTTCCTAAATTTATGTATAACGTTTGTAAATCCTACTATGAGGTATCTTATGATATTTCTCGAAATGACCTTTTAACATTCTTAAATGAGCTTACTTTAGTGGATGGATTTCCTATGACCTATTTAGAGCTCGTTTCTTTCTTAGAGATGTGCGATGCTATAACTCCCAATGGTAAGGTTTTAAGAATCTACAGTACAGAACTATATGAACAATATAATCGCATATTTGATAAATTTCAATTATTCATTGAGGGATAAACCACTTGACCCAAATAGAACAGAAAAAAAATCAAGACAATGTACTTCAGACTCTATTGGAACAATTTGTGTTAAATCCTGAAGATCTAAAGGTACTGAAGCAAAAAATCAACCAATTTACTACAGGAGAACTTACTAGTACCGAATTAAAGGAATATCTTCTCCAATCAAGAATTACTATCTTGAATAATTTAAAGCGGTTCTTTCCCTTTTATGCTAAAAAAGTTAATTCTGATGGAAATTATGCAGTAAATGAAATTGATGGCAATGCTCAAAATGATGGAGAAATAATTAAATTAAACCGACAACTCCATGAACGAGAAGCATTATTACAAGCATTGGTGCCACGTATACTCACTCTTGAAGAGAAGGTTGGAATAACTCCTACTCATACTCCTACATCTCTCAATAGTAATACAGGTATAAATTGGGAGGAAGAAATTAAAAGAGCATTGAATGCAATTAATATTAACCACTGGTTATTAGTATTTCTAACTAACGAAGATGGGACTATTAATCGCAGTGATTATCAGTTCTACCAACGATTCTTTACCACTCTAACAGAATATCATGATTATCGATTTAGCGTACCGGAAGGGGAAAAGGTAACAAATCTCGAACGAATTGAACATCTCGTTAAATCAGAGAAACTTAGGGATGCTGTTGTCAAGCTGCTTATGGTTAGGAACAATTTATCTCATTCGCTTTATAAACTTTCCAATGAAGATGTAGACCATGCTTATATAACATACTTTCAATTCATATGCTATTTATTAAAACAAGAATTAAATCAAGATATCGTAACAACTCATAAATCTAATATCCGTACTTTTTTAATTGACTTTATAACCGAGATATTCAATAATGATACATTTATTGCCTCTATAGGCTGTAAGATCATTAATAATTTTTTCTAGATTAATTAGAAACAATTTTAAGGCAATTTAAACAAAGCCAAGATAAAAAATAATTAAAAATAATTAATCTCGTTATAAGCAGGGGCTAATGTCATAGATTTTATTTTTAAAATCCCAGCAAAAATAAGTTCCATTACTAGATAATCTGCAGTGAGACGTACAATGGGAGCAAAAGAGCGAATTCCGACTTGCTCTCTCATCATCATTTCATACGCGCCGGGTTCGCGGTCATAATTTGCTTCCACACTTAACATGGTAATTATCTTAGAAAAAAGAGATTTACAAGAAGTTAAACTCAATTGATCTTTCACTTTAAATAATTCTTGATTAGAAAGATGTTGGGTAGGCAAATCGTATAATTCTTCATAGGACTTACTCCCTTCACTGAACCACCATGAAAAGAGCAAGGGTACTGCCCAGGTTTCACACATCGGAATCCCTCTTTTTCGACATTCTCGTTCAATTAAAATAGAAGTAATAGGGCCATCCAAGGTAAGTGCAACTACATCTACTTCCTCTAACACATTTTCGATATTATCAGGAGATATTATAGTAAATTTAGTGATTTTAACTTCAGGATCGATTTTCTTAAGAAATTTTTCGATTACATCCACCTTATAATGATCAATATCGTCTAAGGTACAGAGTTGACGATTAAGATTACTGGCATCAAATGTATCTTTATCGGCAATTACAATGTCTTGACAGCCTGCTCTTACCAAATTCTCTGCAACTGTACCACCAAGCCCACCTACACCGAGTACTGCAACTTTGGAAGTCCTTATGATCTCTTGCTCTTCAAACGATATAATTCCAATATTTCTCTGGATATGATCCCAATACTGAGGTGTCCAATTAAGTATAGGTTGATTAATAAACATTTTTAGTCCAAATTCCAAATTATTTAAACTTTTAATTTTTCGAATGTATTTAAAAGAAAAATTGAAAACAAAATTGTCAGCTATGACCTTCCTCAATATTTTTCTTTATATACTCGTGATAAATGTAAGGAATAACCTGTAAGATATATATTATCACTAAGTTATCCTTCAAAAAATGATTACTCAAGAATTATTAATTGAGCCTGTTATTAAGTATGACGAACTTTTTCCTAGAACAGTAGATGAATTTTTAGATACATTTCGGGGAGTTATAGACCTTGATATCGAGACAGGTATCACATTAGATTTTTTGATTGATCCTCGAGAGAGTGAAACCAAAATTGCCCCCAAATTAGTGCTTGCTGAACCGGAGCAAGCAAAAGATGTGGTGGAAATTTTCGAAGAAGTATATAACCAATCGTATCCCTATCTCGATTTTTTAGATGAAGAAAAGGTAGAAGTGATGATACAGAGTATTGAATACAACTTTATCCTTTTTATGATGGATAAAGAGATTGGAGGGTGTTTTAAATGCTATCTCGACTTTGATAATCGTAAGGGGTATATAGGTGCGTTAATGGTTAAAAAAAAATATCAAGGGATTTTGGATTTCACTAAAGCCATAATTGGTTCTTCCTATTGGGCGTTTTCTATTTACCGAGAAGTAATAGACATTTGGTATTGCGAAAACCGAACGGCTCATGCCTCTTCTCAGTATTCTACGGGTATTTGTGGACTTAATACTTTGGCGGTCTTTCCGAATAAGGACGTATTTTACAATCAAGTAGAAACTGATGTGCTATGTGTTAATTATAGTGAAAATGCATTGGATATACTAAGAAAACGTAGACAACCGCAGTTAATTCGCAATGCTTTAGAAAGTTATATTCACTCCGATGGTATATATCATCTCGGAGGGTTTCAGATTGTAGAACCTCAAATAAAACTAAATTTTAAGAAAATAAGAAATCTCCAAGAAAATTATCGGATGGATATCATTAAAGACAAATATGGCTATGAATTTTATCAATGCTTTATCAAGGAGTCCTCCTCCTATTTTTTATACTTACACACGACTACAGTTCAGAATTTCGAGAAAATAAAGTATCATGTAGAATCCTTGGAAGAACTTTATGTATATCTTACAGAATTAAAACGAAGTATGCTTCAAAATAATATTAGATATGTGGAGGTATTCGTTTCTGCCTATAATCCTGAGCAGCAACAAATTTTTTATAACTTTGGATTTCGTGCAAGGGGATATACACCCGCATGGAGTTACAACAAAATTTCGGGCGAGTTTGAAGATCAAATTGTATTCAACTATTATGAGGGGAAAGTGGAGCATATACAACTTCTTCCTCAAGGTTGGGAATTACTAGATCTTTTAAATATTAAAATAAAATAATATGTTGCATCTATTATAGAAACATATTATAAATTAAAGATGGATAAACGAACGATTTTTCCTTTAAATAGTCTCCTTTTTACTACCAAATATGACACTTATAACGAATAAGTCACCTATTGTTGATTTAAGTATAACAAGAAATCCCTTCGATATAATAAATACATTAAATAGCCTTCTATATGTCCCTGATGATAAATTAAGGCCTCGTATTATCTTAGAACTTGCCACTTATCTACAAAAAAAGATTAATAATACTGATTACAATCTTAAGTTATTCACTCTTACCAAAAATCAAATTCCAACTGGATTTGTAGTATGTCAAATAGACCCTGAGTATAAAAGCTATGGAATGAAATGTGCTACATTCGGATGGCTTCATGCTAGCGATTTTGAATCATGTAGAATACTTATGGATGCTTGTGAACATTATGTAAGAGAAAACAAATTAAAAAAACTTCGTGGTCCTATTAATTATCCAAAATATATTGGTGGCGTAGGATATCAGATATTAGGACATAGTGCCCCAATGATGAATGGCGTTGCTTTTAATTCCCCCGAGATGAAAGAATTTGGATATTTAACAGAGTTAGGTTATATTCCAGAATCAGAATATTCCTGTGTAGAAGTTGTACAAAAATCTTGGGAACATGGAAAAGATTTGGACGAAAATATCATTATTAGGTTTCATTCTGTAGATGAAATAGTTGATTTGAAGGATGAAATTTATGATCTTGCCAGGAATTCTTTTTATTCAGTATTAGCAGATGCACCTGGGGGAAAATCTCGAATAGAAGAGATGATAGAATCGTATCGAGAGACCTATAAAAAATTTACAAGTCAACTAATTGAAATTGATCCAACTGTTTATTTCGAAAGTGCTCGATTTATTGAAATTCATAATAATACAGACATTGAGAAATCAGTTCCTTGCTGTCCAATGGCATTTGATAAGACCACAGGAAAGTTGGTAGGAATGATTATGGCCTTACCTAATCTTTATCAACTCTGGAATGAAGAGAAACTAACCCATACGAATGTGGATACTGCTATGATAAAGAAAGAATATGCAGGAAAAGGAATCTTTTCGGCTTTAAATAATATAGGTCAACTAATGTGTCGTATGAAAGGTGTTGATTATATAGAAGGTACAACAATCTGGTCTAATAATGATAGAGCCATTAAAACGATATTTCCTCATTCAATCCTTCGAAGAAAGCACGTAGTATTTCAGAAGCGATTACTAAGGAAATAGGATATATATAATTATAATAAATCCTTTTCTTTTTATATAATTTAAAAAAAAATTAGAAACAACGTAATGAAAATCTAAATCTTAATTCTTTCCTTTTTATACGTTTTAATATATCCACTATTTTGATGAGGAGTATTTTGTTTTGTTTTCCTTTCACGTAAAATATCATTAACTAAATCTATGGTACCTCTCTTTAAGAAGAGCCTAATAAATTTTAACTCATTTACGCTTATTTTAAGCGATTGTAAAAATTCAGAGTGTCGATATTGATCCCATTCTATATTTTTTAACTTTTTCATAATTATTCAATCTTTTCAAAATGCTTATTTATTAAATTTAGTTTAATTTACGGTTATATAAAGAAAAATTACGGGAATGGGGAGGAATGGTTATTGATATATCGATATCACATTAACTTTTAAACGAAAACTAAATGTAAATTATAGGTTTCACAAAGGAAGAAAAAACAATTCCATCGTTTCCTCAACTACCCATAACTCCCTTAGGATTCTTGTTTTTTCTCCTTTTCTCATCCTTTTTTTAGAATAAAAAATAGGGCTATATTAAATAAATTAATTATAAATTAATTGTCTTGAAAGTAAAAATCTATAACACTATGTAATATTTTTTCGTAGAGTTTAATATCGAATAATTAGCTTTATTTAAAGTATTTATCTAAATAGATTCATGAAAAGTATGTCATTAATAGAAAAACTTGGTTATGAAGTAGAGGACAAAGTTGTCATTATTCATATCGATGATATTGGTTTTTCACATTCTTCTAATGTGGCTTCTTTTGAATGTTTGGATTATGGTATTGCTAGTTGTGGTTCTTTAATTGTTCCTTCTCCATGGTTTTTGGAAGCTGTTGCTATATATAAGAAAAATCCGGTTTATGATCTTGGTGTACATTTGACCCTTACCTGCGAATATGATTTGTATAGATGGAGGGCTTTAAGTAGTGTTAACTCTTCAACAGGATTATTAGATTCAGAGCAATGTTTATGGCGTACAACCGAGGAAGCTATTGAGAATGTATCAGCAAAAGCAGCGGAAGCAGAAATGCGGGGGCAAATAAATAGGGCAATTGAAAGTGGAATTGACATTACTCATATTGACGCCCATATGGGAACAGTTATGCATCCTAAGTTTATACCAACTTATTTAAAATTAGCGGAAGTATACAATGTTGTCGCATTCTTACCAAGACCTACGAACAAGCAACTGGAAGATATCGGGATGGGAGATCAAATAGAAATATTTGAGAAAATGTTTTCAAATCTGGAAGAACGTGGAATACCTATATTAGATCATATGATTATTGATACTGGAGGCGCACATGCTGATAAAGTCAAGTATTATTGTAATTTATTTAAGAAAGTAAAATCTGGTGTAACTCATCTTTTATTTCATTCTGCCAAAATGAGCCCAGAACTACAAGCAATAACTCCGGATTCTGCGAAATGGAGAAATCAAGATTATGAGGCGTTTATTAATCCAAAAGTTAAAGAATGCATTGAAAAAGTTGGAATTAAAGTTATTGGATATAGGGATATTAAAGCGGTTTCCTTAAAGAATTAATCAAAGAAGATCATTACATTAAACAATAGACAAAAATTTCCATCTTAATCCGAAATTAATTGAAAAGATATTGGATTTGCAATAAATATAAAAAGTGACATAGGAAGTTAAAAAGTATTATACAAACTTTTAGTGATTATAATTTGAACTTAATTTTTAAGAAAACTTTTCTCCTAATTTTGATTATTGGATTTATTTTTGCCCTGAATCCCATTCCTAGTACTTCAAATAACAATGAATTAAATAACGCAAATTTACGAGTTTCAACATTTTCTGGAAAAATTTTTATTGATAACAATTGGACTGAAGCAAAAGCAGGAGGTATTTGTACTGGAACAGGTACAAAGTCAGATCCATATGTTATTAAAGATTTAATAATGAATGGTGGGGGAGTTGGTTCTTGTATTTTGATTCAAAATTCGAGTGCTTTTTTTCGGATTGAAAATTGTACTGTCTATAATGCCGGAGTAAATCTTAATGATGGAGCAGTTAAATTACTTTATGTTCAGAATGGGTTGATAATCCGTAATACTGTATATAATCAGCGTAATGGGATTGATATAGAGTATAGCAGTGATATTATAGTTACAGAAAATAATTGTTATGACTGTACAGGGGTGCAAATTTTTTATTCAGAGGATATTTATGTTTATTTTAACAATTTTGTCAATGGAGAATGGGGCGCAGATTTTATATTTTATGCAGCAAATGTCAGTTGGAACACACAAAAAAAAGTAACTTATAACTATAAGGGAAACAGCTTTACAAATTACTTAGGAAATTATTATTCTCTTTATGATAAAGTTGATGTTGATAATAATGGAATTAGTGATGGACCTGTAGTTATAGATCAACATAAACCAACTCCAATAATTGTCGATAGATATCCACTTATGGAAACCATTGAAAATTATGAAATAACCGAATCTCTTTTTATTTCAGGATTTAGTTTATTGTATTTCTCTATGATAATCCTTTTTACTTCTTTAGGTATCATTTTAAAGTTAAAAAGAAAGAAAATTTAAAACTTAAGTTGTAAATCTCTTTTTTTTCTTTTTTTTCTTCAAAATTATACAATGATTATCGATAGAAAGCACTAATCAGAAATATTCATGGATACTTTTTCCTTAATTAAACATTATTGAATCTTCTTAAATAAATAATCGTAGGTTAAATTCATGAAATTGAAATCGTTTCGCTCAACAACGCCTAGATTTTTTAAAATATTATATGTTAAATGGATTCCGTAAATTGGAGCAAATTTGGCTATGATAATAAAAAGTTTCTTTTGATGGGCATTTAACTCATTTTCTTGGTTTAGCTTCTTTTCTAAATAAGGATATTTAGATAAAAATGTTTTAATATCTAAGATACATCTGCTTCTTATATCAATATCGTCAAATTTTACAAGTTTATAGCCTTTATTTTTAAACAATTTAAATTTTAATGAAGTTATCGTGTAAGGAATAATGCTTTTTTTGGTTTTAGATTGTACAAGATGAGTTTTACCATTACTGAATTGTTTTATTTCATAATATGGTGCAAAATATAAAGTGTATATTGCATTCATCAGTCCAAATTTAGAAACATTAAGAAAATAGACTCTTCCTTTATAAAGTGACTGCGATATTAATTCAAAATTATAAACTTGCACAGCACTATCAATGTGAGCATAACGACCAAATGAATTGCCGTTGAATAACCATAATACATAACAATTATGATTATTATAATCCTGAGTACGTTGTAATAACTCTTTTTGAAGAATTATTGAATGCTGAATTTCTATAACAATTTTTTTAGTTTTAGGTAATAGCAGAAATAAATCTGCTTTACGCCCTCCTATATTGTACTCTTGTTTAATTTCAATTAAATTATTCTCTAGCGGTAAGTTTTCAAAAAGGAATTCTTTAATTCGAAGGTGCTCAAACGATTCGGATTCATTAATTTGCATCACAAACCTAACTGATGTATATATATTTACTTATTTTTCTTATTATAACAATTTAAACTAACATGGTTTCAGTTTATGGATAAAACTTATTTGAAATTTTGATCAATGAGAACACTTTTAGTTAAAGAATTCATATCATCTCTGAGGGATATCTACAGAATATAATAATAATACTCCTTTTTAAATAAGAAATGGAATAATATTGTGTTGTAATACTATTTAATTGATAATTCAAGGAGATAATCATTGCCTGAATACTTATTAGATTTTTTTGTCCTTGCAGAAGGCGGAAAAGTGATATATAGTAATCCATGCGTATTGGATTGTGATGACCAAATGATTGGTGCCTTCTTTTCTGCTTTGAATTCCATTCATAACATTTGTTTTAAAACTGACTTGAAAAATGTCTCAATGAACAAATATCGACTCCATTTCTTCAAGAAAGACCCTTTTTTCTTTATTGCAATATCTCGTACTGATATTAAATTTCATTTGGCAAACAATAATTTTAAAACATTAGCTCATAGATTTTATGATACGTATCAAAAAAATTTACCAAAAAATTGGGAGAATGATGTTGGTCTTTTTAATGGCTTTAATTCCGAGATTAACAAGAGAGTAAAAGAGCTTATCTTAGAAGGATTTGAAACCAATTGGTAAAATTTGATCTATACTTCTTAAGTAAAAATTGAAAAACTTTTAACCTCTATAGATATATATCCTAAGTTAAATATCTGATACTTAAGTTTCACATTTAGTCTTAGAATGAGACTTTAATAGTGGATTTGGGTTGGGAGTATAAAGGGGAGTAAACCTCCTCTTTTCTCCTTTTTTACAAAATAATTAAACTACAGAATTTTCATCTGATGATTCGGCAAGAATCTTTAAAATATGATGTTTTATTTTATTCTCAATTTCCTCATTATAAGGATATCCTATTACTATATTACTATTGATATTGTCTTTTATTGAATCTTCAAAATTATGGGAGTCAAATAATTTATCATTTATTTGATTTAATTTTAGTATTTCTGTCAAATAGACTGACATAACAAGATCTACCGCATGGATTTGACTTTCAGCTCCAATTATTACTATTTTATTTTTCTCGAATAAATTTCCAATGTAAGTAAAGATGGTACTGCTACCCCATCGTTGTATTTTATCCCGTATTAGATTCAGTACTTTAATTAATTCAAGAGGATATTCTTTATCATTAATCTTAAAAACAATTCCGCATGTAGTTTTTTGCTTGTACTTTTGAATGAGATTTCTTACCTCATCAAGAAGAGCTGATGATTCTGAATTCTTAATTTCATTAACCATATCATATTAATAAATTCATAAACCTATAAAAAAATCCCAGTTTTATGGTTTTAAATGGTTGATCTTATTCCTTATCTTATAAAAACAAAGATAAATTAACTATTAATAGTTAATTTCATACTAAAGGCAAGTAATTATCACATTTTAAACATTTAATATCCGATTTTTTAACCTTTGCTCCGCAATGAACACAATTAATAAATTCGTCCTTATTATGGGATATAAACCTAATATCTGAACATTCCATAACATAAATTCTTTCATATAATACATCTTTAATCCATTGAATGAATTCAACCCAATTTGGTGATTTTTCAGACTTTATGAATAACTTATCAAAATTTTTAAAAATCATATATTTACGAGGGTTATAATCCATCTTCTTAAGGTATATAGATTCATTAATGACATTTCTCAATAGCCATATACTAAAAATGATAATGGAGGATATCAAGATAATTAAATTATCCACTAAAAGATAACAAATTACGCTAAAAATCAGAATATAAAGTAGATTTAAATATTTTTTTCGGGTATTATTCCTTTTAATTCGTTTCCAACGATCGAATTCAATTGTACATCTCAAGCATATAGGCACAAATAATGAGTGTGAGATTTTTTTTTTAATTTGAGATTTATTTTTTCCTTCTATTAAATAACTACTTAATTGTTTGATTGGGTAAGGTACGATATTTTCATGAGAATTACACTTTGCACATTTCAAAACACCGAGAATTTTATTTAAATAGTCTAAATGGTAGATTTTTGATTTTTCCATTAGTAATCCATAATTCTCATTTACTTTTATTACTTAATAACTAATCAATGTAAATTTAAGTTTATTATTATTACTTAAAATAATTAAACTACTTTTATAAGTTGACAACTGTTATAAAGTGGAAAATAAATTGAATGAAATTTTACAAACAAGAAGATTAACTCTACAACCCGTACAAAATATAAATTTAAAAGAACTTAAAGAAGTAATAAATATCCATGAAGTATTCGCTACAATAATAAATTCAACGTTGAAATTCACCCAAAATAGTTTTGCAAATATTCAAAATCTTCTCAATTTTGAAATTATTGAGAAAAATGGGGAAATAATAATCGGATTTTGTGGGTTATTTTTTTTTAATACTACTGGGGCAAATTGTTATTATTATTTATCTCCTCAATATAGAGGGAATGGATATGCTATAGAAGCAATGAAAAAAGTATTAGAATTTGCCTTTATGAAATTAAAGCTCTCCAATATCAATAGTTATATTCATTCTGAAAACCAAAATGCTTGGAAAGTAGCAGAGCGGATTGGAATGATGTATATGGGCGATTTAGTGAATGAAACTACTAATCGTAAAATTATGGTTTTTTTGATTGAAAAGCCTGATTTTGTTAACCAAGGATTCTATTAATCCGCACTCTCATCAAATAGAGAGGATTTTTTGGAGATCCTTAAAACTAATTTTTAATATTTTAGGTTTAACCAATCTTTCTAATAGTAGTCTCCAATTTGGTTCCTGATTAAAAATATTCGCGAAAATTGGAATTGAATGTTCTAATTGATCATTATTGGCTAAAGAAACTGCAGTCCAAAATTTCATTTCAATATTATTAGGAAATAAAGTTTGTGCAGATGAATATTCTTTTAAAGCTAAATCCATGTTATTATGTTCTATAGCCAGATCCCCTTTATTCATGTGCTCATACGCTCTATATATCTGTAATAACCGTGAAAGCTCCTTTAATGGCTGTTGATGGTCATCAACTCTCAGATCAATTAGAGGGTCTTCCCACTTTTTATCAGTTTTCTTCCCATCGACTATCAATAGAGCTGCGGATTGTTTGCCTCTAATATCCCCTCCTTCTTTTTCAGCGGCTCTCAACACTTCTATAATTCTCTCGGGTAAAGGAAGATTATCGTTCTTTTCAAATGCTTTAGCCATAGCTGACCAGACTTTATTTGTTAGCATCATATTTGCCTGAACTGAATAATCTATTCCTTTTGCATGTCCTGCTTCTTGGATACATTTTTTCCCAGTATATACTGCGATATTTCCTACTGCATCCAATATAGCAACTTGTCGAAATTCTCTTCCTTCATCATCCGCAAGTAAAAAGTCAATTGCTTCTTTTGGTGTCCTTCCTTCCTTTAATAATTGAAGACCTCGTGGACCATATGAAATATTAACCAAAGATTGTGTGGCTACTACTCCTACTCCTGCTTCCCCCCAAGAGACCACAGTTCCAACAGAAAACCAGTGGCTTTGTACAGCGACCCCCATCTCTCCAGTTTTTGAATCTCTTGCTACTATTGAATATGTGTGGGCTAATTTCTTATTTTCCCATTTATTTAAATTCAATCAAAACACCTTTAATACTAATCGTGTCGATTCTATCTAAGTATGAACAATATTTAAAGTATCATACAAACACTTTTATTTTTCAAATCTATACTAAAAGTATCAATTAATCAAGGGATATTATGAATTATTGTCCAAACTGCGGTGCTGAGAAAGACATTAAAGGAAATATCTGTCCTTATTGCGGTTATTCCTTTAATCTTATAGAAAATGAAACGAGTAAAGATTTAAAAATACAAGAACTTGAAGAAAAAATTAAAACTCTCGAAGGAAAAAAAAGTAATGGCCCATTGATCTCAACTAATTCTCAATTCAAGTATTTCTGGATTATGGCAATAATTATGATCGTGTTTTTCTTTGCTTTCATCTTTTTTTTCGTATTTATGGCAAGTACTTAATTTAATCTTTATTAGGATGAGATGAACTTGGATATCCTATTGGTATTATATATAGTGGAGCTTGATTTTTAGGTAAATATAAGATTTCTTTAACCTGATGGTCATTGAAGGCTCCTATTGGAACTGAAACAAGCCCTAATGCTATTGCTTGTAAATGAATATTTTGAGCACAGTGTCCTACTTCAATGTAAACATATCTATAACCTCTTTCGCCATACCGATGAGTTGTTCTTGAATAATCCGCGCTAATGACGATATTTAGATAAGCTTCTTTTATGAAATTTTGATCCCAAGAAGCTTTGACTAAGTCATTTAATATATTATCTCTCTTTATAAATTCTAAACTATGAGTCTCTAAATCATAGTGATATAGACCTTTATTTTTCAAAATCACCCAAATTTCTAACGGATAAGTCGCTCCCGCGGACGGAACCGTTCGTTTATGATCTTTTTTACCCTGTGACACCCATAAAATTTGAGATATCTTTTCAAGATCAATTTCCTGATCAGCGTATTTTCTGATACTTTCCCGTCTATATATACATTCTTCTAAGCTTATATTTCCCTTTAAGTTTGGTTTGGGCAGAATAATGTCCATTTATTAAACCTCTTATTAGTTTCGATTTTCTAAAAAGAATTTACATTAAAAACTATTTTCTAAGAAATAAAAACCTTTAAGTTCTTTTAATGGGCTTGTTATATTATGGTATCATTAAAAGAATTATTTCAAAATTGGAATGAATTAAATGATCAAGCTAATGAATCTATGGGAAAATTTGACTTTTCAAAAATTAAAGAAGTCCGTCAAAAACAAAGTTCCATAGAAAATGCAATTTTTGAGACATTAAGAGAAAAAGCTCCAGAAAGCATTATTGAGATATTACCAGAGGATTGCGGACAAATGGAAATGGGGTTTAATAATAAAAAAGAATTGTTTTATTTTGTTATGGTTGATGATGAATTAAGCACAGATGATGAATTAAAATTACAGGCGATCTCTATTGATACTCTTGGAAAGATCGAATTAATTAAAAACTTTGAAATACAAGATGAATAACAAATAAAAAGAAAATTAAGTAATTAAAATTTATCAGCCTCTTCATACCAATTCGGAAACCATTGGTAATATTCCTTTGGAAAAGCTTTCTGCAATCCATCGTATGAGGCTTTAACCAGCGTTAATTTTCCATTTTTATCTTTATTCGTAACTACTAAGTTTTTTGCTTCTAATTTTTCAATAATGTTTTTAATCTCAGATCTACTACCTCCAATATCTTCCCTTACTTCATCTGGAGTCATATAAATTCCGGGATTTACTTTATAATCATGTGCAATAACTTTAAGAACATTATCTTCATTTAAGTCCATTCCCTTAAATTCTGATTCTCGTTTTGAGATAATTGGCGCATTTACGTCGTTATTCCACCGTATCCTTATTGTTCTATTATACAATGGCAACATAGAACTAAAACGGAATATTATCATTTTTTGTATTTCTGTAGTACCTGCTGCAATTTCTCCTATTTTTGATTCTCTCACTACTCGTTCAACAGGTAAAAACTTAGTAAGGCCATCCCCTCCCAAAATTTGAATTGCTTTTATACCTGCCTCGCGAGCAAATTCAGTGTTTATCATTTTGGAAATTGATGCTTCAATCATAGGTTCCTTACCATCATCCAACATTTTAGCTGTGTAATAAGAAAATAAACGTGCTAATTTTGATTTTGTGATAATATCTGCTATTTCATTTTGAATGCCTGGAAATGATATTGTAGGTCGATTGAACTGTACTCGCCTTCGAGTGTAGTGATATAATAAAGAAGTGATATCCTCAAATACTCCTCCAAAAACCGCAGCTCCAATTAACCGCTCAAAGTTTAAGCCTGCCATCATGACGTTCCATCCTTTCCCTACAGCTCCTATTCGATTTTCATCAGGTATCCTTACATGATCAAAATCTAAATATCCGTTTGGAACATTATCAAAACCGATAAGTGGATTTACTCTTTCTAAACTAAATCCTGGAGTTCCTTTTTCCACAATAAATGAAGTAATATGACCATATTGTTTTCGAGTAGATGGATCATCGCTAGTTTTAGCATATATAAAATATCTATTTGATACACCTGCTCCTGTTATATAGCGTTTTTTTCCGTTAATGACCCATTCATCACCGTCTTTCATAGCAGAAGTAAATACATTAGCTGCATCGGAACCAGCAAAAGGTTCTGTTATACATAAAGCTCCGAGCTCATCCCCCTTAGCAATTTTAGGGAGCCACTTTTGTTTCTGTTCTTCCGTTCCAAATCTTAAAATTTGTTCTAAACCTGCTAACATACTCACTGTAAATACATGGCCTACCGCATATAATCTCCCTAATTGTTCTGCTACGATGCAACTACCCGTTGCCCCTAACTCTAAACCCCCATACTCTTTAGGAACACCTGCACCAAAATAACCCTCATCAGCTACCTTTTTTACTAACGGCCAAGGAAACTTAGTACTCCAAAAATATTCTTCTGCTTCTTCAAAGTGCTTATCTACAAAGGCTCTTACTTTTGTATCAATTTCTCTTTGTTCATCCGTCCACCAAAAAAATTGTTCACTCAAATTTATAATTCCCTCTACCTATATCTTTAAAACTATTGAAATTTTAATATTGGATTTAATTGTTGATTTATCTAAAAGTTTAGTAAAATCATAATATAAATTTTAATTAATGGGCTCATATTATCTTTTTAATAAATATAGGTTTTATATAGAATGTCGATCCCTGCATCCTTAAGAGAAGGACCAAGAACAACTAATGCTCTCGCGAAAAAGTATTATATTATCATTTATTTTTTGTTAATAACGTTTGGGGCACAACCAACAATTTATTGGTTTTGGTTTTATTGGAAAACGTGTTATACTGTTGGGACTATTTTTTATGTTTTTTTTCCTTTTGCTTTTTTATTAGGAGTGGTCTTAATGATCCTTTTTTCTACTATTGTCTCAAAAATCTTCTTGATAATAACAAATTTATTTTATAAACCGAAACAAGGGATTTTTGAGTTTAACATGAATAATAAAGATTGCCGTTATTGGAGCTTAAGAAGTGTTATTAAGAAATGGCCTATTTGGTTAGCAAGGCAACTTTCAATTCCATTTTTTGAAACGCTAATTTATAAAATTTTTGGGATTAAAACTTCATTTTCGGCATCCTTACATGATTCTTGGGTGGATTGCGAGTTTGTAAAAATTGGAAAAAATTCTAAAATTGGCCAGGGAACACTAATCATGTCGAATATTATTGTTCAAAATAAATTAATCATTAAAGAGGTAAATATTGGTAATGATGTAATTATTGGTGCCCATTCATTAATTTTACCAGGTACTATAATCGAAGATAATGTAGTTGTTGAATGTAACTCTATTACCAAGGTAAATCAATATTTAGAAAAGAACGAAGTATTTGGGGGTAAACCCGTTAAGAAAATAACTCAGAATGCTTCATTTAAAGAAAAAGATGCAATTGAAAGGAGTTTATTTGAACAAAGTAAGGGTATGATTGATAATGAGTCATTTTTAAGAGCGCATATGAAAGAATTATCAGTACCATTTCATTTTTATATAATCTCCGGAATAATTATCATTGGATTTTCATTTATAATTCCTGGGTTATTATTTTATTTTTATCTATATATGATTTTAGGAACAAATTTATTCACATTACCACTTACATTTAATTCATTATTACATCCTATGGTTTATACATTGACTCTTTTAACTCCTTTAATTATTATTGGGATTTATCTTATCCATCTGTTTTTTATTGCACTATTTACCAGATATTTCTATATTATGGCTGATAAACGAGGGCCTTCCCAAGGAATTTATGACAGAAATCTAGATACATCAATAAAGGCTTTGGATTATTACCATTTTAGCTCATTTCTGATGAAATATCCAATATTTGCTTTTTCAAGGTCTCCCTTTCCATGGCTTCTTAATTGGGAATTAAGATTTATCAGATCAAACAAAATAGGAAAGGGTACTATTCTTGAAGAAACCTTTTTACATAGTCATATCAACTTCGGGAAAAACAGTTATTTAGGGACATCTTCTCATATTACAAATCATTTAGTGGACGGAGTTTATGGTGATGAAAATTTAACATTTATAGGCGTTGATATTGGAGATAGAGTCATTCTTAATGCCATAACAGGAGGGCTTCCGGGTACAGAAATAGGTGATGATTCTACATTGTTACCAGGGTGCACTACCCTTAAATATGATAAATTAGATGGTAGTGCTATATATGAAGGATTTCCTGCTAAAAAATTGAATAATGAGGAAGTAAAAAAAATTTTAGGTGGTGAAAATTTTGGAGAGTGAATCTAATAAAGATATCTCAAAAATCTTAGGAAAAATTGATATTAGTCAATATCCCATCACAACTAACACATTCTCATGGACATTTTTTGCCACTATTTTATACTTTATATTGAATATATTATCTTTTTTAGTTCCAAGCGTCATGATTTTAACATTTTTTACATTTGCGATGGATTCCTTTATATTTCATTGGAGAATATTTATTGTATTTATCGACGTTTTAGCATGGTGGGGGTCATATCTCCTTATTAGTCTTCTACTTGGAAAATTATCCTTAGTTATCCTAAAAATGATTCATAAGCCACGAGAGGGTTTATTTGAAGCAACAAGCGGTAATAAGGATTATTACTACTATAGTTTGCGGATTGTAGTAAAGAAGTTTATTTTTTGGATTTGGAATAATTTTTGCTTTCCCTGGGCTTCAAACTTAGTGTTTAAATCATGTGATATAAGAGCTGACTTTAAAAGTACGTTTTTTGATGGGTGGTGTGATGTTGAATTTATCGATTTTGGTAATAATATGATGGTTGGGCAAGGAGCCATAGTTTTTTCAAGCATAATCATCAAAATCGATAGTAAAGATTATCTCTTAATTAAAAAAGTTATTATTGGGGATCATGTAGTACTTGGAGGTCATTCAATAGTAGCTCCTGGAACTATTATTGGTAAGGGCACAACTCTTGGAGTTTGGGCCGTCACGCATATCGGACAAGTATTAGAACCGAATTATATATATATTGGTAAACCTGCTCAGAAATACCAGCCTGTACAAAAATTTAGAGAAGAGAGTAAGACTAGTTCTTATAGACGGATAGTTGATACTGGTGAACGAATTCCCTTTGATATCTACCGCGGTAGAATGGAAAAAAATGGATAAAATATCTTTTTTTGATGAATTTTATTATTGAGATCTATTTTTAGAATAGATTATGATAAAACAATTTCTTCTTATTCATTCTTAATTCTTTTTAATTTCTTCGAATAAATTATCACTAAAAAGAGCATAAATGTAAGTGAAAAAACAATAAAACCATTCCCGAAAGGTATTCTTATGATAACATCTTCGGTATTTAATTCCCATTTAAAGATGGTGGTACCATTTGTAATTTTTTCAATTATAGAAGATATTCCAGATGGATCAATAGTATGTTCTATAAAAGTAGTATTTCCATAATCAAGAATTAACTTATTACCCTCTCTTGATGTATTAAAATACCCTTCGACTTCAATTGCTTCTTGAATTAAAGTATAATTAACCGGAGTAGGAAAGATGAACAAATTTCCGCCATAAAATCCCTCACTTGACCAATTTAAGAAATTAAGTGATTTATTGTAAGCCATATAGAATGAGTTAATATACTGTGGAACCCAAGAAAAACGATGATAATATTCTAAAGTATAATTCATAAATAGATAATTATTATCCAGATATGTTGAGTTATAAATCGAATCTACAGTGAAACGTACGTACTCTACTTCCATATACCATGATTCTGTCGCGTTTACAGTTTCCCATATAAATTCATTTCCTATTTCTGCTGGAAAAGTAGATTCCCCTAAAATTGTGCTTGCAAATGAATAATTCGGAAAGACTATCAGTGACATAAGTGAAAAAATTAAAAAATATAAAGAGATTTTCCCTTTTTTCATGGTCTTTTTAACTGAAGATTAAGTTAATTATAATTTCTTTAGATAATGAATTATAGAAGTTTAAAATATTTAAGCTTAAATTCTGATATGTAAATTATTTTGGATATATTACTTATTACCTTTAAATGCCACTTATTTCATCAAACTCTTTAAGTTTTCTATTATTTTAATGCTTTCTCAGCTAAATCTTTTGAATATTCCGCCCATATATCCGGTTCTCCCTCTTCCTTTTTTCTAATTGAAAAACTACAAACGTCTGCCCCTGATGGAATAGTAGACTTGAATTCAATTTGATAATCACTTTTTAGAAGGTTTGAATCTTTAAATGCATTTATAATCCCTTGGACTAAATATCGTTGAACTCTACAATCAAATGCTTTATATATTCTTTGTAGTGGACACCAAATTATATCAAAAGAGCATTTATGTTCACTATCAATTTTGGGGTCTTCAATTGAGGTCCAAGCTTGTGTATTAATGATCGTTGCCAAATAGCTCATGAGTTCAATATCAGAGATATCGTGAGGAACTTCAACATTTTTAACGATTTGTGTCCCAATATCATACCCGGTTTTTATTAAAGCTTCGAATACTACTTTTTGACCTTCCTGACCTAATATTTTTTCACTTTCTTTTAATATATTAATTATTGCAGTTGCCATAAATAATCCAAATTGGAGTAACGAGGTTGCATCAAAATCACTTCGATTCATTACATTTTCTCTAAATTCATTTAATACATCTCGGAATGGTTCTCCTAGTTTTGTTTTTCTCCAATTTATTTCTTTTCTTTCTGCTCCTTTTAAAATACCCCTATGATTCATCGTAATTTTACCTTTAATCAATTTTGAAAAAGTAAAGTATCTTCTATTGGTAAAATTATATAATAATTGATTACTTAAATATACAAATAAAGTATTTTCGATGTGAAATAAATTGTTTACACTAGTTCTTCTCCGCCATGGAGAAAGTATTTGGAATAAAGAAAATATATTTACTGGTTGGACAGATGTTGATCTTTCAGAAAAGGGAATAGATGAAGCAAAAAAAGCGGGTAAAATCTTGAAAGCAAATGGTTTTACTTTTGATCTAGCATTTACTTCTGTTTTAAAACGAGGGATAAGAACATTGTGGATTGTATTGGATGAGATGGATTTAATGTGGATTCCAGTATATCGTTCTTGGAGATTAAATGAAAGACACTATGGTGCTCTTCAAGGACTTCGTAAAGATGAAATGGCAGCAGAAGTGGGTGAGGAACAAGTACTAATCTGGAGAAGAAGTTATGATATTAAGCCTCCTGCTCTCAAAACAACGGATCCAAGATACCCTGGGGATGATCCTCGATATAAGGATTTAAACTATGAAGAGATTCCATTAACTGAAAGTTTAAAGGATACAATAGATCGTTTTTTACCTTATTGGCATGATACTATCGCGCCCTCAGTGAAGAAAGGAAGAAAAGTATTAATTTCTGCCCATGGTAATAGTTTAAGAGCACTTGTTAAATATTTAGACAATGTCTCTGAAGAAGAAATCGTATCCTTAAATATTCCTACAGGACTTCCATTAATATATGAACTGGATGAGAATCTCAAGCCCCTAAATCATTATTATTTAGGAGATCCCGAAGAAGTAGAAAAGGCTATGAAAGAAGTCGCTGATCAAGGTAAAGCAGCATAAGATGTGAGATGTTTAACTAGTTTTATGTATTTTTAGTTTAAATATGATGATTGCATGTTCAACAATCCAAAAAATGAGTATAAAGTATAGAATCCATTCTGTAATATGAGATTCTAAATCATAATGCCCTGGGTTAAAATAATTAAGCGCATTATATACAATGAAAAGTAAAAAACTACATACTATCACAATGCCAGATAATGCTTGTATATTTGAGAATTTTGGTGCTGTAAATTCTGTGATAGTATAAAAGAATGCGGCACCCAATCCCCCAAGGAAAAAAAAACTTGCTGAAAAATTATGAATGTCTTGTGAAACATTTATAGGAAAGAGTCCCACAAAAAATGTCCCTATAGCAGAGATTAATCCTAAGCAAAAGGATATTATGATTAAAAATTTGTAACCCTTTTTCATATACAAAATTAAACTTAAGTGAACATAAAATGCAATCATAATAATACTAGTAATAATCATTCCAATATTAAAGACAAAATTTGAACCGTTAGGGCCCGCCCCTAAGTCGCTTAAATAATGAGTGATCAAGCTAAATGAAGGATCCACAGATAAATAGAGGATTATTGCTATTAGTACTGTTAGCAACGGTGCAAAAAGTGTTAATAATGTCAGAGAAGGATGACTTACGGCTTTATATAATTTTACTAATCTGTCTATTGTTGTTCACTTATAGAACATGCATTTCTAATAATAATTATAAATAAATTTACCTTAATTAACTATTTTGATTCGCAAATACCATATTCATAAAAAATTAATAAGAAAGAAAAAATAATATTTAAGAATTAAATTTAAACTATTCCCATTTCATTCCGAGTAACTTATAACTATCTGAAACACCCATTAAAGGTTCAACAGCATATCTGAATCCTTCAATATTTATGAATGGCGTAAAGTATTTAATCAATTCTGCGCTAGCTTCTTCCATTTTACCTTTTTCTGTATAAACTAAATGATATTGCTTCATACCATTTAATCCTCCAGCAGTGTTAAAAACTCTCCATTTTGTGATGGAAGGAAGCTTTCTTGGTTGTTTAAGGTATAGTTTTGCCATTTCAGGCGCTTTATCAGGAGGATACCATACTGTCATCATATAAAGACCCATAAAAATCACATCATTAATTATTTTTTTTTGGATTTCTCCGTAATAAATAATAATTCTTAGAAAATATAAAAATCTTGACATTATTATCTAAATTTTCTGGTGCAAATAATTTAATAAATGACATTAAACCACCATTATTATGGAAAAAAAATTATTAATAAATAATCCAGTAGTATCCCGTCAGGTATTTTTTCCTAGAAAAACACCAGTTCCTTCAAATTTAGATCCATTTACTAAGATTCTAAGATTTCCTATAGATAAGAAAATCATAATTGGGGGAATATGTTATATAAAAAACACAGAATTACCTACAATTTTATTTTTCCATGGAAATGGTGAGGTTGCGTTAGATTATATATTTGCAGCACCCACATTTTTTGAATGTAATGTTAATTTGGCAGTAATGGATTACCGGGGGTATGGATTTAGCACAGGAGAACCGTACTATACATGCTTAATTTCAGATGCAATACCAATCTATAATGCTTTTAAAACTTGGGCTGAGGAATATGGCCTTTTAAAATCTTTTTTTATTCAAGGAAGATCTTTAGGTAGTGTATGCGCTTCAGAAATCGGAGCTAATAATCCAGAAGATGTTAAAGGAATTATTATTGAAAGTGGATTTGCAAGTTTATATAATATGATGACCGCCATATTTCGTGTGGAAAGTTCCCAATTAACCCCGAATTCCGTAGCAAAGTATTCTAATGAGATACGAGTGCGCAATTTTAAAAGGCCCACTCTGGTTATTCATGGAACAGAGGATTATATAATTCCATATACCGAAGGAGAATTATTATATAAAAATCTTCCTGAATCTATTGAAAAGAATCTTATTTTAATAGAAGGAGTAGGGCATAATTCAATTTCTATAAATAATGACATATATTTTACGGCTTTCAAAGACTTTATTTCAAAATTTAAGTAAATATCCCCTAAAATCTTAAGGTTAAAAAGTAATTATCCTATTTCTATCAAATAATTGCTTATTAACAAAAATTTATAAATAACAACAAATAGCATATTTTAAGTAAATCTAATTAAATATTCAATAATTAAAAATAAGGAGATTAGTTATGAGAGAACAGATTTCTAAACCCTTAAAGCTAGCATTTCTATTGCATTTTTTTGTTGCAATAATCTTTGGTCTAATTTTTCTACTATTCATTGAAGTCTACGTTAATGTCACAGGTTGGCCGTATTTAGACCCAATAGCAGGGCGTACTTTAGGAGCAGCATTTATTGGGTTCGGTATGGCTTCCCTTCTTTGTTGGAGAGAAACTGAATGGTTAAAAGTTAAAATAACTGTTCAAATGGAAATAACTTGGTTAATAATCGGCACTGTTGCTCAATTTTGGGCTGCTTTTACGATGTTTCCTTCAATTATTCCTCCCTTAATAGTTTGGGTAAATATAGCCATAATGCTTGTTTTTTGTATTGCATTTTCATGGTTTTACTATCGGCAAGAGTTGGGAAAATAAATAAAATAAATTTAATTCTTTTTAAATTCAAATTTACTTTTCTTATACTTTTTAAATATCTTTATTCTAGAAATTCAGATAATAAAATCTTTTTGAATTCTGTCTCTCTCTTGTCAAAAGGTATATTTTCTGTTCCATTATAAATATCTGGTTGCTCAAAACTTCTGAAAAAATCCTTTAGTGGAATTATTATTTGTAGTAATTCAAAATAAAATAATGTGTTCAAACTTTTATTACGATAATTTTCTTCTCTTATAATCATAACAATTGCATAGATTTTTATTATAATGATTAGATTTTTTAGTTTTTATAATTTAACAGGCAATAAATTTAGTAATGTAAGATTTATTTCATTTCAATTCCCGTAAAAATTCGGTCATGAGAAATTTTTTTATTTCATATTTGTTTTCTATCTTTTACCGCTACTCGAATTAAAGGTAAATATCCATCAATATGAAATTTATTTTTAATTAGTTTAAAAAAAGAACTAATACACTCGTTAAATCTTTTACAGGATAGTTAGATTATAACGATATGAAATTTTTAATAGATCATTGTTAATTAAAAATAATTTAGAGCAATTTACCCTTAGCCACTAATATTGCTTTTCCCCCTACTGCTACGAAATATTTACCTTCTTTCTCTTCTGCTTTTAGTAGTAATAATGATTCTCTTCCAATTTCATAACCTTGTTCAACCCTAATATCAATTTTTTTTGTACCAAAGTATTCATGTTTAACCAGATATGCCGCTAAGCATCCATTAGCTGACCCAGTTGCGGGATCTTCTGAAACACCATAGTAATCTGCGAAAAATCGAACATTTAAATCATTTTTTTTATCATAAGTTTCAGGAGAAAAAATTAAAATTGATTTAGCATTAGTCTTTGCGATTAAATCGTTATATTTATTTTTATTTATGTTAGCACGTTTGACCGCATCTAAATTCTTTAAAGGAACTATAATTGTAGGAACACCTGTAGAGACCTCTTGAATTTTAAATCTACCATCTATATGATCTTCTGCTAAGCTTAAAACATCCGCTAATAAATTAGGAGCAAAATAACCATGAAATGTGGGAGTTTTATGTTCCATCCAAATTTCACTTAAATTTTCTCCTTTATATTTAAATAAGATAGCAATTTGACCAATCTTTAAATTTAGACTAATGGTTTTAACCTTCTCCTTAATGAATTCTTGATGTAGAATAAAAGCTGTACCAATAGTTGGATGCCCCGCAAAGGGTAATTCTATCTTGGGGGTAAAAATTCTCACATCGTAATTTTCTACAGATGTTATAAAAGTCGTTTCAGAAAAATTCATTTCTCTTGCAATTTTCTGCATCATATTGTCTGAAAGATGATTATTACTAATAACAACAGCGAGTTGATTACCGCCATATTTAAATTCTGCAAAAACATCCACAATATAAAATGTTATTCCTCCGTGTTGGATTTCTTTCATAATTCTAACCTCAAAATTAATTTTTATTTAGAGATTTTTAATTAATTTTCCTTTATCTAATATTTTCTTAGGCTACTTCACATAAAAAATTTTATTAAAAATCAACTTATAAAATTTAAATTAATTATGATCCAGAGAAGAAATTAAATTTACCAAAAACAATAAATATAGTTGAGGAGTATCTGATGGAGAAATTTAATAGTTTTATGATGTTTTTAGCTAGTTTTTTTACTATTTATGTATTGGTTTCAATATTTTATCTCTTTACAGCATTTAGTTATGGCCCATTAATTTTAGATTATTTGTTTAGTTATCAAGTTCTTCTTGCTCTATGGGTAAGTATAAGTTCATCAACTATAGTTGTGATAATTTCCTTAATATTTGGAATCCCTACCGCTTGGATATTGGCAAATAAGGATTTTAAAAATAAAACGATATTAGAAACATTAATAGTTGATATTCCTCACTCATTTCCACCCGGGGTGGTAGGTACTACATATCTTCTTATGTTCCAACCAACAAGCCCAATTGGAATGATATTAAATACTTTAGGGCTAAATATAATAAACACTTTTTGGGCAATGATATTAGTTAAGACTTTTATCTCCGCTCCCTTTTTAGTAGGTATATTAACAATGAAATTTCGACAACTTCGCGAATCAGAGTTAGAAGTTATCGCAAAGTCTTTGGGTGCCTCTGACTATAAAACTTTTTACTCAATTACATTACCATTGTCTAAAAAGGCAATGGTAGCAGGTAGTGCTAGATGTTGGGCTCGGGCTTTGGGAGAAATTGCAGGTACAATAGTATTTGCTGGAGCTATCATTCCCGGTGTGACTCAAACTATGCCTGCGATAATAGTATTCGAAGCACAAACCTCATTACCAGCGGCTTTAACTCTCGCATTAATTCTTGCAATTATTTCAATTACTATTTTGATCGTATTTAAATTACTTTTGGAGAGGAAAAAATAAAATATGGTTTCTGTTAGATTAATGGATATTTCAAAAAATTTTGCTGAAATTGAAATATTGAAGCGTATTAATTGGGAGATACAAGAAGGAGAATTAATGATATTAGTAGGTCCAAGCGGGTGTGGTAAAACAACCCTTTTAAAAATAATCCTTGGCTCATTAAAACCTAATAGTGGTAAGATTTACTTCAATGAAGAATTAATCAATGATATTTCAATCTCAAAAAGGAATATTGGATTTGTTCCTCAAAATTTTGGCTTATTTCCTCACTTAAATGTGCATGAAAACATAGGTTTTGGAATGAAAATGCGTAAGGCTTCACAAGATAAGGTTAATTTCCAAGTATCTAAAATAATAAAAATGTTGAAACTTGAAGATTTAGAATTAAGAATGCCAAATCAATTGAGTTGGGGTCAACAACAACGAGTAGCTTTAGCAAGAGCTTTGGCAATAGAACCCCGGCTCTTATTATTAGATGAACCATTGAGTTCCGTTGATTGGGTTGCTAGAAAAGAGATTACAATGGAAATAAGCCGTTTGCAAAAAACTTTAGAAATTACCACTATTTATGTTACACACGATATTACTGAAGCTTTTGATATAGGTGATAGAATTACCGTCATGAGTGCTAGTAAGATCGAACAATCTGCCAGCCCTGAAGACTTAATTAAAAATCCAAAAAATGAATTTGTATCAAGTTATATAGGGCATAATAGAAATGTACAAAGATTAGGCTCATTAATGTAATCAGATTTAAAATAGAATTTTATAAAATAAGTAAATTCACTCATTAAATTATATTGTTTAAACCTTTAGATTTTAAATTATTGAAGTTTTTCTATTATTGAACTTAATAGTTTTGAATGTCAAAATATAAATGAAGATAACCTTTTTTGGATTACATTATCTAATTTAACTAAAATAAAAATAGATTTTATAAGATTATGCCAGATTTTTTAGAAATTAACAAGAAAAATTTTCAATTATTTTTTATCTTTTCATTTGCATTTTCCTGGTTATTATGGACTCCCAGCTTTATATTTTCTGGTGTACAAAATGAGTTCTCAGATATAATAGCTGGGTTAAGAGTTATAGGAACCTTTGGTCCAACAATTGCGGGTTTTTTATTAAGTTATATGGAAGAACGCTCTCTAGGAGTATTTGACTTATGGCGGAGAGGATGGCATTTAGAAAAACCCTTATATTTAATCCCCGCTCTGCTTTTAATCCCACTATTAATTATTATTTCACTCTTAATAGCAGTTTATACAGAAGGATTAATTCCCCCGGAAGTATCTAATATTTTAAATGAAGAAAATATTCCTTTAATTATTTCCACATTCTTTCTTGGAGGTCCATTACAAGAGGAGTTTGGGTGGAGGGGGTATGCTCTCGATAGACTTCAATCAAAATATAACTCTTTATCATCAAGTCTGATTATCGGAGTATTATGGGCTTTCTGGCATGCACCTTCATTCTTTATTCCAGGTACAATTCAATTCGAACAACCATTTTATAGTTTTTTCCCTTCGGTGTTAATACTCTCAATTTTATTTACTTGGTTATATAATAATACCAATCGAAGTGTTTTAGTAGCCATGTTGTTTCATACATCGATTAACGTCTCTTATTGGATCATTCCCATCAACAATACTAGTTTTGGAACTGTTTATTATACAATTTTATTGTCTGTTGTTACTATAATTGTAGTATTTACCTATGGATCTAATACCTTAATGAGAAAATCTATAGAAAAGGCAAAAAAAGAAATAGATTCTACTGAAATTCCTTCTACTAAAATAGAAGCAATCCAAGTAAAAGAATATTATAATTAAAAATAAACCTTATAAATAGAGATTTAATTTATCTAAATCTTTCCTCATAACATCCACTCTTTTTTGTTGACCTTCTTCTGAGTCAAATCCCTGAATATCTTCCTCTAGATCAATAACCTCCTCTTCATAAGATTTTTCTACAAGCATACCATATTTCATGGCAAAAGCAACTAATTCTGGAATTAACGATATCATGCTTCTAAAGCTGAATATCTCGCTTAATCTTACTAATATCTTTATCATCCCTCCAAAAGGATCAAGATCAACATCGGGTCGTTTGATTATGTCCATAATCCTTTTAAAAAGAACTTCATAAAATATTTCTAATTCTTTTGGATCTAAACTTGATTCTGCATTTTCTTCTTCACTCATATGATTACCTCAAGATTTAGTTTAATTTTTGATTTATACTCTATAGGTAAAAAGAGTACCTTAAAATATTTTTGGACTTACTATACCTTACATTAGTGTTAAAACAGAGATTTGAGCTTAAAAACATCGTAAAATACTCCCGATGTGGATATAAGAGTAAAGCCTAATTAAACTATTGCCCAAGATGTCATATTAGATTAAACTTTTAATAAACCTAAAGAAATTCCTTTTTTAGAATTAATTTATACTCTTTCTCCCGGTACTTAAAGGGTATCTCTTCTGTCCCAGAGTATATGTCATTAGAAGAAGCTTTAGGAAAGATTTCATCGAAATGGATGACAGCATCGGAAATATCGAACTCAAGTTCTTCCAATCGTTCAAAAATTTTCCTATAAAGTTTATCTAATTCTGATTCGGTCATAGTTGAAATAGAATTATGTTATTTCGAGTTCATAATTTTCATATATTCACGCATTGCCTGCTCGAATTCAAGTTTCATTAAGGATTTATAAATTGGATGACGATTATAGAATTTTATTCGTTCATTGCCACAATAAATATCAGAATCTGGAAATTTTAAGCTACTTTTAGGTTTAGATCCCATTCGATTTTTAATCATTTCAATTTCACTCTTTTATTATGAATTCTCCATCAATAACTAAATTAAGTCCCTTTTTCTCTAACTGATCCCCATTTTCAAGAATAAGATTGACTAAAGTTTGAGAGTTGAGATCTAATTGGCTTGAAAGTCTATCTATTTCAATTTTATTGATTCTTTTAAAGAATTGTGGTAATTTTTCTATTTTTTCTTGAAGCTGTTCTTCATCCTGTAATAGCTGTATTTCCCGTCTTACGTCTTCAAATCTGATTCCATAAATCCTTTGAATAGTTTCAGAATTCGTGCCTATCCATTTTTTAATAATACTTCTAATAACTTCAGATTTAGTTTGCCCCTCAAATCCAACTAATTTGCTAATTATTAGCTCATCAAAATCATCTAGACTTACTGTTATTCTAGGCAATTTCGGCTTTTTCCGTTCTTTTTCTATTTCTTCCTTGGTTTTGGGAGGCATTGTTATTAATTATGTGACGACAAAAATTAATTGCTACATGATTAACAGAATTTTTCATATTTAAATCTATGTGATGCACATCATATGCGAAGATGTAGCACTGCAACATTTAAATATAACTTATGTTATATTGATATTATAATAATAGTATCTGTATATCACTTCATTAATTCATAAAATTCATAAATAGAAAAAGCGTGTGTGTAAAATGTTAGAGCTATATACCCCTAATTATGAAGTATTGAACACTAAGGAACGCATAACAGTTAATTTAATAAAAGATGGGAAAGAATTTCTAGAACAATTCAAGATCAATAATGAATTTTTACTAGATGCAGTGTCTTTGGTTTATAGATATTTAAAGATACAATCTAAAATCCCTCACAACCTTTATAAGTTCTTTATTGCAGCCTATTATATTGTAACTCGCCATCCATTTGCCTTTCCTGCTCATGAAACAAAGAAGGAATTTTGTCATAAATTTAAATGTGAAATTTCATCATTGGAATATACGGTAGATAAAATAGAAAACACCATAGGTTATATTAAAATCCTCGATGATATGAATTTTCCATATTTTATAGATCCTAAGCGAGATTTAAGTTTAAAATTAATCAAGAATATAGTAAAGACCAGAGTAGATGAGGAAATGATGAAATTTTTAATATATCATCAACCAATTAACTCCCAAATATTAACCGAAGAATTAGTCTGTGATATTATTTTTGAACATAAAGCCTTTCCTGAAGAACTACTTAGACAATTATTTGAGATTGTTTTTGAGTTGGTAGAAACACAATTCGTAGATTATAACGAATATGTTATGCTTCAGCAGAAATTCTTTATATAATTCTACTTTTCTTACTTTTTTTATCTTCAATTATTAATAAGTCATCTTTTATGATTCGAAGAATACTTAAAAATCAATATTATACAAGATTAAGTTAAAGAAAGAAAAAGAAAAAGCTATTTTAGAATCTTGAGAACTTAAAGAAGAGAAGTTGATCTTCTCTATTATCTTTTTGATACTTTTTAATTTTGTATTTATGATAGGGAAAAGATGTAGAAAAGTAGTAATTTAAAGTGTCTAAATTATGATCGTACTTATTTTGCCAGTCACTTAAAGCCATTACAATATTAAGAAATTGCTTTTGGAAATTAAAAGGAATTGAAAACTCTTGAAAATGAAGATATGGTGAGATAACTGAAGTATCATTACGTCGTAACCATCGATATTGAGAGATTTCATCATGCATATCCTTTCCAGATTTACTAAACTTAGAACATAATTTATTAGAGGTAAGTAAAATTCCGAGTAAATTAGGATCATGACTTTTTCTTTTTCTGATGTTGTACCGCAAATCACAGAGTATGTAAAAATTATCTTTAATTTTAATTATAAATCTATCATTAATGAAAATCCATACGATAGGTAGGATTAAACTAATGAATAAATAAATCCATATAATGGTTTGCATTAGTTGAGACATTGGCGTATTGTCAAATTGAACCCTATTAAGATCTAAATAAAACAATAATGCTATTGAAATTATGTTAAGTATAAAAAACAAGAAAATACTCTCAAATTTCTTTCTAAATTCAAACCCAATATAATTCGTTTCATTCTTGATATAGGATATAAGAGAGGGAGTAAATTTCATATAAGTTATTTTTATTAAATAAATCACCAAAAAAATAGACGTACTAAATAATGCCCAGTTTAACGTTAAGTCGAGTGAAAATACTCCCTTAGGCGATACTACGACTATGGAATCATTTGCTATATTGGGTAAAAATCCATAAAATAAATAACTAATCGCAACCGCTAAAATTGCAGTTATGCAAATCCCTGATTTAATAGCTTTCTTAAAATATTCTGATCTAATGATCTTTACCGAGGTGATCATACTCTCCTCGTCTTCGAAACTGAGTTCAGAATATTTTTTTGTGCTATTTATCACTTTTCTCCGCTCCATCGCTTTGCCTTTTCTTTTTCTTCTTCTGGGGATGTCCAATATTTTTGAACGATCTCGCGAAATATTTTGAGATCAGGAATCTCTTCCTCATTTAACCTAATGATGTGGAATTTTTCTGTTTTTTTCTCAATCTTAATATAATTATGTTCTTCTAAATAATCGAACGCATAATATAATTTTTCCAGTCTATCAATATCCAAATTATTTTTAATATCTGTCTTATTTATAACAACTCCTGGCTTCGATAGCTTTGCTAAGGCCATTAATACTTGCCCGCCTCTCATTGGTGCAATACTTGTAAGCTTATCAAAGATTCTGCATATTATTCCTAGTAATTTATCAATATCGTTATAGAAGTCAATTTTATTACGGCCAGTGAGCTTTAGATTTGTTTTAAAATCATCGATCAGATACTTTTTTAAAAATTCTTCATACGTTATTGACATGGTTAATTTAAAATACTATAATTTGCCATATATATTTTTTGATAAATAAAAGCCTTGGCTATTTGATGAATATAGATTGCATCTATATAAATGACTAATACATATTTGTTGTATATTAAGAGATCTAACCGTTAGCTACTCTTCTTTTAAGCATTTTTTAGTATAAATCCAAAAATTTCTTATTTTAGATAACAAAATTATTTCTAAAAATATCGTTACTTAAAGTAGATTTTAAGATATCAAGTCAAATAAAGATTTAACATAGAAATGTTCCTTCTTTAGACTTAACAGGTCCATTTGAGATTTATCTAGTGGGTTTAATTTCCATAAAGTTATGACTCTACTTTCCCCTGGTCCCATTGAAAAGAAATTGTCGGATGCTTTAAAATCAAACACATCGGAGTCAATATAAACATAATATGCAATTTTTTCTGAAACAATTTTGATTTTTATAACTCTCTCAGTATTCCCACTTTCGGATGGTATAAAATCCCATTTAATTTTTGGATCTTGCATCTGAATTTTTTTAGGGGCGCCAAAGAGTTTCATTCCATGATATAAATAAGAAGTATCAGACTTATCCTTTTTAAGGGTATAAAATATGATATTTTGCTGTGCTTTCTCTTTAGAATTGTTAATATCTTCTACATTTACTATACCCAACAATTTAGAAGAGCATGGAGAGATTATTCCTTCATAAAAATCTTTTTTTAATAGTTCATTTGCCGAATTAAAGATTTTCCACTCCAAAATATAATTTTCTGATGTTCTTAAATCATTAGTTATCCAATATTCAACTTTATCATTCTCTTCTCTCACACTTGGAAAGAGAGGAGTATAAAATCTCTTAGCATAATAATGTAAAGCTTTCCATCTTCCATAATAATCAAAAGAAGACCAACTAGCTACCGGCCAACAATCATTTAATTGCCAATATAACGTTCCCATGCAATGGTATTCATTTCGATTTCGACGCCAGTGTTCCACTCCATACTCAATTGCTTCTGCTTGTGTCAGTTGAGACAAAATTACTTGCTGCTCAAACTTTTTAGGGATTCCAAATCTTTTTTTCATATATTGATGGATTTTTTTATTACCAGCTTTGTTTTTTTGATGATTTTCCATTATCTGTGAATCGAAATGAAGTTGCTCTGTAGGGCAAAAATTTTTAATAGTTTTCATGGATGGAAAGCTTTCAAATCCAAATTCTGACATAAATCGGGAGTCGAAATTTCTATAAGATTTAAAAGAAGCTCCTCCATGCCATACATACCAGTAATGGGAATCTCCACTTTCAGGGTTATTTGGATTACTTGAGAGAATCTTTGATCCTTCAAACTTATCTAATGCAGAACTCGGCCAATATTGATGCCTTGGATCATATTCTTTTGTTAGATTGGGTAAAATATCTTTAAAAAGTGACAGATATCCCTCTTCATAATTTTTTATTATATCGGGATTAATTAATCCAGATATCTGAAGTAAAAATTTCCACAACTGCTCTATTTCATTATTTCCACACCAAAAAGCTAAACTTGGATGATTTCGTAGTCTCTTAATGTTATATATTGCTTCTTCTTTAACATTTTCAATAAATTCTTTATGGATGGGGTAAATTGCACAAGCAAAAGGAAAATCTTGCCAAACTAAAATTCCTTTTTCATCACATGTTTTATAGAATAGATCATCTTCATAAACACCGCCCCCCCAGACTCTTATCATATTCATGTTGGCCTGAAGTGCGTTTTCGATGTTCAATTCAATTAATCCTTTGTTTCTACCACGAGGGATGAAGCTGTCAATTGGAATCCAATTGGCTCCTTTAGCAAATAGAGGTGTTCCATTCAATTGAAAGTAAAATGTTTCTCCCCATTTATCGGGTTTTCTAATGAGTTTTATATCTCGTAATCCAACTTTTTCTTTTTTGGAATCAATGATTCTTCCATTTTGTTCTATAGAAATCTCTAAATCATATAAGTTTGGAATTCCAAGATCGTGAGTCCACCATAGGTAAGGAAAATCTATTTGGAATTCTATTGAAGGAAATTGATCTTGAATAATAATCGTTTTTTCATGCGAAATTTTATCTGGAGCCGTTAAATTACATTTTAAATAAATATTTTCTTTTAAATTTCTATTTGAAGACGTTCTTAGATTTATTTGAATATCTATTTTCACAGAATTAACCATTAGGGAGGTTAAATTTTTTGTATCAGTAATTTTAGAAGGATCGTTATTATAATTAAACTTTAAATCAATATAATAAGAATCTATTCTAATATCTTCAAAAAAGATTAAACTTACTGATTTCCAAATACCAATATCAGGCAAACAAGGGCCCCAATCCCATCCAAATGAGTATTGAGCCTTTCGTAAATACGGTACCCCTGAAACACCTTCAAAATTTTTCAAATTTATGTTAAAATTGTTAACATATTGTGATGCTACAAATATGGGGCTCCTAAAAGAAATCTTTAAATTATTATTTTTCGCTTTAAGTACTTCCTTAACATTAAATTCATATTGTAAAAACATATTTTCTGTTGTTCCAAGGATTTTATCATTCAATTCAACCTGAGATATTGTATCTATTCCATCTAATTGAAGAATAATATTAGAGTAGAATAACAATTCTTCATCAACATCAAATTTTTTTTCAAATATCCAATTTTCATTGTAAACGTGGCTAACATTATGTTCATTATTTCCGTAAAAAGGATCGGATATGAGATCATTACTTAATAAGGCTTCAAACACAGTTCCAGGAATATTTATTGGAATCTTTGTTATACCATTTTCATTATGTAAATCCCAAACACCATTTAGCGATCTTCTTCTTTTAGGCTTCAAATTTACTCATCAATCCATAAAGTCGTAATAAAATATTAAGCTATTTGATCATATAATTTATAGGACTTCTTTAATCTTAACAAAGACATTTGCTCTCAAAATTTCACTTCATATTAACATAAATCATTAAATATTATCCTGAACTGAATAAAGTCTTTTTAAATTCCAACATGATATTAAATACATGAAATTAGGTTTAGTTTTGATTCCGTTTCTTTCTCAATACCACGAAGGAGATATCTAATAATGATTTAATTTTTAATAATATACCTTTTTATTTCAAATTTTAATATAATACCCTTATTACATACTTTATGTATTCGTACACGGGTTAGCCACATCATGCTTTAAATAGGCACGGTTCTAGACTTTTATTTAGATAATAAAATTAGAATTGTATCAATTTAGGTTCGAATTTTTAGTAAAACTATCTAAAAGTCGCTAAACTGAATCCAAAGAAAGGTAAATAAAAATGTTGAGATTACTCAAAAAAGAAAACCCTCGTACATATGAACAAATTTGCTTAGAAAAGTTAAAGGAACTAGGAATAGCGACTGCGAGTGAATGGGCAAGAGCTATGGGGTATGAAACACATAATGCTCTTGCAAAGGTAATAAAGAGGATTAAAGAAGAATATCCAAGTCAGTTAATAATTGTATATAATAAGAAACCCCGAAAATATAAAGCAGCTTAAAAATTGCTCTATATTATATATCTCTTTTTTATAGGTGGAAATTTATAGGACGTTAGCTACTAACAAATTTAAAAATTATTTAGAGTAAAAATAATTTAAAAACTAATACAATTGGTCAGTATTCGTACACTATTCATCGACATCATTCTTTATAAAGCCAAAAGATTATTTTTCATCAATAAAGAAAAAGTAAAAAAAAATTGATTGGTGAGCGAAAAAGTTGTTTTTAAAGTTAAAAAAAGAAGTGCCTCGTACATATGAACAAATTTGCTTAGAAAAATTAAGGGAACTTGGAATAGCGACTGCTAGTCAATGGGCAAGAGCTATGGGTTATGAAACGCACAATGCGCTTGCAAAAGTAATTAAGAGGATTATTGAAGAATATCCCCAAGATTTAATTGTAGTATATAATAGAAAGCCTAGAAAATATAGGGCTGCCTAACCTATTTTTTTTTCTCATATAATTTTTTATTTCTTAGAATAGATTCTACTTTAGAAAAGACTCCTAAAATAAGACTTAATTCCTTTTTAGAGATTAAGCTGCGTTCAAATACATTCTTGAATGCGTATAATACATTTTCTTTTTTGTGAGTACGAATTTTTAATTTTTCAATCAAATTTTGAATGATATTATATAATATTTTTCTATCTTCCTTACCAGCTAATATGACTGGATTTTTACCACGACCAAGAGAAATATTATTAATTTTTTTAAATATTTCGTAAAGGATAATGTTACAAGCATGAGATAAGTTCAACGTAGGATATTTATCAGAAGTAGGGATTCTTATTAAAATGTCAGCTAGTTCAATTTCTTCATTAGTTAAACCTCTCGATTCTTTACCAAATATCAATGCAACTTCTAGTGGTGCTATAGATTTAGGTAAGTTTAAGTTTTCAGGAAAAATTGACAATCGCCGCAAATTCCGATAATGAGTACCTTTTGCCGTTGATGCGATAACGAGGTCAAATCGTTTCATTAATTTGCTAAATTGAGTTGAATGTGTTGTTTGATCACTTAATGTAATTATTTCTGAATTTCTCAATATTTCTTTACCATGCATGGCAAATCCATCGGCTTCATAACTAAGAATATTTTCTATTGTTTCTTTTGGATTAAAGATTAATAACTTATCAAAATCGAAATTTTTCATTACCCTTGCAATGGCTCCAATATTCCCAGCAGTTTCTGGTTGCACTAAAATGATTGTAAAATTAAGATTTTGATAATTTTCTTTAATTTGGGTAGTTTCAAATGATTCGATCTCCTTTCTTAATATTTTCTTGTTCATTTTGCTCTAATTGAACTTAAAATGTTAATATAATGAATCAGATTGAATCGTGAATTAAAAATTTTTTTTATGGTTATTTTAAAAATTATATTCAGTTTAATTTTAACTATAAGCTGGTTTTTTGTCTTGCCAAGGTGCAATATCTTCAAATGCTTTAGATACTTGAAGAACCAACGACTCTTGAAATCTCTTTCCTATAATTTGCATTCCTATTGGTGTACCTTCTGAAGACCAACCACATGGAATAGATGCAGCGGGATTTCCTGTGAAATTAAAAGGAAAGGTGAATGGTTGCCACCCGATTGGGGGAACTCCTTTTCCTTCTATCGTAGAAGGTGCTGGAATTCCTAATTCGAAGGCAGGGACTGCTGTTGTGGGTGTAATAAGGATATCATAATTTTTGAATCCATCATAGATCTTTTGATAGAATTCACTTCGCATTTTCATCGCTTTGGGAAGTGCAGATGCATCAAAATCTAAA
>RDOE01000021.1 GCA_011364975.1 Promethearchaeota archaeon | reverse complement strand
CTTTCTCTTTCCTAGCTCTATTGCTTTATCAATATCCGCAGCAGGGCATACGCATACAGGACAACCTGGACCAGATAGTATTTCGATCTCTTTTGGTAATAAACTCCTTAATCCATATTTGGATATAGTATGTTCATGAGTACCACATACATGCATCAATTTAATTTTTCTGTTAATTTCACGGGTTAGTTTAGTTATAGCTTTTATTACTTTATTTGTGAAATCCTTATTTCGTAAGTATTTAGTTCCAAGAATTTCCATGGTAATTTATCAGCTCCAACTTTTTTCTTTCTATCAAAAATATCATTATTTTATCCTACTTTAACAAATTCTAGGGATAGGCTCTCCTAAGGGCATGTCCACAAAGCGAGTTCCTCCAACAAGTGTTTTCAAAAATACCTTTTTAGGATTATCTTTTTTTACTTCTCCAATGATTTCTGCATCTCTACCCATTTTGGTAGAGCGTATTTTCTCTAAAATATCATTTACATTCTTTGGATTTACTGATATTAAAGCTCTTCCTTCTGATGCAATCATAAATGGATCAAGACCGAGCATTTCACAAATAGCACTAACTTGCCTTTTAATTGGAATTGATTCTTCGATTAATTGAATACTTACATTCGATTTACTTGCCCAATTATTTAACGCTCCAGCAATTCCACCTCGTGTAGGATCTTTCATCGCATGAATAATGTTTTCTGCTAATTCTGGCTTTAACACTTCGTAAATATCCGTTAATAGGTTTACATCTGAGGTTAGATCGGACGCAATATTTAAGCCTTCACGGCTACCTATCAATGCAGTACCATGATCGGCGATACTCCCCGTGATAATAATTTTATCTCCAACTTGACAATTGCTATCTAATACTTTTATATTTTTATCTTTTAATCCGATCCCCGTTGTAGCCATGATTATTTCATTTAATGTTCCTCTTGGCATTATTTTAGTATCTCCTGCAATTATAGCAATATTTGCTTCCTTAGCCTTGAAATTAAATGAATTCACGATTTTTTCTAAAGAATCAAATGAAAAGCCCTCTTCAATGATTATGATAGAAGTAATTGCTAAAGGTTGGGCTCCCATCATGATTAAATCATTAACCGTACCACATACACTTAAAATCCCTAAATTACCTCCAGGAAAAAAGATAGGATATACTGTATGACCATCTGCCGTAACCACAATTTCTTGATCATAATCTTCTAAAGGAATAGTAGCGCCATCATCCAATTCTTCTACTCCAATTCCTTTATTCACTCTCTTATAAGTGATATTGCGTGTAATGAAATTAATTAATTCTTCTTGTAACACACCACCCGCACCATGAGCTAACCGAATAACGCTCGAACTCACTTTTTTCATACTCATAGGTGAAAAAACGATTTACAAATTAAAAGAGTTTAGGTTATAGTTTTCAGTAATATAAAGTGAAAAATTTGTCTAATAACCACAAATCCAATAGGACTTAATCCATAAATTAAGAAGATTTTTATAAAATTGTGAGTAAAAAAACATAACTAATTATTTTAAAATAAATTAGCTTAGTTATCAATTCTATTTAAAATAAAAATTACAAAAAAAAAGGATATAAAATGGCAGTAAAAGTAGCTTTTATGCAAGGATCAGATTGTTGGGGTTGTCATCAATCCTTATTAAATGCACATTTAGGATTGTTGCCAATTCTCCCAGCACTCGATATTGTATATTGGCCAGCTGTTGTTGACTTTAAACATGACTCTTTGAAAGCTAGACCCGATGGTGATATTCTTGTCGGATTCGTGGAGGGTTCATTACGAACTAACGAAGATGTAGAAAATGTAAAACTAATGCGAGCAAAATGCCAATTAATAATTGCTTTCGGCTCTTGCTCTTGCTACGGAAATGTTCATGGGTTAGCTAATGTGTGGGATATTCAAGATTCTGTTAAGCGCAAATTCGAACAAGCGGAATCCATAACTAATGAAAGTCCACATGAACCTAAAGAACATATGCCCGGTTTTGCTTCAAAAATAGTTCCTACAGACGAAGTAATTTCAATTGATGCATATATAAGCGGATGTCCTCCAAAACCTGAAGCCATTATTAGTGCTGTTGCATTTTTGCTAGGTCAAAAGCCACAACCTATGGCAGATTCGGCATTTTGTAATAATTGCTCTTTAAATAATGAAAATTGTTTATTGGAGAAAGGTGTTCTCTGTTTCGGTCCTATTACTAGTACTGGTTGTGAATTAAAATGTACTAATAATGGTAAACCTTGTGTAGGATGCTTAGGACCTGCAAAAACCGTATCTTCTCGAACCGCAAAATTGAAAGAAATGGTTGGAAATATTGGGGGATTAAGTTCAGGAAATAAAAAAAGTGTATATGAATTTTTACCTCTTTTCCTAAACGTTCCCTTAATGGCAGGATTTGACTTATCCGCAGACATCTTAAAACAAATTAAAATTCATGGAAAAGCTTCAACTTCATTAGCAAATATTCCAAGTGATACTGCAGAGATAGCCTCTAAAGTAATGGCATACTTACGAGATCATAGAGAGTTCACTGAGATATCAAATGTTTGTGATACATGTCCCCGAATTATTGGAAGCAAATCTCAAATGACTCGTGTTAAACGTGATTATGAAGGCCTTCCAAATATGGAGGACTGTTTTATTGAACAAGGATATCTATGTGCAGGACCTATTACAAGAGCTGGCTGTGGTGGTATGTGTATACGGGTTAACGCCCCCTGCTCTGGTTGCTTCGGTCAAACAGAGTGGAACGTTAATCAAGCCGAACGATTTGCTGATATAGCAACGAAACAATTTAATGTAGCTTTAAGCAAAGAAGATCTCTTAAGTCAAATCAAAGACAAGATCGGCTTTAGTGAGAAGTTCACATTAGCTGCAAATAAAAATTATAGATAGGTGATAAAAGAATGGATAAAGTGATAGAAGTAGAACCAGTCACTCGATTAGAGGGACATGGTGGTTTAAGATTAGTCCTAAGCGATGATGGCAAAGTTAAGGATGTGCAGTTCAATATCACATCCACAAGATTCTTTGAAAAGTTTCTTGAGGGTCGATATTGTGAACACATCCCAAGGATTACTCCTAGAATCTGTGGAATCTGTCCAATACCTCATCATATAGCTCCAACTAAAGCAGTAGAAGATGCATGGGGTGTTCAAATTCCCGAACCTGCATATAAATTAAGACAATTGCTCATGAATGCAAAACAATACAGTTCTCATGCATTACATTTTTATGCATTAGCTGCACCAGATTTTCTATTAGGACCTTTTGCAGACCCCGCGTTAAGGAATGTTGTTCATGTCATTAGCAAGATGCCTGATGTAGGGGCTATGGCTTTAAAGATGATGGACTTCGGGCAGAAGTTATGTGCCGAGATCGGTGGTAAATCTGTCCATCCCATAAGTGCAATCGTTGGTGGGATGAAAAAGGCGATGGATGAAACCGCTCGGGATAAATTCTTAAAGCAGATTGAGGACCAAGTTGAGTGGTCAAAAAAGACAGTTGATATTGGCTTAAAGGTTGTCGAGGATTATTGGGATGTCGTAGCTAATGTTGGTGTAGTGCCAACTTACTATGCTGGTATGACAAAAAACGGTGTTCATGATATTTACGAAGGAGATATTCGAATTGTAAGTCCTGATGGTCAGAAATTTGATTATCCTCCTCAAAAATATTTGGAAGCACTGGGAGAGCATATTCCGGAGCATTCTTATGCAACTCACATGTATTATAAACCCGCAGGATATCCAGATGGTATATATAGGGCAAATACTTTAGCAATGATAAATGCTGCAGATAAGATGGCTACTCCCTTAGCAGATGAGGCATTAAAAGCAATGAGAGCAAAAATTGGGAATACTCCCCATTTCACTTTTGCTTATCATTGGGCGCGTTTAATTGAATTGGTCGAATCCATTGAAATGATTGCCACATTGCTTCAAGATCCAGATATAGTAAATCCTGATTGCAAGACCTTAGATGTTGAACCCAGAGAAGCTGATGGTGTGGGCGTAGTTGAAGCCCCGAGAGGTCTTCTTTTGTATCATATCTTTTCAGATGCTGATGGGCTATGTAAGAAAGCTAACCTTCTTGTGGCGACAAATCATAATATTGCAGGGATCGAGAAAACATTAATGCATGTTGCTAAGCAGGTATTTGAAGACAAGGCCTTGGATGGTTTAAAACTACCCGAACCTTGGATTAAATAAACAATATAAAAATTAAAGGAGAAAACGTGAATATTAAAATGAGTGAAGACGTGCCTGAGGGAGTAGTAAATCTGTTGGAAATGATCGTGCGCTGTTTTGATTGTTGATTAAGCTGCGCGGCTCATTTAACCGTAGTTAAAGAAAACGGTGAAGAGATTTACTCTCGAAAGTTGAACGTTGGCTTAGGATGAATATCCAATAAAAATAATAGATTGGATATAACTGCCCATGCCCGGGTTAAAGCCAATATATATGTAAAAGAAAAATGAATGAAAAATCGGAAAATGTGAATAAAACATGATGGTTGATTTTGAATTCCGAAAGGAAGTAATGGATAAGCATGTGAGCTCTGATTTAATAAAATATTGCTATCAATGTTCGAGATGTACAGATAATTGTCCAGTTTCTGCTGTATCCAAGGATTTTTATACCACAACTGGTTATGATCCAAGAGCGAATATCTTAGCTGCGCTTTTAGGGTATAAAGATGTGATCTTTTCTCAAGATCCATTGGCGATCTGGGGCTGTACTGTATGTGATACCTGCGATGAAGTATGTCCTCAACATATTGAGTTGACTGAGATTTTTACATTTTTAAAGAATAAATCTGCGGAACAAGGGAATGCGCCCGAATTTATTTATTCTCAAGCAAAAGCAATCTTCGAGAGTTCTAAAGCGATTCCTTCACAGCCTGCTATTGAGCGAAGACGACAACAATTAGGATTACCTGCGGTTGCAGAGCCTAATGTTGGAGAATTGCAAACCTTAATGAAAAATATTGGAGCTGAAAAAAAGCTAAAATAAGGAGGGAAGAAGAAAATGACAGAATTTAAAATGTTTGAAGGATGTACTATTGGAAACAGAATTCCGTTTATAGAAGCTGCTTCAAGAAAAGTTTTCGATAAGGTTGGAATTGAAACGTCTCAAGCGCCATTTAGTTGTTGTCCAGACCCTACGGGAATGAAAAGCTTCGATAACGAAGCCTGGTTAGCGATTGGTGCCCGCAATTTATGTTTAGCAGAAGCAGAAGGTAAAGATATTATCTCATTATGCAACGGATGTGCCAACACCCTTAGAGGTGTGCAGCATCAATTAAAACATGATTCACTTAAGAAGAATAGAATCAACAAGGAATTAGCCAAAATTGGTAAAGAATTCAAGGGTTCAATTGATGTAAAGCATTTTGTAGATGTATTAAAGGATAATTTGGACAAGGTTAAAGCATCAGTTACCAAACCACTAAGTGGACTAAAAGTAGCGGTCCATCCTGGATGTCATTATATGCGCCCAGGTGAATGGATGGAATCTGATGATGTAATGCGTCCAAAGAACTTAAAGGAAATTGTCGCTGCTACTGGTGCAACTGTAGTTAATTATGAGGAGGAAGTTTTATGCTGTGGCTCAGCAGTTACCAATGCTTATGAAGAGCATGGTATGGCAAACCTAAAAATCAAAATGGATAGCATTGCTAAAGTAGGTGCTGATGTGTTAGTTGTTAACTGTCCTGCCTGCTTTCAACAATTCGATACAAGACAAAGGGATTTATCCAAAAAATACGAAAAAGATTATGAAATTCCTGTCTTATATATCACAGAATTGTTAGCATTAGCTATGGGAACATCTGCTGATGAGATCGGGTTAAAATTTCACAGAACTCGCATGAAAAAAGAGTTATAGGAATAACCATATAATTATACAACTCTTAATTTATTTTTTTTATTTTTTCTTATTATTATTGTTTTTAACGTATAATTTGTTGATATTTCGTGTATTCAAAAAATTAAAATACTGGGTAGCTTAAATTTTAATAGTAAGTCTCTTTCCATTTAAATACAGAAAGGATATATAATCGGTAGAGAATAATTCTGGGAGTTAATTGAATATGATTGCATTTGATGGTGCTCGAGATCCCCCTTGGTTTTTTCAATATATAGAGAGTTTTTCACATTTGTTTTTAGATATAAAATTTAAAACCAAAGATTTAACTATTAACACTTTAAATTTTTCTTTAGACCTGGATTTTACTGGGTTTGATGGTCTTATTTTCTATATTTATAAACCGAAGGCGAATAAATTTGAGTTTGACATTATTGATCATCGAACGGAAGTGATTCACACTTTAAAGAATTTATATATTAGTTTAGAGGATTATAAGCCTCAAGACTCTGTGGATTTTGTGATAATTCCATTCGGACAGTTTAAAGAAGAGAATCGATTTATTCCGACAATCCATAGTGGAGATGTTCAATCAAGTTATCAGATTTTTGCATGGTCCCCCTCTATCCTTTTCAAAAATATAAAGTCTGTAATTCGGATTTCGAATCGATATAATGAAATAGTTCCAATGGATGCTTATGGAGGATATCATTATCATTTTGATATTAGTTTTAAGGGAAATAAAACGGAATTTGTTTTTACCTTGATCAATATTTTAGTCCGCCTTGAGAATCTCCCAGATATAGAACCTATTGTTCCAAACATTAAATCCCTTGTATCCAAAACGAATGAACTCTTATTTGAGTTGTGCCAAAGATCAATCCCTTTAGATATGAATGCTTTATTAAGGGAATTGGAACGACTTAAATTTAATATTGATCATTTGACAAAGGAAGAGATTTTTAATTGGATTGATAATCTCATCGATTTCTATTCAGCTAAAGAATAAAAAAAAATAGTTGTTATTATTAATTTAGCTTATTCTTTTTCTTAAACCACTTGGTTATAAAAAGCACTAAACCTATAAAGAAATATATAATTCCTAGAATAAGTAATCCAAATTTAATACAAGCAGATAAGGAAGCAATAAATGGAGCAAAAGAAGGCAAGGTTGGTGCTGTATTTATTAGTATTAGTAAGTTGATATTCTCAATAACATCAAAGATTCCGCTGATGAGAGGTGTTAAACTCATCCAAAGGCCAAATGACTGAAATCTACCATCTAACCCTCTAGATACAAGTAAAATGCATGAAAAGATAAAGATTCCATAGCCAACGATATATAGAAAATCCCAATAAATCCCAAAAGCTTGCGCTTCCATTCCAGAAGGTCCCCAAACAGAAAAAATTATTAAAACTTGCTCTGGAACCCAAGCAAATTCAAAATCTAGGATTCCATAGGTGGGTACAGCTTGAGTTAGCGGTGCAAAAATTAGTTGGTTGATTAAAAGAAATATAACAAAGCCTATTATCGCAGTTAATAGTAATATATAACTTTTAGGTTGTTCTGTTAACTTTTTTAATATCAAATTTATTCACATTTTAATTTAATTAAATTAAAGTTTATCTTAAAGAAAAACTTGTGACTTTCCTTAATTAAATTGCAATTTCATATCTTTCAATCGATTATGACTAGAAACCTCTTTAGAGTGCTCATATACTTCTTCAATAGTCTTAAATTTTCTAAGACGTTTGAGCGTTAAGTATTGAGGGAAAATCAATTTAATCTGTCCTTTTTTAAATTTCTTTATAAATTGCGAAGGAGAACCCCAAATTCCTTCAGTTAGTTCATCGTAAAACAAATTAATACTTTGATCATGAGGAAACTCACATAGAAAAAATTGTGTATCAAAACGAATGGGAGAAGCCTCAGGAGTGATAAATCTTCCAAAATACTTTAAATTGTTCGCATAATAATATAGATTTTCCTTCGTTAAAATCTCAGTCATAGTTTTTCGTTTTTTCTGAAGTTTTTTTTGATATTTCATTAATTTTTTGGCTTTTTTTTCTAATGAATTTCCTTCTTCACTACGTGCTATTAAAATCCCGGTTTCTTCAAAGAGCTCGCGAATTGCGATTATCCAAAGAATAGAAGGATCTTCGTGAACTTCTTTTAGATTATCAATGATAGAATTATCAAGACCAATTAACCTTTCTTTTGAATCATTGATTATATCTTGTTTATCAATGGCACCACCAGGAAATACATGATGTTCACTCATGAATCTTGCATTGCTATGTCTTTTAACCATAAAAACTTCAAATTCGCAATCATCATTAGATTCGGAATCAGGGACACGTTTACGTAATAAAACCACAGTAGCAGCTAATCTAGGTTCGACAGCCATTGATACCAATTCTTATATTCTCTAAGTTTTTGAGCTCTTTTCTTAATTAAAATTTAAAAGAATATAAAAACACTTCTTTCGTAATAATTAAGAAAAAAAATACTCCTAATTAGATCAAAAAACATAAAGTAAAATATTTTTTACCCTGTAAAAGAATTTCTCCAAAAAAGTATTGATATTTTGAAAAAAGTATGATCTTTTCAAGATAAAAAAAAATAATTCCCAGTAATGCTATTATCTTTTAATTATATCAATTAATCGTTCAACAAAGGTTTGAATTTCATTCTTAATAAAATATAACTCATAGGGATTATGCTCTTTTATTATTGAGAAATGATAAGGAGAATCGCCTTCTTTCAACAATATAGATTTAAATAGGAAGTGATAGCCTAATTTTTGAGCTAGAATCTGATCATCTTCATCACTCTTTCCTAATTTAAGAAAGCAATCATTCAGTGTCAAAAAATATTGGATGCTTTCTTGAAGAAGAAATTTAGCCGAATCATTTTCAAAAAAGGAGCCTATAATAATTGAATTATTATCAATAATCAATAATCCTTGACAATTTAATTTTTTAGCGAATTCTTTAATTGCTTTTTGAACGAGCTGAGCTTTAGGGTAAAGTTGCAATAAAATTTCAGATATAGTACTCATTATTGAATATAAATCAAAAATTGATGTTCTGAAAAAGTGCAGTTCACTATTTTTAGCGATCTCCTTAATTTGTTTAGTTAGATCTTCAATTGTATTATCGATCTCATTAGCTTTACTCCTAATTATATTAGGATCGCATTTATGAAAAAGAACATTAATTGGTGGCTTTATTTTTAATGTATTAAATTGATAAAGCACATCTTTTAAGTAACTCAAGGATTCAGATATTCTGGCATTATTTAAGACATCAATGACATAAATTGCAACTTCTGTTCCGTCAAAATATACATTTGGGTTTTTCAGATAAGAGATACGATATTTTTCTTGACCTCCTAAATCCCATTCACTTATTTCATTGTCAAGTAACCTATAAATCCTTCTGGATATGCCTTTAGTTGGTTCAATATTTATTATTTGAGAAAATTCTCTTTTAAGTGCGTATATAATACTCGATTTGCCTGCAGTATCAAGACCAGTAAATAATATTTTATGCATTTCAGTAGAATGTTTCTCTAAATACTCCAAAGTAAGATCATTTCCTTTTAACTTCTTTGAATAGATAATGGCGAAATAATATATATTAATTTTAGGATAGAATTTACTTTCTCAAAATTAGAATTATTAAAATAAAAAAAATTAGGATTTAGGAAATATTGTCGCAGCAGTACTAAGTATAAGCCCTATGATAATGCTTATAAAAATCACTAACAAAAGAATGTTCGGATCTGAGATGATATAACTACCAACTACGACTAAACTATAACATACTGCTTGAAATGAGACGATTAATGTAAAAATTAAGCCTGTTAATGTTGAATTATTTACCTTAAATCCATCAAATTTAACAATACCTGTCGCAAAATATTTCAAAATAAATGTCATAATAAACACCGAAATCAATACTATAATACCATAGACAGGTAAAAGTTCATTAGATATACTTGCCAGATTTTGTTTGATGAATGCCTCAGCAAAAGCAACAATAACAAGAGCCTCTCCAGGAAGCCCTCTCACTAAATTTTCAATATAATTAGTCATTCTTTACCCTCAAGTATATAACATTTTGATTAATAATTTCATGATTAACTATGCTTATCTTACTTTTAAGAGTTCTTATTAGAAAAACTAAATTTTGATGGTACAAAGAATTTTATAAGTACGTTAAATTAATTAAGTAACTAATTTAGAAGAATTATTATTTTAGTTTAGAAATATAATAAATACTTTTTTTTATTTTAGAAAATTATAAAACTCATACATATAAAGATACCTCTCTAAAAGCATGTGTCTAGCAATACCAGGGAAAATATTAGAAATTAAAAATGATAGAAAAACTGCTTTAGTCGATTTTGATGGATTAAAGCAAGAGGTAATTGTTGCTTTATTATTGAATCCTGAAGTTGGTAATTATGTTATAGTTCATGCGGGATATGCAATTGAGCAAATGAACGAAAAGGAGGCTCTAGAAGCAATAGATCAATGGAAAGAGCTAGCAGAAGAACAAAATCTTGATTTATCAGATATGTTATAAACTATTTTAATAATTATAATTGTTTTAAAACCTATTTCTTCTTATCTACAGTTGCTAAAACTACATATCTCGCATTCGAAATTATTGCGATTCCCAGAAAGAATAATATAATTATATCAAGAAAAACATAGGATTCACCAAACATTTCTAATATAAAAGCAATAATGAGAGAATACATTCCTAAAACTAATAAATTTTCTTTTTTCTGAACCATATTATTTTCATCCCTCTTTCTCTCTAATTTAATATTATTTGGGTTTTTCCCAATCTAATTCTATAAATCTAGTTATTAATGACTCAACTATATAGACTATATAGAGCTTATAAATGATATAAAAAAGACATCGAATAGATTAGAATTAAGTTTATAAATCAAATACTTCGCTTTTCAACTTTTTTAATTTCCCATAAAGCGACATGATTGATACCATTGCTTCTGAATTCGAATTGTGATCAATAGGGGAACTTCCACTTAGATCCGCATTTCCTACTTCTTTATCGTAAGGAATAGAATGGTAGAGAGGGACATTCCACGATTTAATTTTCTCATATATTATTGAAAGTTGAGAATCGTCAATTATTTTATTCGCAACTAAATAGATATTAATAATTCCTAGCTTTTTAGATAATTTAATTATTTTTGAACATAAATCTAAAGATTTTTGAGATGGCTCAGTAATCACTAACATTACATCAATTCCTTTTGCAGTCCCTCGCCCTAAATGCTCTAATCCTGCTTCAAAGTCAACAATGACTACTTCATCTCTTTTAACAAATAAATTATAAAGCAAGGTTCTAATCAACGCATTTTCAGGACATAAACAGCCAGTTGCAGGTTCTTCAATACCTCCTAACACAAGTAATTGTAATCCATTAGGTCCGGCAACTTTATATTTATCAGGAATATCTGCTACTTCGGGATTTATATTATATACTCCAGAACCTGCTCCTGGAACAATTGTACGTTCTTCAATCATACTTTTCATTTCAGAAATGGGTACAATTTTGGATTTCACATCTTCATCGATCCCTAATGTATAACTTAAATTCATCGCAGAATCATTATCAATTGCAAGGACTTTGAACCCATCTTTCGCAAATAATCGTGCTAACGTTCCAGCAACTAAAGTTTTTCCCACACCACCCTTACCAGAGACTGCTATTTTCATGGTTTTAACAGAAACATTTTATCTTTAGTTTAATATTAATGAACAAGAATTAAATGTTTAGATTAGAATTAGTAAAATTATGTTTTGGATTATTTAATTTTAATAAGAAATCTTACTAATAATTTATGATATATTATTTGAAAAATAATTTTGCAATATTACTTTTAATTTGAAATGAAAAGAATAATTTCAAAAGAGTTATTACAAGATTATATAACTTTTGAGAAGGCTAAAGAATTACAAACAAAATATAGTGAAATAACATCTAAAATTAATTCAGATCCTAAATACCAAATACGTAAGGGAGATATTAATATTATAACCGCTGCAGATGTCTCCTACTATATTAAAAATGGAAAAGAATGGGGAATTGGTTGTGCTGTATTTTGGGATCAGCAACAACATAAGTATATTGAATCATCTTATGCCAAGATCGAAATCAATTTTCCTTATAAAACAGGATATTTAGGATTTCGAGAATCCAGAGTGATAAGTTTTGCTTTAAAAAATAGTAAATTAAAACCAGATTTGCTAATTTGTGATGGTCATGGCATTATTCACCCAAGATGTTTTGGAGAGGCTGTTCATTTAGGTTTAGCTTTGAATATTCCTTCTATGGGTGTTGCAAAAACCCCCTATATTGGCTATTATGATTATAAAACATTAGAACGGAAAAAGGGAATTAGAACACCTATTTGGAACAGGGGTCCATATGAAGATTCAATAGAAAATGAAATTATCGGCTATAGTATCTGTTTAGCAGATGATAGGAAACCGGTTTTTATTAGTGTTGGTTATAAAATTGCAATTGATTTAGCGATAGACATCGCCCTAAGGTTGACAACGAATAAAAGACAACCTAATGCTTTGTATCTTGCACACAAATTATCAAAAGAGAAAGTTAAAGAATTTTCTAATAGTGAAGCATGAGGAATGAGCTATTTTTTTCTCATAGATTGCATTCTTTTGGAAATTTTAATCATTTTATTGAAGATTCTATCATTCTCTTCAGAATTATTACATACTAGAAGTTTGTCATTTAAAATTTTAATTTGATAAGTTAATTCATTAAACTCTTTAGGGGGTTCAGTCTGAAAATAATCAATTTTTCTCCCCTCTTTATCAATCTCGATATAAACCCATTGTTGATGTTCTTGTGACCAATTCCATCGATTTGGAGTTAACTCTCTAACCATAATAATCTTAACTACCAATTAAGTTATAATTTTTAACTTAAAACTATAAAAATACCGAAACCGAGTTATTAATTATTCGGTAATTTAGTCATTTATTAATTTTTTTTCATAAAAAGTATTAACTGGTTAGTATATTTAAATATAAAACTCGTTAAAAGTATTTGAAATTGAAAGAAAAATTTGATAATCTAGGGTAAAAGTCTAAAAAGTGTAGATTTTTATTTAAGATTTAACTTCAAGAGCAATTCAGTGGCTGCTTCTCGAACATCATTATCAATATCCTTTTGAAGAAACTTTAATGTATTTTCTATGCTCAAATCTTTAAATTGGTTTAAAACTTTTATTAGATATAATTTTACAATCCAATCGTTATCGTTTTTTAAGTTTATTAAAGCATCGAAAACTTTCTTACTTTTAATAAAACTTAGAATTTTGATTGCATTAATTTTTAAATCCCTTTCAGATCTTTGTAGATCATTAATAAGCTGGTCAATAATATAATTTTTTGCCTCTTCATCTAATTTATTATACATTTTAAAGAAAATACTATTAGGAATTTTATTACTATAACCATTTTTGCTAGTAACTTTAAGTTTTGGTTCTTCTGGGGTTGTTATTTCTTTCAATTTTAATTCTACTATTAAATCACTCAATTTTTTATTAGAATTTTGTATTTTATGTAATTTGAGATTAATATGCTCTAATTCGCGTTCTTTTTCAGCTATTAACTTTGTAAACTCATTACTTTTTTGTTCCCTGATTACAGTTTCTTGATCCAATTTTGATTGAATCCCAAAATTTTTCTGTTGAAGGTTTTCCATAATTGAGATATTAGAATTGATGATATTTTTTAATTCTAAAATCTCCTCTTCATATTTTTGCAATTGTTTTTGATAAGTTTCTTCTTGCTGAGTTTTTGTAGAGACATTATCCTCATACTTTTGCTCTTTTCCAGTAATTTCTAATTTTTGCTGAAGAAAATTAATTTTCTCTTGCATTTGATCGTTATCAAAAGTTAATTGGTCGATTAATTTTTCTGATTCTTCTAATTCTTTGCTGAGATCCTTCTGAATGCTTGTAGTTTCATTTAAGTCAGCTTTTAACGCTTCATTTTCCTTCATTAATGATTCTATTCTAACTTTATTAACCTCTGTTTCTTCCTTTAATTGAAATGTTAATTTATTAGCATCAATCAATTCTTGATTCTCATCAAAAATTTCTTGCTTTTTTAGATTAATTTGACTATGTAGCTCTTTCATTTCATTGTTTAACAATTCATTTTTATCTTTGAGAATTTGGTTTTCGTCAGTCAGTTGGACAATTATTTTTTGAGCATAAATTAATTCCTCATTTTCCCCCTCATAATCTTCCATTTTATTTAATTCCAAGGAAACTTCTTCAATGGTTCGCTGGAGAATCTCAATATCCTTATCTTTCTTTACAATTTCTTGACGTTGAGTATGTACTAATTCTTTTAATAACACCATATCTTCTGGTATATTTGTATTATCTATTTTACTAAGTTTTAGATTTTGATCCTGAATAATTTGTTTCTGTTCATTTATAGTAAAGTTTAGCCTCTGAACTTCTTCTTTCAAGTACTTAATCATCGTTTCTAAATCTGAATGAGTCTTATTTGATGTGTCTATTGAGTCAATTAAGTCCTTTAAATCTTTATTCATTATATTATTACATTTTCAATTTATTATGAATTATTAAAAAAGAAATTTGTTAATAAATCTTCACATAAGTCAATTAGGAAATATTGGGTTAATCTATTTTAATAATATCTAAATAAGACTTTTTATTCAATTTACTAATTGTTAAAGATATCTATGGGATATTTAATTTCTATATCTAGATACCTAGCTTTAAAGATCGTAATATTTAAAAAAGATATTTTTATCTATTTGTATTAGAAAAATACCTAATTAAAATCAAATATAATATAATTAATGATTTAAATAAAAAATAGGTTTAAAGACTATGAATAATGAGGATCTAAATGCTCCCGGATATGGTGGAAGAGAAGACGATGATGATGAAGATGATTTTGATGATGATGAAGATTGGGAAGATTATGATGATGAATGGGATGAAGATGATGATCTAAACGATGGTGAATGGGACGATGATGATGATTCTGGTGATGATGACTTTGATGATTTTGATGATGACGATTACTAAATAAATATCTCAAATTTAGCTCAGTTAATCAAAAAAATATAAAAAAAGTTTGTTTAATTTATTAAATTCCATTTTTGATTTATTTTATCTCAATTTTGTGAATTTTATCTCCTTGATGGATGGAATTCACCACTTCTTGATCTTTAGGGCCAATTACTTCCCCAAAAATGGTATGTTTATTATTTAACCAAGGAGTAGGAACGTGGGTAATGAAGAATTGCGATCCATTCGTATTGGGCCCAGCATTTGCCATGGCTAAAATTCCCGGCTTTCCAAATTTTTTTCCTGATTTGAATTCATCAGAGAAAGGGTAACCGATTTCTCTTCCTTGATGAGAAAAGGAAGTTATGCCTACTGATTTTGGACCACCAGTTCCATTGCCTAAAGGATCTCCTCCTTGAATCATAAAATCACTGATAACCCTATGAAAAGAGAGCCCATTATAGAATCCTTTCTTGATTAAAAAGAGAAAACTTGCCACCGTTAAAGGAGCCTCATCATCGAATAAGTTTAGGTTAATATTTCCTTTATTCGTAAGAATACTTATCTTAGTCATAATTTTATATTCACTTGTTTTTTAAATTTAATATTCAATAAATAAATTTGATATATATCATATTAAAGCTACTTAAAAATTAAAAACTTTAAAGTTATTTGTTATGATATCTTTTAATAAATAACATAATATCAATCAAATTTTGTCATAACATGAGTAAAAACACAGACATTTCCTTCTTTTTTAATCCGAAAAGTATTGCTATTATCGGTGCGAGCCCAACAGAGGGAAAAGTCGGTTATAATGTTTTAAAAAACATCATTGAATCAAATTATTCCGGAAATCTTTATCCTATTAACCCAAATGCTACCGAAATACTTGGTCATAAGGTTTATAAAAATATATTACAAGTTCCTTATGATATTGAAGTTGCAATAGTAGTTATCCCCAGTAATTATGTGTTGGAAGTTGTTAAAGAATGTGGAGAAAAGCATGTTAAAGGATTGGTCATAATTACCGCGGGTTTTAAAGAAATTGGTGGTGAGGGGGTTAAACGGGAAGAAGAATTAAAAAAAATTGCAAAAAAATATAAGATGCGAATCATAGGACCAAATTGTTTGGGATTCATTGGTATTAATTATAATGGGTCATTCGCAGCTAATACTCCTAAAAAAGGCCATATTGCTATGATTTCTCAATCTGGAGCATTTTTAACGGCAATGATGGATTATTCAATGGAACAGGCTTTTGGCTTTTCTTGTAATATAAGTTTAGGTAATAAAGCAGACATGGATGAAGTAGACTTTATTAATTATCTTGCTGAGGATGAAAATACTAACGTTATATTATGTTATCTGGAAAGTATTGAAAATGGTCAGAAATTTTTGGAAGTTGTTCCAAGCGCCGCAAGAAAAAAGCCTATAGTAATTTTAAAATCAGGAGTTAGTGCAGCGGGTGCTAGAGCTGCATCTAGTCATACTGGTGCTTTGGCAGGGGCCGATATTGCTTATGAGTTAGCTTTTGGGAAATGTGGAATCATTAGAGCTAAAACTATGGAGGATCTTTTTGATTATGGGGAGATCTTTCTTTATCAACCGATCCCAGATAAAAATTCTTTTGCAATTATAACCAATGCAGGTGGTCCTGGGATTGTCGCTACGGATGCTTTTGAGCGAGAAAATCTGAATTTTGCTCAATTTTCAGAGCCAATATTGCATGCTTTAAGGGAAAAACTTCCACCTGAGGCAGCTATCTTTAACCCAATAGATATAATAGGAGATGCACCTCCTGAAAGATATAAATTCACAATTAAGACAGTTTTTGGGTTAAATAATGAAAATTCAACTCTAAAGATTAACCAAGACGACATAACTACTTATGGTGCGCTAATTTTAATGAGTCCTCAAGCACAAACACGTCCGCTTGATGTTGCTGAATTAATTTATGAAATATCATCTAAGTCATTAAAAGATAAACCATTAATATGTTCTTTCATCGGAGGAATCTCAATTAAGAGTGCAGTTAAATATCTCGAAGATCATCGTATTCCTTGTTTTCCATTTCCAGAGAGGGCTGCTCAATCGTTAAAAGCAATGGTAATATACAGACAATTTCTAAATAGTAAACCATTAAGCCAAATCGAGCCTTCTAAATTTAGTGTTAACAATAAAAGAGTTAAGGAGATTATTGAAGAAGCTAGAAATGATGGAAGAACTGTTTTATTAAGTCATGAAACAAATGAGATTTTTGCATGTTATGGAATAAATTCACCACAATCTAGATTAGCACAAACTCCGAGAGAAGCTATGGAATTACAGAAAGAAATTGGAAAATCTACTGGAAAAGTAGTTATGAAAATTGTTAGCCCCCAAATTATACATAAGACTGATGTGGGTGGTATATTATTAAATATAGAAACTCCTGAGCAAGCATTTGAGGCATTTATTCAAATTGTAGATAATGTAAAGAAATTTGGGCCTCATACTGCCAAGATTTATGGAGTTGAAGTCCAGGAAATGATAGATTTTAGCAAAGAAAAAAAAGTGAATGAATTAATTATTGGAATGTCGCGTGATCCACAATTTGGACCTCTTCTTATGATTGGATCAGGTGGAATCTATGCAAATTTTCTTAAAGATGTAGCTTTTGATTTATCATATAAATTCACGAGAAAGGATGCAGTAGAACTTCTTCAAAAAACCAAAATCTTTAATTTATTACAGGGAGTAAGGGGCGAAAGCCCTTCAGACATTAACTCAGTAATTGAAGTTTTATTAAGACTTTCGCAGTTGGTAAATGAATTTCCTGGAATTATAGAATTGGATATAAATCCTTTATTAAGTTTTATTAATGGTTATTCCGCTGTTGATATTAAAATAACTATTTCACGATAATAAATTAACCGAAAAAATAAAAGAAGAATAAAATATTACAGAAATTGGATTAAAAAAAAGAGATAAAAAATGGCAAAAGGAATATATTTATGTTCTTTAAATGAACATGTTGGAAAAAGTCTTCTTTCTATAGGCATTATGTTGAAATTACAGGAAGAAGGTAAGAAAGTTGCGTATTTCAAACCAATAGGTGTTCCTAAAGGAGCATTTTCAAATAAGGCAGACCGAGATGTTGGTTTTATACAGAGTACTGTATTTAAAACTGATCTTCCTTATGATATTATAAGTCCAGTGTCTATACCCGACTGCTATTATGTAGATTTAATTGATTCTTCTAAAAAGGAACAGAATTTAAAGATTGTTAAAGATGCATTTGATCAGCTTAGCAAAAACTATGATTACATCATTATTGAGGGTGCTCCAAGCATTAAGAAATACATTCGAGTTGGATTAGACGATGTTACAATTGCCCAAAGTCTGGGAATTAACGAGGTAGTATTTATCCAAACCAAGTCTTCTGATAAATGTATTGATGATCTTTTCTTCACCAAGAAATATTTCGAGTATAGAGATATGAAAATAAAAGGAGTTATTTTTAACAAAATAGATCATGATTATAAAGCACGAATTGAGGAATTAAATGAAAATCATATCAAGCGTTATAATATTTCTATTATTGGACTTATTGAAAAAAGTATAGAATTGTTATCCCCCCGTGTATCCGAAATTATGGAGGCAATTGGTGGAGAATTAATAAATGAAGCTGCGATAGAGGGATTGAATGCTGTTGTAGAAACCTATATTATAGCCGCAATGCATGTTCAAGCTGCTTTGAAATATTTGAGGTCAGTTAAAAAAGCGGTAGTTATTACAGGAGGAGATCGAACTGATGTAATTCTTGCTTCCTTAAATGAAAATGTATTGGCTTTAGTTTTGACTGGTTTTATACAACCGGATGTCAAAGTGATATATGAAGCGAACGAACGAGGTGTCCCAATAATTCTTAGCCCTTCTGATACTTATACAACCATAAGAAACATGGAACGCTTAAAACCAGGTATTCAAGAAGAAGAAGTCAAAATTGTTCATAAACTTGTAAAAGAACATATTAATTGGGAACTTCTTTTAAAGTAAGTTAAGATTTTTTAAGTTTTTTCTCTTCTCTTTTTCTTAATACTTTTTGGGTATAACTATCCATTCCCACAAATAGATTTCTTAAGTTATGCTTATCCTCATAAGCTCTAAGAAAGTTAAAGCCTGAGCAAGAACCCCAAGCAAAAGGAGTATTACACTTATAACATGTAGTAAAAAAACCATAAACATGATAAAAATTCAGAATGCCCAAAATAATGCTGAAGGTGTAAGAAAAGGTATAAAATCTAACATTTATAGAAGTTTCCCCATACCATATCCACCAAAAAAGGAAGGATGCCCCTATACCCATTAAAAACTTTTGTATTATTTTGACAACCTTAATTTTAGTTAAGTTAATAATACTTAAGAAGAATGTTGATAATAGCCCAAGTCCTATTATTAGAAATGATTGATAAGGTATTAGACTTGAAATATTAAAAGAAGATATAAGAAAAATACCAATAATTGCGGTAGGATATCCCACAAAACACCCAATACATAAATGAAATTTACCAAAATTAAGCGTATGACCCTTAAATCTTTCACATTCTGGATGATGACTTAATACTAAGGGCCAGAAACTTAAAAAATGAAAAATTGCCTTTTTTATATTTTTTCTCTTCTGTTGCATTTTATCCAATATTAATCCAATTTTATCTGCTTGCCTTCAGTTGACTTATTAGATATCTAAATACATTTTGACGAATATATGATATTATTTGATACAATAACCTAAAAATAATTTATTAATTATAAGAGTTTAGTTTAATGAATCATTTAAAATAATAAAAAAAAAAAAATTGAATGACTTATTTTTATTAGAAATGTGCTTTTTACCTAAAATAATCCACTTAGTCCAAGAAACCCGAGGAAAAAAGCTAAGATAATGAATCCCAAGAAACCCCAGCAAACTAAGGCTATTATACCAATTACTAATCCCGCAATCGCCATACCATTTTTATCATCTTTTGCAATTCCAATTGCACTAATTACTATAGCAAGTATAGGAAAAATCCAAACGCTAAAAGGAATTGGTATTATCCAAGATACACATAACGCGACTATTGCTAAAATTAATCCTATTATTCCAAAAGTATTTCCCATCTAATTTCACTTTTTTACGTTAATAAATTTTTTATAAATACATCTTTTAAAATGTATGGATAATTAAGAACGTAAGTTGTATTTAAATTTTTATCTATCTTTTTCTTGAACTAAGTTTACTCAACGGTTAATTATATTAATAGTATATTTAAATCATTAGCTTATTAGTAGAAATCTAGAATATTTCATTAAAATATAATCACATCAGAAAACCTGACTGATCGATGGACTCTAAATGTTATATAAGCATAATCACCTGCCTTTATTACATTGGAAGAAATCCTCCGAAACCTCCAAAAAGGGCCGCTATAAATGCTGCTAAGAGAAAGATTACTAAAATTAGACACAGTAAATCAATAATACCAATTACCAAACCCGCTATTGCCATACCCTTTGAATCATCTCTGCTAATACCGATAGCTCCAAAAATTATTGCTACTACTGGAAAGATAAATCCAATGAAAAAGAAAAATACTAAAAACCAACTAATAAACAATCCTACTAAAGCAACAATTAACGAAATAATTCCATTAGTATTTGACATTTCGATTCCTCTATTTTCTTAATTGTTAAGATTTCAAAAAATATCTTTTTATAAGATATGGATAATTAAGTATGGAAGTTGTATTTAAATTTTTATCTATTTTTTTAGGATTTAAATTACCCACCGGATAATTTTATGAATAGTATGTTTAGTCCTAAAAATTATATAATTAGATTAATTCACATTTTATTATAACCGTCTATATCTTTAATGTGGTTTTATTATGAAATCCAATCATAAAGTCGGAAAAGAACGAGAAATGCCTCATACTCATCTATATTTAATAGGTTCCCCTATAGTTTTTATCATAATTTGGTTCCTCGATTCGAGTATATTTCAGGTATCCATTTTCTTTAACAATTTTATCCTATTAATAATTCGGATTCTGATATTTATAATTATCCTAATTATCGCGCTTAGTTTTATCTTTATATCTCATAAAACTTTATTCCACTCCCATGAACCGCCAGATCATCTAATTATAACCGGAATTTTTCGCTTTGTTAGAAATCCTATGTATTTGGGAATTTTGTTGTTATATATTGCCTTAATTTTTCTATCAATTTCACTCATTAGTATTGGAATTATAGTTTTTATATTTGTAATTTATAATAAAATGGTAAATTACGAAGAAAAAATCTTAGAAGATGATTTCGGAGATGAATATCGTAGATATAAAGAAAGAGTTCCTAAATGGTTACCTAATCCTTTTAAAACATTGAATAATTAAAATTAGGATGTTTGCATTTTATTTGTTAAATTATTTTGACTGATTTTGTACATTATTAGTTAACAAGGCAGGATTTTGATCATAATAAATAGTATTTGATGATGGATTCCGAACAATAATGCCTTTTTCATTTATTTTAATTTATTTGATTTCATTAATTGTATGAATTTAATTGAAATATATTATTGAAATAATATTATATTAATTCCGTTTTCGTTACTTAAGTGTTTGGGATTGTTCATGAAAATGTCGTGGAAGAAACGGAAAATGACTAAATTTAAATATAAAAATGAATTTTTCTTACATAGAGAAATAAAAAATTTATGGTTAAACAATAATGACTAAAACTACACATGAAAAAAATATTAACGATGTATTTGATAATTATTATTGTAATATTAAAGAATCTCTAGATGGATTGAAGGAGATACTTAGAATCAATTTTCTAGAAAATAACATTTATTATAAGTGTGGTTTAGATAATATTCAAGCGATTCATAAAAATGTGATTGAATTATTAAACCATACATATACTCCCCGTAAAGTAAGAATTAAATTGCGAGAGTTAAATTTTGAAGAGCTTGAGGTTCAAAAATCGGTTTAAGATTATTATAACTTTTTCTTACATATTCCTTACTTTTTTTAATTAATTTGTTAATCTTTAAGTAATATTTTGCAATTTTTCTTCATTCAAAAAATCTTAATTTTTACCAAATTGATTTTAAATTCCAGATTAATAATTTTCTGATCATTATACTCCCGTTAACAGTACCTATCTCTAAATTATTTGCAAAATTATCTTTTGGGATAATTTGGGTAGTAATACAAGCATGATCATTAATTATTACCTCTATAATTGATACATCAATATAAATATGAAGTTTCAGGAGTTTATCATCAGAAGGAAGAATATAGTGAACTTTATCTTTTCCCACCCAAAAATTATTAGTTTTAAGATCAAATCCAATCGATTCTTCCTTCCTTAAGGATTTATTCTTTGTTAATTTAATATAAAAAATTTCAAGGTTAATTAATTGTAATTCTACCTGAATTTCAAAACAAAAATCTTTAGTGTCAAATGGATTATAAATAATTTGGTTATCTAATTTTATATTCTCAATACAATATTTACTTTTCCTCAGTTTCTGCAATTCTGATGGAAATTTAAAAGTTAGTTTATTATTATTATGAGACAAACTTATAATTCTTGGTAAAGTTAAACACCCGTTCCAATTTTTTGAACCTTTCGCTTTAATCCAAGCCCATAGAATGATTCTATTATTCTTATCTTTCATAACATTAGTAGCATAGAATAACTTTCCATAATCTAAAATATTCCATATGTTAGGTTTAAACTGGTAATTATCATAAGATCCAATAGAATAAATTACTCTGTTATGAGGGGACACTATAAGGATATAATTTTCATCTAACTTGAAGAAGTTTGGGCATTCCCAGTTCTTTCCTTTAGATTTATCTTCAATAAGGAGTGGTCCTACATATTTCCAATCATATAAATTATAAGATTTATATAGCAAAACTATAGGTTGTACCGGTTCTTTGATATGTCCACCTAAGATAAGATACCAAATATCTTCTTCTTTCCAAACAAAGGGATCACGCCAATCATGAATCTCTAATTTTTCATGTAATGAGTTTGTCATAATGGGATTTTTCTCGTATTTTTTCCAGGTTATCATTTCAACGTTACTAAAAGCAAGCCACTGTTCCGCTCCTGTAGAAGGGCTTTTATTTGGACCAACACTCGTATATATAATAATTGGTCTACCATTATCTAACACACAACAACCTGAAAAACAATGAGTTTCACCTTTTTCTTTAGATGGACTAAGCGCTATAGGGAGATATTCCCAATATACCAAATCTTTACTCTTAGCATGACCCCAATGAATGTTACCCCATTGATTTCCAGTAGGGTTGTATTGATAAAATAAATGATATTCTTCCTTGTAAAAAATGGGCCCATTTGGGTCATTCATCCAATTTGATGGTGGTAAAAAGTGGTATTTCGGTCTTAATGGATCTTCTTTGTGTTCTTCTTCATTAGATAAATGAAAATTAGACATTTTTATTAATACAAAAAATTGACAAATTCTACTAAGATAAATGAAACTTATAATTTAATAAAGTTGAAATAAAGTTAAATATTTACAAATGTATGAAATTTGAAAAGGGTTACAACGCAAAGATTGATGAGCAGTTCAGTATACATATAGCTGAGGAGACAGAAGAGGATTTAAATGCTATTATCAATCTAAATTTAAGAGTTCATCAAGAAGAGGTAATAGAGACTTTTATTCGCCGGGTGATCCTAGAACATCCACTTAGAAATAAAATTCTATTTTTATTTATTAAAGATCAAAAAGAAAATAAGCTAGCTTCTTCTATATGCTTAGCTCCTTTAGAATGGCAAATTGATGGCAATAAACTCCCAATATGTGAAATGGAATTTGTTGGAACTCTTGAAGAATATCGGGGAAGAGGCTTTATTAAAATTTTAAATGAATTATATGAAAAAATAATGCATCAAAATGGATATAATCTTTCAGTAATTAGAGGTATCCCCTTCTATTATCGTTCACTTGGATATGAATATGTCTCATTGCTTGATGAGCGAATATCAATTCCAGTATCTAAAATCCCAAACAAGAAGTATGACACCATAACTCTTAGAAAAGCTACTACAAACGATATTACTTTTATTGAATCTAAATATAATCAATTTCATGAGAATTTCTATATTTATAACATATTCGATCCCGAATGTTTTAAATTTAAATACTTAAATAGCCAATTTAACTCAGAAATTCGTTCCACTTACATTTTTGAAACTAATGGTGTAAAAACTAATTATTTTTCACTAGGTTTGAGTTATGATAATCAAAATTATGAAATTATTAACCCTAATTTAAATAATAGAGAAATGATAACATTACTTCAATTCATCAAAACTATGGGAAGTTATCATGAAAATGATATAATCACACTTAGTACAAGCGAAGTCTCACCCTTTTATAGATATATTTTATCTTTAGGAGGAGAACCTGCCTCAACTTACGGATGGCAAATAAAAATCCCTCACTTGCAACGCTTTTTTTATCAAATAAAACCCATTATTGAAAATAGATTGAAAAATTCCAAATTTTCTGGTTTAACTAAAATCTTAAGAATTAGTGATTATCAAAGTACTTTTATATTAAATTTTAAAAGTGGAATACTTACTAATGTGGAAATTAAACCAGAATATCCCAATCCTCAAATTACTGATCTTAGAATCCCAGGTGCTTTTTTGTTTAAATTATTGTTAGGTGACCGTACGATAGATGAGTTAAACTATATTATAAGAGATGCTATAGTATCTCCATCATCAAAATTATTGATTGAAACCTTGTTTCCAAAAAAAGAAAGTCTTTTTAGTTCATATATTTAGTATGAGAATTAGTTGATATCTTTAATTAAATTATTAATTTTTAGGAAAAACATATTAAATAAAAAGATTGTAAAGTTTTATTTATCTGGCGCTTTTCTACTTAACCATTTCTCATAGAATGTATCAATATCTGGCAAGAAATTAAAAATCGTTGGATATCCTGGAGGTACTGCTTCAACATCTAAAAGAATAAAACAGCCTGGACAATAATATTCTCTTAATTCTTCCCACTCTGGATCACTCCCCATATATTTTGGATAAAGCTGCTCAATAGTTTCAATTGTATCTCTCACTCTGATTCTACATTTGGTTTTCCAATTGATTTGATAATCTCCGAACTCATATCCACAATCACATTTCACTATTCTTTTACCATCTTTTGCAACAACATAAAGGTGCTCATGAAGAGGTAATAAAATTTTCTCATTCCACTTTACTTTCGCTTGAAGTATCTCTAATATTTTATCGAACCTATTGGAATCTTTTTGATCACCAATAATTGGTTTTAATTGATTCCATGGTAAATTACCTTCCAGCATCCTTTCTAAAGTCTTTTTATCTTCCTTCATAATTTAACTCACCTCAATTTGAAAACTCTCTGGAAATTTCCAAAATTCTCTAAATTCTTTACCCCACTTTTTTGATAATTTTAAACTTTCTGCATACATGACCTTAACTGCCTCATATAACTTGCCTTCAGTTATTTTTTTTCTTTCCCCTTCCCAGAATTCTTCAAATGATAGAGATTTTTGTTTTCTTTCCTCAATGATTTCATTCCTACGATTTTTAGTTGCTTGTTCATCAATTATCCATTCGTTGGTTTCATTATTAAACATCGCAACAACACCAAACACTTTACTGACTACATCTAGAGTATAAAATCCATTGTCTAAATCTTGTTTTACATTTTCAAGTTTGCGCTCAATAGGGTCACCATATCCCGGACCACCACTTTCTGAGAAGTGGATTATATCATAATTATTAAGAGAAATTGGATATATAGTTCCTATCGGTTTTCTCTCAATATTTCCTTTTAATAACTTTTCAAAATCTCCATTACTCGGATCTGGATCGCTTATGGGATAATCTTGCTTATTTTGGAAGATCTCCTGCAAATTTGTATTAGTAGCTAGCAATCTATAACTCGTTGAATTAGGATATCCTCCATGCATTCCTCCAGAACCATGAAAAACTAAGCCTTCCCTACCTGCAAAGAATTCTACTTTTTCTGAATTAGCTATAAACGCTACAGATTCATAATTAGCACCACCTCGGTATTTACCATAACCAGGTGTATTAGGTTTTACTTTCCGGGATAAATATGGAATGCCACCTTGAAATAACTCCCAGGTTTCAACATCTCCTAAGTCTGATTCTGGATTCCACATGGCGTAACCCCAATTAAGCCCATCCCTAACTGCACTCGCTCCTAAGCCTTGACCTGAAATCTCGAATGTTGATAACATCCATCTTTCACCTTCTAAAGGTCCTGCATTATAAACACCCCCTCCTTGTATGGAATCTCCAGTGAATCCATAACCTGGAACTACCTCTTCCCTAAATCCTCTAGCAAATAAACCATAAGATAAACATTTCATCATCGTTGTATAAGCAGGTATTAAATTTCCCCATGGTGCTTGATATGAAAGATATGGATCGTTGGGATTTGCCCATGAACCTAATGGATAGTCTTTATCAACAGCATAATATGCTCCATCATTAACTTTGTCACCATAGATAAGAATCTGCGTTAATAGAACCCACTGACCTCCCTCCATCGCTCCTTTGTCACAATTAAAGGCATTTGCTCCTCCTGCGCTAGCTCCATCAAACGATAATGAAAATGTTCCATCTTCTTTTACAATAATTTCATTAGGGTGATTAGATATCTTATCAACTCTTGCAATTGGAACCCATGCTTGATTTTTCATCGGTAAATCCATAAAAGAGGCTGCTCTGTACCTTCCTGGAATTAGTCGTTCCTTTACTCGTTTTTGGACAATTTGTCTTCCTTCCTCAATTGCTTCTCTGACAAATTGTTTATAAAAATCAATTCCTTCTTGTTCTATGAAGTCATATACAGCATCTCTTATCATTAAATCTCCTGAAAGGCGGCATTTTTCGTCTAATTCCCAATACATGGGGCTTCTAACTGATTTTTTAGCGGTGATCATATGATCTCGCCAAATTTTATCATTAGATCCTATTTTTAGACAAGTATAATAGACTCCATCATCAAATCTCTGAATTGATGAGACTAATGTATGACCTGGAGTAATCCCGCCTATATCAATTTGATGAGTAACTCCACCAGCCCAACCTATTAACTCATCTTTCCAAAAAATGGGTATTAACGTTTGTACATCAGTCGTATGGACATTTCCACATTGAGGATCATTATTTAGGAATATATCTCCTTGGTTTATTGTTGGATCATCTTCATATCCTTCCCTAATCATGAACTTGATCCCTTCACTCATGGTATGAACATGAACTAAGATGCCGGTTGAAACTGCAATAGAGTCCCCTTCTGGAGTGTAAAGTCCAAAACAAAGTTCTCCAATTTCAGTTACAATTGGTGATGCTGCTACATGTAGAGCCGTTTCTCTTGCTGATACAAGGGCACCTCTTAAACTGGCATATGCACGTTCATATCTAAAAGGATTTTGCTCTTTTAAAATAAGTTTTTCGATGCCATAATAACTTTTTTTTTCTTTTAATCTTTTCTCACTCTCCTCAAGCATTTCTTTAAGAGTCCTTCCATTCCATCCAATTGGTTTTCTTTCCATTTTTTATTTAACCTCCATATGAAAAATTCTATGTTTATCGAGATTTACTTGATAATTTGGGGGCACGACTAATGTAGTTGCAGGAGCTTCTATGACAGCTGGTCCTTCTATAATGTTTCCTGAATTAAGCAACTTCATTTCCCAAATCGAAGATTCATACCATTTCCCACCCCAATAAGTCTCTCTTACACCTTTTGAGGCTTCACCATTTGGTTTCTTGTCACCTAACTCATATTTGGGTAATTTAGGTTTAGGTACGGGTATCACGCCAGTTCCTACCGCTTTAGTTACATGATACCCTAGTTCTGGACTTTTAGTTCCTCTTCGGAAGATTCTTTCAAAAAGATCATCATACCTTTGAAGGATTTCTTTTAATTCAGGGGAATCAAATCGTTCTAATTCTGGCGAATATTCCGCAGCTAATACCTCAACAGGTGACTCTACTTCTAAATCTTTTAACATTCCAAAATATTGTAATTTAAGCGATGGTCTAAACTCCATTTTATTAGGATCTCTCCCTTCTTTTTCAAATTCACTTTTAATCTTATCCTTCAAGTCGCTCCACGTAGAACTAAGCATGGATGCAACAAATCCACTCATTGCCCACTCGGGATCAATAACCAAATCTACTGAAATTTCATGTCGGTATGAATGATCTGCACATGCGCATCCATAAGCGGAGAATGCTGGAGCCCATTCTGGGATCATGATATCTTGAAAAGTTAATCCCTTCGAATATCCTGCTACATGAAGTGGACCTCCCCCTCCAAAACTTATAAGAACATAGTTTTCAGGCCGGAATCCAAGTCCTTGAATCATTCCATTAAGATGGTTCTTCATATTTATCTCAATTAAATCTAAAGCACCCCTTGCCGTATCATAAGGATCTGCTTTAATAGGTGTAGCTAACTGTTCTTCAATATATTTATAAGCACGTTTTTTATTTAAAGGGACTCTACCTCCAAGAAAGTATTCTGGATTTAAATACCCAAGAATTAAACTACAATCCGTCATGGTAACTTGATCAACTCCTGATTGCTCATTACATACTCCAATTAGATATCCTGCACTTTCAGGACCAAACTCTAGTCTTCCAGAAATATCATTATATCGAACATACATCCCAGTACCCGCTCCAATAGAATCTAAAGCGATCATTGGAATATTGAGAATAAATCCTCCAAGGGAACTTTCCCATTTTGTTGGTACATATTTTTCCATGGTTAAACCTACATCAAAACTCGTTCCTCCGACATCTGAAGATACTAGGTTCTTAATTCCATATCTCTCAGCTATAAATTTGCTTCCGATCATACCACCTATAGGTCCTGATACCATAGTTGGAATTAGTGATTTTGAATAAGGAGACATAGTCCCTCCATAGCTTGTTAGGATTCTAAGAGGAGCTGCTATTCCCTCTCTTTCAAATCTTTTTGCAATACCCTTTAATTGATCTCTAGAAGGTTCTGCCGCATATTGTTCAATTAGGAGTGCATTAAGCCTAGGCGTTTCGCCTCTTATAGGATTATGTTCATATGAGAGAATTATTGGTATATTTTTTCCCTTACTTTCCATAACTTTTTTTGCAATGCGTTCCACTTCCATTTCATGGTTAGCATTCATATAAGAACAGAGTAAACAAACACAAATGCTATTTACTTCCATTTCAATTAATTCTTCAACTACTTTTTCAACATCCCTTTCATAAAGAGGAATTAATTCTTCGCCCCAAAAATTTATTCTTCCTCTTACACCTTTAAAATTTTTTCTTGGAACTAGAGGCTTTGGGTGTTCATGTTCACGAGCATGTAATCTACCTCCATAATCGAGCCACATCCAGCACTGTAAAGCTCTTCCCAATCGGTGAAGATCTTCGAATCCAGCATTTACAATAACTCCAATATTGCTATTTCCTTCACGCTCTAATAATCTATTTAACATTGCAGTCCCAGAATATACCAAAGCTTCTACTTCTTTACCTGACTCTCCTAAAGTTGTACCCCATTCATGTAAGGAATCTGCTATTGAGTTGAATATTCCTATTGATTCCTCTTTTCCAGTTGTTAATGCCTTGCCTATTGTAAAAGAGCCATTTTCATCAATTATGAAACTATCTGTCATTGTACCACCTGTGTCTAAAGCGATTGCCTTAAGAATATGTCTAATTCTATTATTAGTTACTGTCATGATTTACCATTCATTCCCTGATTCTAATTTGTTATATAATTAGCTTATTATTATAGATGATTTTATTTAAATAAATTCTATATTTGTTTTGAGATTAATAAAACTTTATACCGCATTTTCTATTATCTAAATTAAATATTTACTAAAACAATGCAAATTAATGTCAGAATCGAAGAGTGAGGTAAAGAATTCTAAACGGTATTTGAGTATAGATATTTTTAAAGGAATATCTATAATCCTAATGGTTTTTGTGAATACTCTTAGACCATATGAAAATATACCCGGATGGAGTAAGCATGCTGTAGTGTATGGGATAACATATGTAGATTTAGTGGCGCCCTTCTTTGTTTTTATGTTAGCCATAAATACCCATCTTTCTTACAGTAAGCGATTAGTATTATTGGGTAGAAAAGATGCGATTATACGGCACTTGCGACGCTTTATTATTTTCATTATTATCGGTTTAATTTTCAGTATCGATATCGAAGCAAACCGACTTATACTTAGATGGGGTACTCTTCAAATACTTGGTAGTTCTGGTTTGTTTTTATTATTAGTAATTGAATTGAAATATTATTTTCGGTTAGCATTTGCATTAATTGCTTTAATAATTCATCAATTTATTTTAATGAATGGATTTGAACATTTAATTTATGATTCTGTTGAAGGAGGGATCTATAGTATATTTGCTTGGGGTGCAATGATTCTATTATCATCGATTTTCTATGAAAGTATAAAAAGTCAGAGTAAAAGGAATTATATGCTAATTGGGGCGGTATTATTGATATTTTCTGGAATAATTTTAAGTTATTCCTGGAAAATAAGTCGTCAATATGTTTCTGTTTCATATGTTCTATTGAGTGTAGGAATTTCTGCATTATTATTTAATTTAATCTATACTGTTTTTGATAGAAATAGAAATTATACTCAGATCTCGATTAGAGGTAATTTAATTATAAACTTGGGAAGAAATGCGTTCTTTTTATACTTAATTCATATAATTTTAATCTATATAGTCTACGAAATACTCCCTTTTAATGCCCCAATTTATCTTGTTTTTCTTGTTGCTAGCCTTAACGTTGTAATTATATATTTCATAGGATATTTCATGGATAAATATAAAGTTTATCTTGTAATTTAAACAAAATCTTCAAAAAGTCTAATTTGAATGATTTCCATTTTCTAAGAATTTGGAAAGAAGATCTATAACTTCCAAATTCATTATGTATTTTCCTTTTTTAATAATCCATAATGGTTGTAGCTGTAATGAATTCCATTTCCTAGATAAAGCCGCAGAGATTCCTGCTAATTTATACTTTTTTGTATCATCATTAGGTAGGATATTTTTTCTAACCAGGTCATCAGTTAAATGTTCACGCTCTAATTCTTCATTATCGTACACAATTTTTACAAATTCTCGTTGTTTATCATCTAAATCAAACCAAAAGGATTTTATTGTAGAGATATCCCATTGATTAGGATATGCTTTTTCTTCTTCATATATTACGGGTTTCAATTTTTCTTTTGTTTGATGTATTGTAATTTGAGATAACTCTAAAAAATTTTCAAGGTCCATTAGAAGTGGTAATAATTTTTCTGTAAATTCTTTAAAATTAATGTTTCTCTTCAGAGGGATTAGTCCACCATTGATTGTAATTTTTATTACTTCCATCCCCTTAATAATAGGAACGATTATTGCTTTGGAGTTGCTTTCTTCCTTTTTAACTTTTATACTCATAAAGAACCCTTGATTTTTGAAAAGCTTGGTATATAGATTCAGAAATAATAATCGTATTTATTTACGAATGGTTATGCAATTTATCGTAAAATAATCTAACATTTCTTAATTAAAAAGCTTGGGGGCTTGATATGACGGAATTTGAAAATCATATTTCCTGATGCTGTCTTTATAACGTACTTTCTTATAGCTTTCAAGAGAGTGAATAATCGATAAGAGATTTTTATGAGAATAGATCATCCTAATTTTTTTATAATTTGCTCTATCTTCTTTAGGTATTTTATTTTGGCTTATATAGTTCATTTTTCCAATCCATATAGTTTCAGAAATATAGGGATATATTGTATCAATCAATTTCTTAGGGTTAGAATCTAAAAAAGGTTCAATTGAGACACTGGTTTTATAATTCATTTTAAAAGCAAATTTCAAAGATTCAAATCGTTCTTCAAAAGTTGGGGCTCCTTCTTCCCAAAATCGTAGTAAATTATTATCAATTGAGGTGATGGTAAATCGAAATTGTATAAGATCTTTATAATAGAAGAAATCTCTACAGATAGCTTTAATTACTTCTAAATGGGGTTTAGTAGTTATTAGAACAAGATTTCCCACCTCTAGAATCTTTTCAAGTACTTGAAAACACTCGCTTTTGAATTCTGGAATAATATCATGAGACGTAGGAAACATAATTCGCCCGGAACGTCTTCGGAAATTCTGTAATAATTTATTAGGATTTAATTCCATTACTTTCCATGTATCTTCTGATTTTCGATTAAATCTAATAGCTATTTTCTTTGCATAACAATAGCGACAATTGTGCTGACAACCAAAAAAAATATTAATATTTGATGAAGCCCATTCTTTTGTTCCAGCCGTAATCTTCTTAATTAAAAGTCCGACCATGATCTTGTACCTTTCTGATCTTATTAAAATTATATTCTAAAAAGATTATGTTATTTCTTTATTGAAAAACTCATCCAAAGACTTCTGATTTTGCATGAAAGCTCTATATTTTTCATAGGTAAATTCTTTTTTATTAAGAGATTTCTCCTTTAGGTAGAGATATGTTTTTTTTGTTTTATTTAATGCAACTTCTTTATTTTCATATAAATTTTTAGCAATTTCATTATTACTACAAAAAATCATAGCATAAATTGGATTTTTCTCAGATTTTACGCCCACTATCGACATTTCAATGACAAAATCAAAATATTTTTGTAACTTCTCCTTATATACTTCAATATACAAATCATATTCAGTAAATTTTTCTCTATTTTTTATTTTAGTTGATTTTGCTCTTTTTAATGCTTCTCGCATCCCATCCCAATTCAAACCATACATTTCTTGAAAAAATTTGTCTTTTTCATCTTTATTTTTATTTCTTAATATTGCTTCCCAGGAAAAATTGATAAATAATTCTGTTCCATCAATTTTTCTACCTTGTTCATTCAGCTTCATTTTTCCCTGTTGATCAAAAAATCTATTTTCTCCTATTTTTTCAATTAGTTCCCATGCAAATTTACCACATGGATCTATAAAAAAGAAGGCGGGAATATCTTTTATCTCCTCTAATATATTATCGATTAAGCTTACACAATCTCCTCTTAAAATTTGTATTTGATCCGGATTAGGACGTTTTACTTTCGAATTATAGAGTGGTACTTTAATTTCATAAGGTAAACCACTTTTTTCTATAACTATTGTTTTTTTTCCATATACATCAGGAAAATAAAACCCCTTTTCACACACTTTATCTACGATTTCTCTCAAAGTATGATATTTGTCATAATCCTTTTCTATAAAGTAAAACTGAAGGAGTTCTTGTTTCAAAGCAGTCTTTTCTAAAAATAATATACTCGAACCATAAATTTCTTTATCGTTCAATTTTACTTTTCCTGTCCCTGCATGAGTATCAATTAAGGCTCTTTTTCTTCGTTTATTTCCGCAGAGTATTTTATTCCACATTGGAATATAGGAACTCAAAAATTCATATTTGAATATTTTCGTTTTTTCTTCAATTTTTATGAGTTTCTCATCTTGTAGGACATAGCACATGAAAAGCAACTAAATTTTTATCTTTTCAATCTACTTTTGAAAATAATCTTAAAAACCAAGCATATTTTGGTATTTTCAAAATTAGAAAATCGTGACAATAAAGTAAATAAATAAAAATATTTAAATCTAAAGATATCATTTGTGCTATTTGGAGTATAACCAAATCCAATAACAACCAAATATTGACAAATATGACTGAATTAGAAGCTCAATTGTTGCTTTTCAAACTAAATGATTCAAATGAAGAATTAGTTCAAATTGAGTTAGAAGATACTACCATTAAGGAGATGCTAGATTCAAATTCAATCTTTATTATTGTAGATCCCTATGATAAGAATATTTGGATATGGAATGGAAAGAAAGCAAATGTTCGATTGAAATTTATTGCCTCTCAAAAAGCACCCTATATAAGAGATTCGCACGGAATTGATTTTAGAATTCGTAGTGTTGATGAGGATGAAGAAAGCGAAGAATTCAAGAACTTTTTAAATTTAATATAGAAGTCTAAAATATGAAAAAAAATAGCATAGTGCGGTTAAAATTGTTTTTTGCTGAAAGCAAATATGGATATTCCTATAAAAATTATCGAGACTGAAGAACCAATAATTAATGCGAAAAGAGTAGGATCGATAACATCAATGAATATTGTAGCTAATATTGAGACCGCAGATAATTGATTTCCAAGATAAACTGATAAAATTGCTGCAACTGGCACTGAGGATAATAAAATGCCAAAAAACATTCCAATCGAACAAGAAATTGCCATACCAGCTAAACTTATTGATAGGGAATCGAATGTGCTTTGTATGATAAACTCTGATAATGTACCTAAATTATAAAAATCAATGATTAATCCGATTATAAGAGATAGTCCCGTAGCAATAATCAAACATAAATAAACTGCAATAAACTTTGCGAGCAAAATGGAAGTTCGACTCACTGGTCTTACTAAAAACAAGTCAAACACGTGGTGAGACTTTTCATTCGCTATTGAAGTACTAAGTAATGCTGCAGAAAGTGTTCCACCGATACTGGAAATTAAAAGTGCAACTAAATATGATACAGGTAATTCCTCTAAATTAGGATTAATAAAGTGTAATAACAACGTTAAAAAAGGCATTCCAAACCATAATATTAACATGACTTTCGATTTATAAAATCCCTTTAATTCATCAAAAAATAAGATCCTAAAATTCATTGAAAATCACCTCTTACATATCGTAAATAGACATCTTCTAAACTAGGCTTATTAGTTTTAAAACTTCGAATTTTGAAATTATTTTGAACTAAATAATTCAGAATTTGATTAATTGCATTATCTAAGTCCAAATCTGGCTTTAAAGTCAAAAGTTGCTTATTTAAAGCAATTTCATCTATATTTTGAATGCATTCCAGCGATTCTTTTTCTATAAATTTTTGATTATTAATAGCGTATTCAATTTCAATTTCATTTCCAATATTGAATTCAGTTTGTAATTCTTCAGGAGTTCCTATTCGTAATATTTTTCCTCGATTAATTATTCCAACTTTATTTGCAACATCTTGAACATCTGAAAGAATATGAGAAGAAAAAAGGATAGTTTTTCCTTGTTTACTTAAAGAACGGATAAGATTCTTAATTTGATATCTACTTGAGGGATCTAACCCCGATAATGGCTCATCAAGTATTAAAATTTCCGGTTCAGTAAGAAGGGCTTGCGCTAATCTTAATTTCTGTAACATACCCCCCGATAAGTGTTTAACCTTTTTATCACGTTCATCTAATAGACCTACAAAGTTTAATGTTTTATGGATTTTCTCTTCTAAAACACCTCCTTTCAACCCAGATAATAATCCAAAAGTATGCATAACATGGTTTATTGTTCTCCAATCCTGAAATCCAGCATCTTGTGGATGATATCCAACAAATTTGTGTATTTGATGATGCCTTTTGGCAATATCTTCTCCATTAAAATAAACTTTTCCCAGATAATCTCTGATCAATCCCACAATAATCTTAATTGTGGTTGTTTTACCGGCTCCATTTGGGCCAATATATCCAAAAACATCTCCTTTATTTATATTAAATGAAATTTTATCAAGCGCAAGTAAATTCTTATAAGTTTTAGATACGTCTTGAAATTTAATTAATTCATCGGTATTGTAAACCATATTAATCACTTATTTTGCCTAAATTATTTAACTTTTTTTTCCCATCCTAGAAAATAATATAGTATTGCTCCAATTAATGTAATACAGATTATAATAACCGACCAACCTATTTTGTTACCTGTAGACTTTTCTTTACTTTTTACAATATTAATAAGACACAATATTATCAAAGAAATTTGAAATATTAATAAGGGAATTACCCACATCATTACCTCAATTGGTAGAAACATGTTTTTTCACCTTTTTGATTTGATTCTATTTGAATAGATACTTCGATTATAATAGAATACTTGTCACCATATAAAGGTTACTACTGCAATAGAAACGTTTATTATAATAGAAAAATAATAACCATTAGTAAGGACTAATTTTATTTTAAATAGAGGAATAAAAAGTGGCGGTAAAATCTGAATTAGGGCCTTTAGAACTGGCAATTATGCAAATAATATGGTCAACTAAATCATCTACTGTACGAGAAATATATGAATCTCTTTCTCAAGAAAGAAAGATTGCCCTTACTACCATAAGTACAACTATGAATCGATTATTCAATAAAGGTTTTCTATCTCGGGAAGTTGATACCGGTAAAGGAGGATTATTTTATATCTACAAAGCAAAAGAGACAAAAAAGCATTTTGAAAAGAAAGTATCAGAAAATTTAGCAGATCAAATTATAAAATCATATGGCAATAAAGCTTCAATGAAGATAGTTCAAGAAATTTCAAAAAACTATAGTAATGAGGAATTAGATAACTTACTTGAAGAATTAGAACACATTAAGAAATCAAAAAATGGTGAAACTAATTAAAAGCAGATATTTTTTCATCTATTTTCTCTTTCTGGTATATATTCTGATTACAATTATACTTCCAATTGTTTATTCAGACATTGAAGTAGTTTTTTTTATTGTTTTATATCACATATCTTTGTTCCTTCTTGGCACTTTTTGGTACGCTCTTGGAGGAAAATCAATAGTGAGACGAAATGGAATTACCATTCTCTCCTATAATTCATGTTCCGAACTATATGACTATATTTTAGAATGGAATGAAAAATTAAATATTCATAAAAGAATTGAAATTGGAATGTTAGATGAAGCTCTTCCTAATGCATTTACATTATTCATTCATCCAAAAAAGTACATTATAGTCTTGTCAGTGGGATTATTTGAGAATTTAGAAAAAAATGAGCTTATAGCTGTTCTTTCTCATGAACTCTTTCATATATCCAATAAGGATATTTGGATTAAAGCGTCATTTATTATAAGCCGATATTTTTGGATTCCTTTCGGCGTAGTACTAGATTCATATATTTCTCGCACGAGGGAAATTCAAGCTGATCTTAAAAGTTCTAAGTATACAAAAGATCCGCTCTCATTAGCATCTGCTCTAGTAAAGATGGTTAAATGTTTTAAATCGCAATCTGAATCAAAATTTAATGTTATTGATGTTTCGAAAAGTTTCTGGATTTTAAATAATCCGACAAAAAAGCAAAATAAATTTAGATACACTTTTTTCTCTCGTCATCCTTATCTAGAAAAAAGATTACGGAATCTTGTTCAATTAAATAACTAATTTCTTTTAATGTTATTGAGATAATATCTTAGGCTATATTTTGGTGTTATGTAAAGGTATATGTTTGATCGCGAAATGTATCTTTCACGATCATAAAAAAAGAATTAGCCTATGATCGAATCGTATAAGATTTGAGCGATATTTGTGAACGCTTTCTCAACATTTTCTCCCGTAAGCGCTGAAGTTTCAATATAAGAGAGATTTAAATAATTTGCTAATTCTAATCCTTTATCACTCACGATTTTTATATCATCAGCCAAATCTTTTTTGTTTCCAACAATGTATCCAATCATCTTTCTTTTATCTTTAAGCTGATTTTGGATGTCAAAATACCAGTTTGAAACACTTTCAAATGAGTTATGATTAGTAAGATCAAATATTAAAAATATCGCATCAGAACCTAAATAAAATTGTTGTCTCATTATTTCGAATTTTTGTTGACCAGCTATATCCCATAAAACTAATTGAACATAAGAATCTTTAACTTGAAATATCTTATCGGAAACATGAACTCCCAGAGTTGGTATATAATGCCTTCTAAAAGCGTTGTCGGTGAATCTTAAAATTAGAGATGTTTTACCAACACTTGGATCACCACAGATAACGATTTTAAATTTATAATCTACTAAGTTTTCCTCCTTTATCTTTTGACTTGGGAATGCTCTCGAAGCAGCTTCACTAATTTCCTTTCTTTTAAACTCTGCGAGAAATTGAGACAATGAATATTCAAGTTTTTTAAGAACATCTACATATGCTTCTCTATGAGCCTTATTTACTTCTAAATTGGAAAGAAATTTCGCTGCTTCATCAAAGGAACTATCTAAATAGCTAATATATTTATAGAAAATGACATCATCAATTTCTCTAAATAGCAATGTTATTGCGGATTGACCAATCCCACCTCGTCTATTAGGATCATCCCATTTAAGGTATTTAATTATCCCTTTAGAATTTAAAGAGGGAAACGGCAAAATCACAAGAGACTCAGGTATAAGTCCACTTTCTCCTGAGAGAATAGTTATTGTTTTAATGCTTATATATAATCTGCTGGATTGAGGAATATCACCAATCCAAACTAAGGGATTAGGCCCTACTTCATCGTCTAATTGGGTATATAACAATCCAGTAATTAATTTCTGTTCCATTCTTAAAATAACTTTTATATATTTTAATTTAAGGCTTTATTAAATTTTGATATCCTATTAATAATATATATCAGCCATATAAATATTAACGCTTTCCATAAATAATGAGAGCTTTATAACATTCTTAATAAAAAATCACAAAAAAAGTGAAACTACAATACTACTAATCCTTTATTTTTTCTAACAAAGATATTATGCGATATATGGTTGTTCTACTATGAAATGGTATATTTGGGTCTTGTGATAAATCATCAATCATATACATTACATTGCTAGAAAGTACTGCCGGAGAATCGTCATCCCTATGCAATTGATCGATACATCTTTGAGCGATTCTCTTAATATTTCTTGGAACCCCTCTATCATTCATCATGCCATTTAGTAAATATTCGACTTTTTGAAAAGTTTCAAGTATCTCATCAGTAAATTCTTTCCCCCTTGACAAAAAAGATCACCAAATTTGATTTTTTAGTGAGATTATAGCTAAAAAACTAACTAGTTGAATTTTACAATCTTCAATAAGATTTAATTTTTTTGATTTTTAATATAAGTCTTAATTAAACAAGATTACTTCTTATATGTAGTATTTTATCTAAAATATCCCAAATTCTCTTACTTTTTTTGTAAGTACTGGAATTATTTTTTCAATTTCTGTAATGCGAAAGTTATACTTTTCAAATAGGGTATGAAAATCTTTAAAGCTTTCTTGATCAATTTCTTTGATAAATTCATAGGACATTTCCGAAATTTCCTTGAAACTTTGATTAAATTTATCTGTTATTTCTTTTAATTGGGGGCTAGTATCTTTTCCTTTCTTACGGACCATATTTCGTAATTTTCCTCTTGGAACTCTTAGGTTTTCAATTAAGTTATCGCACTTATCAAGCAAATTATAGACTGTAGTTTTATAATCATCTTTTAACTTAACCTCAATGATTTCCGTTCGCCATGTATTGATTCTCCCTCGAGCAAAGGTATCAAAATTAAGAGAGATTGAATCTATGTTTTCTCTTACCAGAAATCTAAGAAATTCAGGATCATCAGATGGAGCCTGACCACATATTCCTACTTTTCTTCCATATTGATGAGCAATCTTAATTAAATGGCTAATAGATCGCTTTAAAGCTTCACTGTTAGTCGTGTAATTAAATTCTTTGGCTAAAGGTAATAACTTTGCTTCATCTCTATCCACACCATAGGTTAACATTGTTAAATCATTACTACCTATTGAAAAGCCATCTACAAATTGACTAAAAATGTCTGCACAAATAATATTTGAGGGTATCTCGGCCATTATGTATAACTTTAATTCGTCCTTGCCTCCGTTTTCACCTCTTATTAATCCCTCATTTTCCATTAACTCAATTATCTTCTGTGCTTCTTCCGGAGAGCGTGTAAAGGGTAACATTGGAATAATATTTGTTAACCCCCAAGATCTTGCTTTTGCAATAGCTCTCAACTCCAAAATGAATGCATTTTGAAAATCATTTGACACGTAGCGTGATGCTCCTCGAAACCCCAACATCGGATTATGTTCATCGGTTTCATAGATCCAACCACCAATTAGATTTTCATATTCGTTTGTTTTAAAATCTGATAATCGTACTACACATGGAGCTATAGTACCATCAGACAATTCTTTCCAAACTCCCGCTGCGATTGTTGCTATGCCTTCCGCTAATTTCTCAATATAAAATTCCTCTTTATCATCATATCCCGCCGTGAGTTCTCTTATCTTGTCGATCGTGTCTTTAAGCTTTTTAATCTCTACATTAAAAGGATCTTTATGGTATAAATCACTTTTTTTAAGATTCTCGATTCTTTTTCTCTGTTCAATCAATACATCATGTCTTACAAGTAAAGAATCAAAATCAATTAATGCATTAGGATGAATTTTGATTTCATCGTTAATAATAAATTCTAACCGAGCTAATCCCGTTCCATCAGGATACTTTCCTGCAGACAATGCTCCTTTGGGAATTCCCAAATTAACCAGAACTTGAGTCTTTGTTTTTGGAAGTAAGGCAAATTCAATGGTGTCAGAATCATATTCAATATCTTTTGTCCAAATACGAGGTGTCCCTTCGCTACAATCAATTGTTAATGTTTTTAATCCTCCCATTCGTTGCTTTTCTTTAATTGTTTCAATGATATTATCTGCCCCCACAATCGAAGCAATATTTAATTCTCTTGACACAATTGCCGCATGGCAAGTCGGGCCTCCTCGCTCTGTAATTACACCTCCTAGATTCTGCATGTAAGAGGTCCAATCGGGATTTGTTTCTTCGGTTATTAAGATATCCCCTTGTTCTAACAAATGAGCATCATTGATCGATTCAATTATTTTTAATTGTCCATAGCCAATTCTCCTCCCTATTGCCGTACCTGAATTCTCAATAAGATATCCTTCTTCGATTAATTGAACAGGATCTTCTAATAAATAAAATATTTCCTCAGTGTCTCCTTTTTGAGAATGAACCGTCTCTGGGCGTGCTTGAACGATATATATCTTTCCATTTTTACCAAGTGCCCATTCAATATCCATAGGTATGTTATAGTGTTCTCGTATTTTAATAGCGTATTGAGCTAAGATCTCAACCTGCTCAGTAGTTAAACAAAACTTTTTTTGCTTCTCTTTTTCTACTTGTTTTGTAATAGTTCCTCCCTTATCTATATCAAAAATCATCATTCGCTCTTTTTTCACTAAACTTTTGCTAATAATTTGGAGTTTCGAAGCATGTTTGAAAACAATAAATTCATCTCCCTTTTCAACGCCTTGAACAATTAGTTCTCCTAATCCCCATGTGCCTCGAATTACAACAACATTTGGATTACCTGAGTCGGGATCCTCTGTAAACATAACTCCTGAAGCTTGAACTCCTTTAAGTCCACCTGCTATTTCCTGTACACCTACGCTTAACTTGACCGCAAAATGATCAAATCCTGCTCGTTCACGATACATAGTTGCTCTTGTTGTAAAGACTGAGGCCATATCTTTAAGAATATATCTTAATACTTGATCTTCTCCAGAAATATTTAAGTGAGTATCTTGCTGTCCTGCAAATGACGCATCTGGGAGATCTTCTGCTGTTGCAGAACTACGAATAGCAAATGTGCTTTCATTACCTATGTGCTTCAATAACTCATTATATGCTTCAACGATTTCTTCTGTTAGGCTGTCTGGAATTTTTGCTTGTTCAATATGGGTTCTAATATTGTTGCAGATCTTATCAACGGTTTGAATTGACTTTATATCTTCATTTTTTAGCTCTTGAGATATTTCTTTTATTTGATGAGAAATGTAATTTTTTAAGGATATTAATTCCTGATTATAAAGAATGTCATTAGATTCTAGCACGTAGTCATAGGCTTTAGCAGTTACAGCAAATCCAAACGGTACAGGAATACCAAAACTCGTTAATTCACCTAAAGACGCATTTTTCCCTCCAACGTGAGGAACATCATCCGATCGAATCTCATCAAAAAATTTTATGTACCTATAATCGCGCTCGCTCATTTTAACTTCGGAAGTTTCTAAGAATTACTATTAATTCATTTGTAGTCATTGATTCCTAATAAAATTATCAAGTAAGGTAGATAAATTCAACTATAAATGAACTATTTTCATAGTAAACTAAGCTTGAGAGAGCATATTAAAAGAAAAAAAAAGGTAGATGTTAGGTGATTAAAATATGGAACCAATTACATAATCAAAATTTGAATTATTAAATGTTTACAAAATTGTCCCTATTCAAGTAGAATATTTCAGTTTCAACTTAATTCAGATTCAAATACCTCAAAATCAGATTTCGTATACAAACAAAAAATTACTTCTTTAATTTGCGTATCTCCTTCTAAATAAGCTTTTGTTGTTGAGATCATGATTCTCGCACATCTATCGATAGGATAACCAAAAATACCCGTAGATATAGCGGGAAATGCAATTATTTTCAATTTATGTTTATCCATTAATTTTAAACTATTTAGAGTAGCATTCTCTAATTTTTGATCTTCATTACCCTCTCCCATTCGAGGTCCAACAGCGTGAATTACATATTTTGCTTTTAAATTACCACCTTTAGTTATAACAGCCCCACCCACAAATGTGCCACCAATTTTATTACATTCCTCTTGAATACTTGGACCGCCTTTTCGACTTATTGCTCCTGCTACCCCTCCTCCTAGAATTAATTGAGCATTTGCAGCATTAACAATAACATCAATGCTTAAATCAGTAATATCTCCTTGTTTTAATACAATTTTAGAATTTTTTACGACTAACTCTATCATTTCAATCACTTAATTTAGAACTAATAATTCTCACATTATAAGTATTTATAATCCCTAATAATCCTTTAGGATATTTAATTTAACAGGATCTAAAAAAAGATTGATGAAAATTAAATAAAAAGAGAAATAGTTTATGTTATCTATTTTTGATTTTTTAATCGCAAAATAAGTTAAGGGCATAGCTGCGACGCCAAGCTTCCCTAATGTAATATACAGTCC
>RDOE01000200.1 GCA_011364975.1 Promethearchaeota archaeon | reverse complement strand
ATTTGCTGGTGGGCGCATGTTATTTTGTATCCAATAGAAATTCATAACTTTGGATATTTTTCGTTTTAATTCTTCTAAATCATAAAAGTCTATTTTTTCTGATTCCAACAAATTACGGAGATAATTATTGGAATATCTTAAGAGGGCCTGCCATGACTCTTTAGTGCATGGGAGGAGGATTATAATGTTTTTTACTTCTTTGTATAATGAAGTTAAAGTATTAAGAAAAACAACTTGAGCTTTCTCACCCCATTTATTTCCATATTGCTTACCATATTTCTCATTTATTAATTCAATATCATCAAAAAAAAACAACAATTTATTCTTGAATGATTCAGTAATTAGTTTTATTATTTCTAGAGAATTAGTGTCATCACTAATATTAGTACTCAGTCCCAGTTCTCTTTTCTCATTATAATTTAATTTATCTTCATAAAACCAGCGTTTGACTAAATCATAATTATCGGATTTTTGTTGATACTTATATATTGCTTTATAAATATCATATTGACCTATAGCTTGGGGATCTAAATTAATTATATCTATAATTTCAAACCCTAATTCTTCAATCAAGCAGTTATAAACATGGTAAAAAATCCTTACATAAATGGGACAGATAGGTATATACAGAACAATTTGAGTTGGAAATTTATCTTTCAGTATATTATAAATATAGTTCTTCTTTGCATCTGAAGCAGTTAAAATGGGGATAATATGAGAACTCTGTTCTTTTTTAGAATCATTATTAAGTCTTTTAATAATATTTAGGATTCCCCAAGAGGATACTTTATTATCCCCAATTTCAGTCTTAGAAATGATATCAATAAGACTTGATAAATAGGTTTTATAAATACCACGTCTACCTAACGTCTCTAAATATATGTCCTTTTCGACATCAATAAGATTAGATTCCATAGAATTTAATGTCGGTTCCTATGTAAAATGCAATTTAAAGATCAATAAGCTAATGTGTTATTTAAGTTTTTTATAGTGATGAAATTTAGTAGAAATAGGCGCCTCAAATCCATTTAAAAGAAAAAAATAATTTAGGTATATTAAAAAGGCTACGTTTTAATCTTTCTCTAAAGCGGTGCGAGCTTTCACTATATTATCAACACCTAGAACTATTCGGTTATTTTCTGCAAGGTAAACTAAATCTATATTAATTCCCGCTTTACCAATTTTACGGGCCATTTTTCCTCCTGTTCCGGGTTTCCCAGCTATGTTTCCGATATCGAGTACAAGTACTTCGCGGACAGCACGAACTTCAAATCCCTCATTTTCAAGAGCCCAACGAGCGGTAGTCTCGTCCTCAACTAAAATATGAATGATTCCTTCATTCTTTAAAGGAAATCCACAAATTCCTTCCATATTAATCCCCATCTTACCTAAAACCTCCCCCATATCAGCGAGTGCCCCGGGTTGATTTTTCAAGATTACCGTTAAATCTTTCATTCTATTCATACCACCTATTTCAATTTAGTTTTAGAGTACAAAGAAATAAGATTACTAAAAAATATTTAACTTTTTTGTGGAAATCCTTAGAGTAATTTAAAAAAAGTTTTAAAGATAAGAGAAATATTATAATAGCTTATAATCCAGATTCTTAAGTGATTATCTTAATATGTCAATTATAATAGGAGACAATCAAAAAGATTCTTATTATACATCATTTGTGTTTGCAATTGTTTCTTATTCTATTACTTGGTCGATTCTCTTTCCATTGAGCATGGTTTACAATGATCTGAGTGTTGCAGTGCGCGAAATATGGCATAGAGAATCTCGCAACTCTTAAAATAGTCATTCTTT
>RDOE01000199.1 GCA_011364975.1 Promethearchaeota archaeon | reverse complement strand
CCAAGAAAAAGAGCTGCTTCTATTCAAGGAAGAATAAGACATTGGATAGATGCTGAAGATGAAATTAATTTTCTTGGTTTTACGGGTTTTAAAGCCGGAATGACTCACATCACATATATTGAGGATCAAAAAAATAGTCCTTATTATGGAAAGGAATTAATGAAACCGGCCACGATAATAGAAACTCCCCCGTTATTATTAATCGGAATTAGAATCTATTCAGAAGATGAGTATGGAAAATATATTCAAGGAGAAATTTATAGTACTGATTTAAATGATTATTTAAGAAAAAAGATGATTTTTCCTAATTTTGAAAATTATAATCTTAATGATCAAAAAAATGAAATTTTAAAAAAGATTAATGATAAAAGTGAAATCCGAGCAATACTTCAAACACAACCCTATCTAACATCAGTTCCAAGAAAGAAGCCAGACATCTTCGAAATTAAGATTAATTCCCTTAATGACCCATTAAATGAATTTAATTTTGCATTACAATATTTAGGTAAGGAATTAAAAGCTCGAGATGTCTTAAGAGTTGGAGAATTAATTGATACGATTGCTGTTACAAAGGGTAAAGGATTTCAAGGCCCAGTAAAGAGATCAGGAGTGCGATTACTAACTCGAAAGAATAGTAAAATTCAGAGAGCTGTATCCTGTATCGGCCCTTGGCATCCTGCTAGAGTTTCATATACGGTTCCACGTCCAGGACAATTAGGTTATCATCAGAGAACTGAATATCATAAACGTATAATGTTAATCGGGGAGAATGAAGAAGAAATTAATCCTAAAGGAGGATTTATACGTTACGGTAAAATAAAAGGAGATTATATTATTGTTTTAGGTTCAGTTCCAGGTCCAAAAAAAAGGTTAATTAAAATAAGAAAAACAATAAGACCTTTAAAATCATTTAGTATTGCAGTACCAGAGATAACATTTATTAGTAGAGAAAGTCAACAAAGAAAGTAAATTAATAAAGGCGTGTTATAATGGAAAAAGTAAGCGTTTATGATTTAGACGGGAAAAAGAAAGCAATTGTGGATTTACCACGAATATTTAATATTAAACCCAGAATCGATATTATTCGAAAAGCAATAGAAGTATCCTTTAGTAGGACAAAACAAATACAAGGTCGAGATAAGAGGGCTGGGTTAAGAGTCACTGCTTTAAGTTGGGGAACGGGTCATGGTATGTCAAGAGCACCAAGAATTAGTGGTTCTGGATTCCCTACGGCAAGAAATGTTGGAAGAGTGCCATATGCTGTAGGCGGAAGGGTAGCACATCCAATAAAGTGTGAGAAAAAAATAATTAAAAGATTAAATAGAAAAACCTATAAATTAGCAATAATTTCCGCAATTTCAGCTTCAGGAAATCGGGATTGGGTCAAAAAGAGAGGCCATATAATTGATAATTTACCAGAGATTCCATTAGTAATTGATGACAAGATTCAAACTATTAAAAAAACTGCTATAATATATAATATCCTAAGCGAATTAGGATTAAGAGAAGATTTATTAAAAGTTCAAAAAGCTAAAAAAATTCGGGCGGGTAAAGGAAAAAGAAGAGGAAGGAAATATAAATCAAAAAAGAGCCTTCTAATTGTAATTAAGGATGATTTTGGACTTGTAAAAGCTTCAAGAAATATTCCGGGAGTGGATGTCTCAAAATTTGAAAATCTCTCGATTCAAAATTTAGCTCCCGGAGGAAACCCTGGCAGGTTAATCTTATGGGTACAATCCGCATTTAATGAATTAAAGCAATATGAAGAGGTAATTTAATATGGAAAGATTCTATAAAGTAATTCAGAAGCCTTTAATCACAGAAAAAACGTTTGATCTTATTGAAAGGGAAAATAAATTAACTTTTATTGTCGATAGAACG
>RDOE01000198.1 GCA_011364975.1 Promethearchaeota archaeon | reverse complement strand
CATCAGTAGCAGGGTGGTATATATTACCGAATATCATTTATGCTGACCTTGCGGAATATGATCAAAAAGTTACCGGAGAATTAAAAGCGGGGACATATATAGGTGTCCCATCAATCTTTCTTAACGTTTTTCAAGCTCTTGGAGTTTTGTTATTAGGAGCTTTAAATGAATTACCAAAAATTACGGTAGGGTCCTTATCATATTCAATGGGATTAATTATTTGGAGCCCAATCTGTTCTTTAATCTTTTTAATTTCTTTCTTCTACACCAGGAAACACATTGTTCTTGACTTAAAAATTTAAAATCATATATTACTAAATTTGACTCTTGCTCAGGGTTTATGACATTTGGAATCTTATTCTAATAAAATCTAAAAAATTTTATTGAATTAACTCATCATTATCAATAGTAATCAAAATTAAAAACTAAAATTTATAAGATGATCGCATGGCTAAATTCAAAATAACTACAACTATTAATAAACCCCATGAAATTGTTTGGAACGCCTTTATCGATCCCCAGAATATGTTGCACTGGACTAAATATTTAGAGAAAGTGGAAAGTATTAAGGGTGAATTTGGAGAGATAGGTGCGACAGCACACTTACATTATCTTGAGAAGGGTCGCTCCTACATTTTAGAAGATAAACTACTTGAGTATGAGAAAGGTAAGAGAATTCTGTCTCAAGTTTCGGGACAAGGCATGATTATTGAAGTAGAAACGATTTTTGATGCTCTACCGAATATTACTACTATTTCGATGACTTGGAATGGCACCAGTAAGTCATTTATGGTAAGAACTATGCTCAGATTGATGCAAAAAAAGATTGCGAAACAAGCAGAAGCAGAATTGGAGCACTTTAAAAGTCTTGTCGAAAAGTATGGAGCTAAGTTCCCTAATAATATTTTAGAGCATAATAAAGACAAATAGTTTCAAAAACATAATTCAGATAATATCATATGATTCGATATTTATCCCAAATTCTTTGAAGTGTCGTTGATTTCTTGTAATTAGTTTTTCAGCATTAAATAGTTTCACTGTTAAACCAATTATGCAATCTGCTATGTCAATTATTATTCCTCTTGCTCTTAAACTCCCTTTAAACGCTCCAGATTCTTGAAGAACTTGATTGTTAATGGGAATTATATGAAAACCAGTTAACACCTTTTCAATTTGCTTTTTAATTTTATTAGAAATAACCTCACCTTTCTTCTCTTTTGTATATCCTAAGCCATCAAATAATTCCGCAATAGTAATTGCCGAAATGAATAAGGGATTTTCATGATATTTTTGTATTAATGCCTTTATTTTTGGTTGACCGCGCCAAATATCAATTAACACTGTTGTATCCACTATAATCATAATTTCCCTTCCCATAGTTCAGTAAATTTTGAAGAGGAACGCAATGCATCATCTTTTTTCCCTTCCATGACTGCTTTTTCAAATTCAACCATTACTTCTTCTGAGAGATCTTTTGCAATGCCAAAATATTTCAATGGGTTTTTTTGCTGATTCTTTATTAATCGTTCTATTAATTCAGAGAAGCTCTCATTAGGATCTTTTAAATTTTTCAAATTCTGATACACATCGTCCCGAATTGAAATCATTTTTGAGGTCATATTATATATCACAAGAGTATAAATATATATATAAATATTTATATCGAATAACTTAAATATTATTTTAGTATTTTTTAGCTGACACCAACCATTGAGATGAGTATTTTAATATTGGTAATATACCTAACAGTCTCCATCCTTGCAACCTATGTTTTTCTAAAAAGGAAGCAATTAAAATAGAATTTTTTTAAACAAAATCATTTTTTGCTGCTAATCTTAGTGTAGAAATTTTTATACATACTATTTTAGGTTTAGTTTATATTTAATATAAAAAATGGTGTGAAGCAAAATGTAATATAATTTTCAAAAGAAAGCAAATTAATTATTTTTAAAAAATTGTATTCGTTTTCTATGTTGATAAATTAGCCAACCTAAAAGTTCTATTAATCCCCCCAGAATTATACCATAAATGACTAATGCGGCATCCTTTGTATACCAACTGGAAATTTTATAAATCAACTGTCAATTTGCACGAAAGATGATCGTGACATGGTTTATATCAAATCTCACGATGAATGGTACTGTACCAAATGCCAAGGCAAAAGCTATATCTGGAATTCCTCCATGGTAAGCGAAGAAGAAAGACCACAGCCTAACTATACTAGCTTTTAT
>RDOE01000197.1 GCA_011364975.1 Promethearchaeota archaeon | reverse complement strand
TCTTACAAAAACCGATTATTCGTTTAAAATTTCGAGATATAGAAGAAATTTTTTTTATGCATATATAATAACTCTATTTTGCTGGATAGCGGCAGAGATATTTACTCCTCTTGCTTTTTGGTTCGTATCACCAAAAACTCTCTCTAATTTAATAATCCAAATCATAATAAACGGAATTTGTACGATCAATTTAATCGTTCTTGGACTCTTAAAAAGTCGTTATACTTAAGATTAACAACTTTATACCAATTTGAATTCACTTTCTTAATCGAAAATAAGGAAACCTATAGAAAAAGTCTACAGGCTAAAGATAAGCAAATACTAAAAATCAAAGAGGGGGGCTACAAAAAGGTAAGGCAGTTTATTTTGTGATTTGCTTATTCTGAGATAAATTAGTAAAATTGGATATTTAACACCTCTCAATATATTACCAATTGACTATATTATCCTACGTATTATTAATCCGTGAAAAAATTCCTACTTTAAGAGTTTTAAAAAAATTAAAATTAAAAAAAAAAATTATTTCCCATATTTTTTAAAAAGTAAGATTCCTACAATAACTAGTATAACGCTGAATATTGTAAGAACAATTAGATCCCACCAGATAGTTAGTTCACCTAAAGAGCCACCATTAAAGAGTTTAGTTAATGCGTCTGTTGCATAGTACAAGGGCATAAATTTACTGATCATTTCAGCTTCATTGGGTAACGGATACAAACCCGATGCTAGCATCTGTTGTGGTAGCATAAAAATCCAAATAATTCCAGCAGCCGTTTTGGCATTTTTAGCGAGTGTTGCTGTAATTAACCCAAACCCAATCGTAGAGAGGGAAAATACTATCATAAATATAAATGCAGATATTATGTTAACAGCTGATCCAACAGGACGATAACCCAACAAGTAACAGATAAGTGCAATTATTGCGACTTGAATGATTGCCATTCCAATATTTGAGATTATATGACTCGTTATAAACTCTAATGCCGTCGTCGGCGTTGTTTTAATCCGTTTCAACATACCTTGTTCCCGATCTTCTGCAAATGAATATGATACGGGCATTGCCATATAAAGAGCACTAATTGCAAACAGTCCTGGAACTAGAAATTCAAAAACGGTTAGTCCAGTTTCATCTATTATTATCGATCCAAATAGCAGTCCAAAAGTTAAGGCTAATACAACTGGGAGTAACAGTATCATACATAACGCTGATGGTACTCTTATTAAACTCTTAAATTGTATAGTCATAAAAGCTGATACTCTTCTGAAATTCATTTTTAAAATCCCTCCAGTATTCTTCTTCCTGTAATATTTAAAAATACCTCTTCCAAATCCTCAGAATGATATTTCTCAACTAATTCTTTTGGTGTTCCTATAGCTATTAACTTTCCAAAATCTATTATTGCGACTCTATCGCATAGTGATTCGGCCTCTTCAATGTAATGGGTTGTCAAAATAACTGTTATATCCTTTTGTTTTAAAGAATTTATGAAATTCCAGGTTGTTCGTCTAACTCGAGGATCCATTCCAATTGTCGGTTCATCTAAAAATAAGATGGGAGGATCATTTATCAATGCCATGATGAGATTTAATTGTCTAATCATTCCACCGCTATAATGCTTTGCTTTTCTCTTACTTGACTCAGATAAACCCAATAAATTAAGGAACATATTCATTCTTTTGTTTATATCTTCTTTTTTTACGAGATGCAATTTACCAAAAAGTTCTATATTTTCTTTAGCATTAAGATACTGATAAATAGCTGCTTGTTGTGGACATACACCGATTAATTCCTTTATCTTTTTTAGGTCCTTTTTTATATGATGCCCTTCCACATAAGCATCACCTTCAGTTGGTGATATTAACCCACATAATATATTTATTATAGTAGTTTTACCCGCTCCATTTGGCCCTAATAAACCAAAAATTTCACCTTGTTTTACCGAAAATGATATGCCATCTACAGCTTTAACTTCTTCAATGGTTTTCTTATTCCTGTATATTTTTCTTAAATTTAAGACTTCAATTGCCTTGTTATTATAAGCTTCTTGTATATTTTTATTGTTTAATAAATTCAAATTTTTTGTTTTTATCATTCATTCACACCTTTTTTCTTTTTTTTTATGCTAAAAGCTTAATTTGCTTAATTTTAGTAAGAAATCCAAAATATATAAGATAACGAGTGTAGAAGCCTTTAGTTTAGAGACATTGACTATCAAAAAAGTAGTAAAGAAGTGTTGACTATCTAAAAATTTAAATGCATTATATTGTAGGTAG
>RDOE01000196.1 GCA_011364975.1 Promethearchaeota archaeon | reverse complement strand
TTCTTCACTGGAGATTTCAATACTCCAATTGATCAAGAAAAAATTGGAGAGTATAAGACAATACTTGATATGGTTAGAATTGGACCATCAGCAGGTAATAACCAACCCTGGAGAATTGTTAAGGAAAGAGAACGAATAGCATACCATTTCTTTGTAAAATATTCTGAAGACAAAAGGTTATCTGCATATAATCAGTTCGTCCGTTTGGATATCGGGATTGCAATTTGCCATTTCGATCTTTCAGCAAAGGAATTAGGAATTCCTGGAGAATGGAATTTTATAGACCCCGATGTAAATAACCCTAAGGGATTGAAATATGTAATTTCTTGGATTGAAAGATAATAAGTTCGTGAAACACTCATTTCACGATTTTATAGCTATACAAAAGTTATATTTTTTTATAGAAAAATGCAATGATTTTATGTTCTCCTTCCCCACTTTCTAATTTATATTTAAAATCGAGAACTTCTTCAAAATCCATCAGAGGATATTTATATGAAATTATAACTGCGTCTTTTTTTGCTGTCAAAAATATATGTTTTAAATACCTCTGCATTGTAGGTAAAGAATAAATGTATATAAAATCAAAGTGATAAAGATTACCCTGATAAAAATCGAAATTTATTAACTTTATTTTCTTAAGATACTTTCTGTAAGTAGATTTTTCTTTTTTTATTACTTTTATTCGTGTTTTTGCTTCTTTTATTAATTCTTGGTTAATTTCAATACCAAATGATTTAATGTGATAGCTTATAGCCGAAAAAATTATTACCTGACCAGTACCAGAACCTAGATCAACCAATTTTTGATTTGAATCCCTTCTTAAACCAAATCTTATATCAAGAACATTAAAAATCTCTGAAAGACATTTATCTGGAGTTTCTAAAAAGGGTAAATCCAATTGAGACTGGAATTTATTATATTTTAAATGATCTTTTTTCATTTCGTTAAGTTTAATCTTTTTTGAGCTAGATATATTTTATTGTAACTTTCAATAAGATTCTAACAAATTTGTAGATTACGACTTTCCTAATTTTCATAATATTAATCGTTGAAAATAGTAAAAGTAGTAAAATGTTTTTTATAAAACCTTATTTTTTAAGTTTAAATTGTAGTTTATTATTATTTATCATGGTTAATATTTTAATTACTGGTGGTACTGGTTTCATTGGCATTCAATTAGTTAAAAAACTCCATAGTTTAGGACATAGCCTAAAATTGTTGATTAGAAAAAATAGTGATATCACTCCCTTCAAGAATCTTGATAATATCGAATATGTAATAGGAGATGTACAAGATGTTAATAGCTTAAACAATGCGGTAGAGAATGTTGAAATGGTATATCATCTTGCAGCATATACTGGAATATGGGCTAAGGATAAAAATCTCTATTATGACATTAATGTAAAGGGGACAGAAAATATTGCCAGTATTATAATAAGACATAATCTTAAATTATTTTATCTTAGCTCTTTTACTGCTCTGGGACCTACACCTCCGGAGCCAGTAGATGAAACTCATGAAAACGAACAGTTTTTTATGGAATATGAACGATCAAAGTTCAAAGCAAAAAAGTTAATCAAAGATTTAATCCCGAAAGGCCTAAAAGTGGTCATTTTTTATCCAGGTATAGTATATGGTCCAGGAGATTTTAATATATTTGGGAGAATGCTTTATGATGTTATGAGAGGTAAAATTCTCCCTTTAGGTATTTGCCCTGGAGAAGGAGGATCGATGACCTGTCTTTCATATGTGAATGATATATCAAATACATTAGCAGTTATGATAAACAGGGAAGATATATTGGGAAATGATTTTATTCTTGGAGGAGAAAATGTCCCATTCAGAGATTATCTAAATTTAATTGCCCAAATTGGAAGAAATAAAGATGCTAGGAAAGTTCCTTTCTGGTTAGCTATGGCTTATGCCTGGTTATTAGAATTGAAAACCAAATTCAATAAAAAAGTACCATATTTAACTCGAGCAACACTCAAAGCAATTAAATATCATAGATCTTATTCATCTAAAAAAGCCATAGATAAATTAGGATATAAAATTACACCACTAAGAGAAGGTCTAGAACAAACTATAAAGTGGTATCAAGAGTACCAAGAAAAAAACCGAGGATTATAGCATGTTAGATGAAGAAATGAAAAGTATGATTTATAATCAAAAAGCATATAAAACAGAATTAGCGAGAAAATATACAACATTCTTATCGAAATATCCTGAGATCTTTTCCGATTTAATCTCAGGCTCTCATTTTGATTTTGCAATTTATGACACAATTGAAGAATATGATACAAGGATTCCACAAGATATTTTTAA
>RDOE01000020.1 GCA_011364975.1 Promethearchaeota archaeon | reverse complement strand
CATTATATTTGGATTATATTTCTTTCCAATAATTAAAATTACACAAACCAAGGGTAAAATGAGGTAGACGAAATTAAATCCACCCCAACTAAGTGATAGATATCCTAAGAACACCCCTCCTAGAACGGAATGTGTAATTTTACCCGTTCTTAGTGTTTTTAAAAAGAAATAGAAAGTCATTAACGTTGCAAAAACTCCGATAGTTTCATTATCAAAGAATCCTGCAGTAGTCCTTTGCATAAAGCCTGTGTTTAAAGCTAAGAAAAAAGCCGCGAATAATCCACATTTTCGATCTAAAGCTTCTTTTCCAACTAAATACGCCGCATAAACAGAAGCTCCCCCCATGAATGCAGGAAAGAAAAAGCATATAGAATAAAGGGACACGGGAATTCCAAAAGAATTGATAATGTAATATATTATTACTACCGTGAATGTAAGCCCCGGTCGTAAACCTCCACGAGTATACCCTTCTGGAAACCAGCTTTTTATATCATGCCAATTGAAATATTCGAAAATGGTATGCGTAGATAAATATTCCGCATTATAATATTGTATCCAAGGATCAAATGCTTTGATTAATAGGTTACCTTCAATAATTGGGCTAATTCTTATCACAATTGCCAAAAAAATGACTAAAAACAATGCTGTAAAGAATAAAACATTTTTGGTTTTAACCGTAATAGACGCTCTTATTCGATCACGTAGGTCTCTTAATGAGGAGTAAATCTTTGACATTTTTTATCTTCAGATTTTTTAAAAATCTTAATTTTTCTTATGAAATTTGCAATATAAAAAACTTCTTTTCATTAAAATATTATTTTTTGGGATTTTATTTGGTCTTAATATTATAACACGACATTAATTAATATTATTAGATTGTCAAAAATATTATTAAATTCGAAAATTAAATACGGTGCAATTTAAAAGCATGTACGCAAAGAAATATCTCTTTAAGCTTTATTATATCGCTTCTAAGCAATTCTTTGGCTCTCAACGACAAAAGGTTAATATAACCATTGAAGAGTGTTTAATTGACACTTTAATTAATAAGAATTATATAAAGGATGCTGAAAGTTCTAAGTTTGAAGTGGCTAGTAGAACAGATCGATTTGTTTCTGCTCGAGGGGCAGCATTATCATTTGTAAGTTTAAAAAAGCCTATCCTTATGGAGATTAATTCAGCATTACCAAGAGAAATTGGATTATGGGCTCATGCTTTAGTACAAAATGATTTCCTTTCACGATATAATGCCATATATCGGCATTACAAATATTTTCTCCCTATAAGGAAAGGGGGATCTTATAAAGATGAGAAATTGAATTTTAAGTTGATGAAAAAAGCATGTAGAGAACTAGAAGGTAGGCATGACTTTACAAATTTTTATAAGAAAGGTAAAGAAGAGGTTAAAACAGTTAGAGATATTCTTCTCGCATCATTAAGGAAAGAAAATAACTTTATTATATTTGATTTTAAAAGTCGAGCTTTTTTGCGCCAGCAAATTCGTAGGATGATAGCAATTATATTAGAAATGGGTAGGGGAAAAATCGATTATGCTGAGTATTTAAATTTGTTTAATCCTAGTATTACCGTTTCTTACCAACCAGCCGATCCTCGAGGGCTGATATTATGGGATGTCAAATATGATGAGACTATCAGATTTATAAATGATACAAAATCAATTGAGCGGATGAATGCGTTTTTTTTAGAACAAGAAATTAAGTATAGCTATAAAAACAAATTATTTAGTATCATGCAACATAACAATATTAGCTAGCAAAGCTTGAAGTTGAATCTCTTCAGTGCCACCTTGACTTAATCTATATTCAAATTCGGCTAACAATTTGGAAAGTTCAATTTTTAAATATTCTGATATGTTTAAATCATAAATTTCTCGATGAATATTCTTTATGATGTTAATACCCGCTAATCCATAATCCTTTACAGTATCTTCCAATAACTTTAAAGAGAAATTAAGTTGTCCTTCTAAAGCAGTATTGAGAATTTCTTTAATTTTATCAGGTGGTACTTCACCTGCAACCCGGAAAATAAGTTCTTGATCTATTTTTTTTGAAATAGTACCACAAGATTGTAAATAATTAATAGCTCTTCTACAATCTCCCTTAGATACCTCTACTAAAGCGTTTAAACCGTCGGGAGAGATAGTAATATTTTCTTCTTTAGCTATAAATTTAACGCGTTCTTTTATGTCTTCGTTATTTAAAGATGAGAATCGGAATACCACACATCTAGATTGGATTGGAGGAATAATTTTATTAGAGTAATTGCAAATTAAGATCATTCGACAATTTTTAGTATAATTTTCCATTGTTCTTCTTAGAGCTTGTTGTGCTGGAGAGGTCATATTATCAGCTTCATCTAATATCAATATTTTGAATGGAATGTCCACTGGGGGTCTTGCTTTTGCAAAATCCTTGATATAGGTACGTATAACATCAATGCCTCTTGCATCGCTAGCATTTAATTCTAAATAGGTGGTATTAACTGCCATTTGCCTCCCATAAAGCTCTCTCACTATTGCTAAAGCAGATGTTGTTTTTCCTGTCCCTGCGGGACCTGCAAAAATCAGATGAGGCATAGACTTATCTTTAATAAATTGCTTTAAACGCTTTATTATTCCCTTTTGATTTACAATTTCATCTAAGTCACGAGGTCTGTATTTTTCTACCCAAGGTCTATTATCGATTGACATTTTTATGATTAACCTATTTTAAAGGGTTAGTATAATATAAAGAAATACTATTAAGAATTAAAATTTCTTTATTCATTATTAACTTATTAGATTAATAAAATTGGGAAAATAAAATTATGACAGATTTTAAAATCACAAAAATACATTCACGGTGGATTCTAGATTCTCGTGGGAATCCTACTGTAGAAACGGATGTATTTTCCGGAAAAATATTTGCTAGAGCATCTGTACCTTCAGGAGCATCAACTGGTCTATTGGAGGCTCTGGAATTAAGAGACGGAGGGAAAGATTTCCTTGGAAAACATGTTACTAAAGCTGTTTCTAACGTTAATAACATTATAGCTAAAAAGTTAATAGGTTTTGACGTTCGAGAACAGCGAAAAATAGATAATGAAATGATTTCAATTGATGGCTCAAATAATAAAAAGAATTTAGGAGCAAATGCTATTCTTTCAGTATCATTAGCAGTCGCTAAATTGGCATCGATTTTATTAGAGCATCCATTATTTAAACATATTTACGAACTTTCCCATGATACATCAAGAAAAGATTATTTAATGCCTTTACCTTGCTGTAATATACTTAATGGAGGAGAACATGCTGGAAATAACTTAGCAATTCAAGAATTTATGGTTCTTCCAATAGGGGCTACTTCATTTTCAGATGCCATAAAAAATGTGGCAGAAGTATATCAAACGCTTAAAAAGATTTTATTAAAAAATTATGGAAAGACTGCTGTGAATGTAGGAGATGAAGGAGGTTTCGCACCTAATTTAAGTTTCACTACAGAAGCGTTAGATGTTATTGTTAAGGGTATTGAAGAAGCAGGATTCTCAATGAATCATGATTTTTATTTAGGTATGGATGCTGCTGCAAGTGAATTCTTTAAAGATGGTAATTATTACATTGACGATAAGGTTTTCAATGCCGGAGAACTGTTAGATTATTACCTTGATTTATGTAAAAAATATTCATTTATTAAATCAATTGAAGATCCTTTTGAGCAACAAGCATTTGAAAGTTTTAAAGAACTTACTCAGAAGATTAAAAATGAAGTTCAGATAGTAGATGATGATATTACTGTTACCAATATGAAAATCCTTGAAAAAGCTATAAAAGAAAATGCTGGAAATGCATTGTTATTAAAAGTGAATCAAATCGGCAGTTTGTCAGAAGCAATTGATGCATGTAAATTGGCTTTTAAAAACAATTATAATGTGATGGTTTCACATCGTTCAGGAGAAACAGAGGATACTTTTATTGCTGATTTATCCGTAGGACTATGTACTGGGCAGATAAAGAGTGGTGCTACTTGTAGGAGTGATAGAACCTGTAAATATAATCAGCTTTTACGCATTGAAGAGTTTTTAAGGCCAAATAGTCATTACCCAGATAAATTAAATTCTTGGAAAAAGTATCAATAATAATTAATAGGCAGTTATTTTTCTTCTTTCAAATCTATATATATCTACATCTATAAGTTTTTTTTTTTGCTTATGAAAATCATAAGATTTTTCTAAAATTAATTGATAAGGAAAAATGTAATTGACTTTCCAATTAAATTTATTAGAATAACGTGATATAAATTTTTGAACACCCTCATTGGCTAAATGTATGGAATATACCACGTTAGAAAAAGAAAAGGCAGTTTGTAAAAACTTTCTATCAGCAGCTTTTCTTTGAACTCCGAAAGGCGGATTCATTATCGTTGTAATATGCATATTTTGAGAAAATAAGAAATCTGAGATATTAAAGTTTTTAATATCAGCACATATTGGAAAGATAAGATGATCTAGATCTAATCTATTGATATTTCTTTTTAAGATATTAATTGCATCTAAATCGATATCAATACTCAAGATATATCTTGCTTTTAGAAAAGCGGAAGCAATTGATAATCTTCCAGTTCCTGCACCAAGATCAATCACTAGTCTATTCTCAATATCATTGAATTCAACCCCTGCAAAATATAATATATCCACCGCACTTTCAGCATCGATACAATATTGCTCTAAATTAACTTTTGGAGATGAGAAGGCATCGGTGTTTTGAATAAGTGAGATTAAATCCCTTTTATTAATAATTATCGCCTAATGATTAGCTAGAGTTATTTTTTTTATCAATTATTATCAATAAATTTAATAGATTTAATATATATTAATTTAGTAGGGAAATTAAAAGATTTTTGTTGAATTCGATGAAACAATCAGTTAAGGATAAAGATATAGTACTTACCGGACAATATTTAGGAGTAGTAGAAGAATATTTACCGGATAAACAATCAACTTATATAAAGGATGGAGAAATTTATGCTACTAAAGCAGGTATTCTTACAATAGATGATAATAAACGTGTAATTTCAATTAAAGGCCACCATGAAGAAGATCGGAAGACTGTTCAAACAGGTGATATCGTTGTAGGAACAGTTTTGTTTCTGCGGCAATATTCTGTGGGGATTGATTTTCAAACTATCAATAATAAAATTCATTTTAACAGTTCATATTTTGGAAATATCCATGTTTCACAAATTTCACATAAATATATTGAAAAGATTTCTGATGCATTTCAAATAACTGATATTGTTCGGTTTAAGGTTATAGGACAAAAAGAAAATGAATATATATTAAGCACGGTTGGTAAAGATTTAGGAGTAATTCACGCCGATTGCAGTATATGTGGAACTCCGTTAGATAAAGTTGGCTTAAATAAACTAAGATGTTCCAGATGTGGAAATGTGGAATCAAGAGTGTTAGCTTCAGATTACAGAAATGTTAATCAAAATCTTAGATATTAACCAATTCCAAATTATTTTTTTAAATAAATTATTATTAGATTTATTATAACTTTATAATTATAATATAAAGGTAGGATAATTGGGCAGTCGTGGTGGAAGAAAAGTATTTCATTTTTATAATTCGAGTGGCGAATTAGAAAATATTGTGAAATTTCTTGAAGATGTTCAAAAAAAAGTTAATTATATCAATTTAAATTGTACTGTTGATGGAAATTTTGTTAAAATTACTATTTTTGGTCCAAGAGACATTCAATCTTTAGCTACTGAACGCCTAAGAGAGTTAGCTAATCGATATTTAGACTCTTAAATTCAATAATTTAAGAGAAAAACCAAAAAACATTTATTTTATTATAAACTAGACAAATTAAAGCTAAGTATCTGGTGCAAATTTAGTGGCAAAAAAAAAAGTTGATTTGAAAGAAAAGGATGAAGTAGAAGATCTTGATGACGATTTATTTGATGATGAAGATATTGAAAGCCATTATCCCGATGTGGGAAAGAGCAAACCTGATTCTCTAAAAAAGCCATCTTCTGACCTCGCTGAAGACACACAAGCCTTAGATGAAGAAGAATTTCTTGATGAAGATTTCACTATTATGGAAACTGAACCTGAAATTACATATAAATACCTCAACTTAATCATAAATCGTGGTGTAACTGAAAATGATTACAGTTTAAAAGTTGAGGGTCAATCTCATGGATTATTAAATATCTTTGTAAAGCATCTCTTAAATATTGAAGGGGTAAATACTGCAGCATATAAAGTTACCCAAATAGACCCACCAGAACTTTTCATCAGATTAGAAAAAGGATATAAGATAAAAGATATACTTCATAAGGGAATTGACTCTTTACGTAATGAAATTTCTGAAGTTCAGAAAGCATTTAAAAAAGTATCTTAGTCAATTATATTACCTTTTTATAAAAAACTTAATAAGAATTTGCTAAACAACTATTCTTAATGGCATATGATTTTTTATTAAAAGATCTCCAATCTAATTTGACCCAAAAAGCAATAGGGACCGATAAAGGGTTAGCAAAGATTGGGGATGGCGTTGTTAATTTAGTTTATTCGGTTGCAAAATCTATGCATTTAACAAAGACAACAAATAGCAAGGTTATAATAAGAACGGGAAAAAATGTAAGTAAAACTATCCTTGCTGAGGCTTTAAAGGAAGCAAATATGAAGCCTTTTTCTCGATCTCGTGCAGATGCTCACGATCTTGCTGATACTGTTGAAGCGATTATCGCATATGTTTGGTTAAATGGTGATATAACTATAAAACAGCTGATTGTTTTTTTACTAGAGCATCTTATCGGAAATCTGAATAACCGAACAGAAGAGATTAATAGCGCAAGAGTTGCATTTACCAAATTATTGAATCATATCAAACAATATCTCCCTATCTGCTGAAAATGAAAGAATTTCCAATCACAATTGGGATAGATGATGCTAAATTTGAGCTTAAATCAGACTTAAGAACAACATACTTGATTGGAGTGGTATGTCAAGGAACAAGGGTTGTAAGAGTTGTAAAAACGAATATATATATTGATGGAGATAACGCTACAGATGCAGTTATAAGGCTTATCCAACAAAATGATAAACACCTGCAATATGTCTTAACCGATACAATCACATTTGGTGGTTTTAACATAATTGATTTACAGGAAATTTATAAGAATACCAACAAACCAATCATTGCAGTTACTGAAAGACCAGTAGCTTTAGATTCTGTGAAAGAGGCTCTGCTTAAACAATTCCCATCTAATTACACCTCAAAATTAGAAAAAATCATTAAAGCAGGATATCTCTATGAAACTAAAATAGCAACTGCTGGGGGAAACTCAACAATATATTTTCATATGATTGGAATGACAACCCAAGAAGTTGAAAAATTATTTCAAAAGTTATGTATCGACTCTAAATTGCCAGAGCCTCTAAGACTTGCTCATGTTATAGGAAAAATGTTCTAAGAAAAATTTTTTAACATTAATACGTAGCTATTTCATATTCTAAGATTTCTTTCATCCTTTGTTGTAGTTCGGGTCTTATTGCAGTCATTCCGTAAGTCTTCAATCCCCCTAATCTTTTTTGTATCTCATGTGCACTTAAAGCACCTGGTAAATCTTGCTTATTCGCTATAGCAATAATTTTAGTTCCAAAGCTACGCTCAAATCTATCATATATTGCTTTTGTTTTTTTCACATTCTGTTCTGTAGAATCACAAACAAGTATAGCTAATCCCGCGCCCCTAACAAAATCATTCCACATGAACTTAAAGCGCTCTTGACCACCTAAGTCCCATATGGCACAATTTTTACCGTTAAGGACTGAATCCTCAACCTCTAACCCTACTGTTGGAGTGCGATCTTTAGGAAGATCTCTTCCCTGCAATAAAGAGAGCAATGAAGTCTTTCCTACGCCTCCTTCTCCAATTAAGCAAATCTTTTGTTTTGAAGTAAACAACAAGAACCCTTTCTAATTACAAATTTGATTAATTAGAAAAGGAGAATAATTACTCAAAAATCAAAATAATATTTGCATGATATGGAAATTTGAGAAAATTATCCTATTTTTCATCAATGAGACCTTAAAGGTTGAATAAATGCAGATATATAAATAGATCTTATTTTATTACATTTCTAGTAATTTAATAAATCTCGACTTAAAAAAAAGGAGTGAGGTATTATGGGTAGTTTTGGTAAAAATTTAAAGAAAGGTTTCGCAAAAGTTGCTGGTGGTCTTGCTGAAGAAATCACCGGAAGTGAAGCAGTAGGGAAAGGTGTTAAAAAAGGAGTCAAAAAAGGAAGCTTAACTAAAGGAGTAAAAAAAACTTTTGAAGAAGGAAAAGAAGAACTTCTTGATGATTAAAAATTGTATTAAAAATATACATTCTATTTTTTTTTTTGAATTGAAAACAGCCTAGTTATTATTTATTTTTGTATTTTAACAAAAGAGAGTGCTTTTTAAATGGAGAGTTTCCCGAGTTTCTTTTTTATCTTAAGTTCTTGGGATGGAAAGATAGGGTTTTGAAACGAGAAAGTAGAGAAAATTGTGCAGGGTCCTTTGCTTTTAATTAAAAATTTAAGATTATATTCATATTCTTTAGGTAATTCAGCTTGTTCCTCATTATTTTTCCCTCCCACTAATTCTAAACGTTTTTTAGGTTTCCACTTTACTTTACTAACAAAATTTTTAAACATAAATTCACTCTTGTTAGTGATAATAAGGATAAGAGTGTACATATCGTCTTGAATCATGGATTCCAACGCTATTTTAATGATCTTATCCGATATGTATTGATTTATGCTGTCTGAGATAAATTCTGATAATTTACCAATAATATTTTTTATCTTTGGGTCATTTAAATAGGAATTGATTAATGAAAGTAACTCAGTAAAGCTCATTTGTTGATCTTGATTGATTGGAATAATTGCATTTATCCCAAAGATTTGCTTGGAGAATTCTGTTGTACTTATGTTATAATAAAGAGTCGCGATTTCAGAGAAGGAAATCTGATATTTCTTATTTTCTTCTTTTTTCTCAAGAAAGCAATTAAGGTATTTGTACAACTCTCTGTGCAAATTGACAATTTCGCTTGATGATAACTCAATTTGATAGAGGGGGATAAAAGATAAGATATTATGAATTGATTTTATCAAAAGTGTAAGATGATTTTTAGAAAGACTTGCTATTCGATTTATTACAAATTCTTTAGAGAGGTTGTATAAGGTAATTGCATTATCAAAAGGTATATCAGTTTGTTGTTTTAATAATTTTTCAGAAAGAGAAAATTGGTGTCCAATTTGAAGGCTATATTTAAAATTGAAATAAATATGTGTTAATATCATAGAAATTAAATTATGAGAAACGATTTTTGGTAATATCTGAGGAAGATTGATTACATTTTTAAGATAATGCGTGAAGATCTCAGATACTATTATTATTTCGAGTTCTTCTTGATTTAACGTAGTATATTGCGTAATTAAGGTTATAAAAATTTCTCGCAATCTGAATGGGGGGATAATTATATTTATACCTATCAATGAGTTAAGACGATTGATATGGCGTTTGAAAATATCCTGAATTTGTGCTGAAATGTCTTTAGGATGAGTGATAGGTTCTTTTTTAGGTAACTGGAATTCTAGTTTTGTGGATTTTTCTAAATCTTTGAGAAATTTTGGACTCGGTTCTACATTGTCTCCTGATATAAGTATGCCTTGACGAGAGAAATTGTAACATCTGTAGTGTTCTCCATAATCGGCAATAACGAGAAATGCAATGGGCCCCACCTGTTTGATTTGAAGCGATGGTAAAACTCCTCTTGTTAGAACACTTTTACTTTTTACTCGATAGATTTTTACAGATTTTGGACGCTTTTCTTTGTATTCACGCTCAGCAAAATGAGCTAATGTTTTAAGGATGTTTCGAGGTTCCATAGAAATTTTGCATGATATGTTATATAATACGTTCTATGGATAATATGGCTTTTTTAGAATAAATATATTGTCTAAGGGAGTAAAATCATCAAATCATCTTGTTATAATGACTAAGTTAAACTTATAAAACTGGGTATCCTTTTTTAATATATAACATTAGATGTGGATGCTATGAATAAACAAGTATTGTTTGAAGTTTTAGCACTTATTATTATGATTATCCCATCTAAGATTATTATTGAATAAACGCTATCGTTTGAAGCGACATTTCATAGCTTTGTTTCCACATCTGGCTTCAAATAGTGATTATTATGATTAAATAACTCATAGTTTCAAAAATAATTTTTTAATTTAGCATTAATTAAATTTAGGAAAAAACTAAGAAAGATCATCTAAAAGAGGTGTATTTTATTATCGTATATAGAAAAAGAGAAAGAATTTATTAAATTTTGGAAGGAAAATGATATATTTGAAAAGAGTGTAGAACAACGCCCTAAAGAGAAATCATATATTTTCTATGATGGCCCTCCTTTTGCCACGGGATTACCTCATTATGGTCATATTCTAAGTATTGTTACAAAGGATGTGTTCCCAAGATATTGGACAATGAAAGGTTACCGTTGCGATAGACGTTGGGGTTGGGACTGCCATGGCCTACCCATAGAAACTATATGCGAGAATGCATTAAATCTGAGACAAAAAAGTGAAATTCATGAGATGGGGATTGATATATTTAACGAATATTGCCGTTCAAAAGTTCTATGGTATACTAATGAATGGAAAACAACAGTTGAGCGAATGGGTAAATGGATAGAATTCGATAATTCATATAAAACAATGGATAATTCATATATGGAAACAATTTGGTATATATTTAAAAGAATATATAACGAAGGGTATGTTTACAAGAGCAAAAAAGTCTTACTTTATTGCCCAAGATGCGAAACACCCCTTTCAAATTCTGAAATATCTATGGATAACAGTTATAGAGATGTATATGAACATGCAATAACAGTAAAGTTTAAACTGATGTCAGAACCGAATACATATCTCCTTGCTTGGACTACCACCCCATGGACCTTGATTGGAAATGTAGCCTTAGCTGTAAATGGTGAGGAGATTTACTCAAAAATTCAGATCACGGGTACTGATGAATTCTTAATTTTGATGAAATCAAGATTAATAACCATTAAGGAAGAATTTCAATTGATAGAAGAATTTGAAGGAAATAGGTTGTTGTTAAAAGAGTATAAACCGTTATATCGAATTTATCCGGATACCGAAAGGAGAGGATATCTCATAATTGATGGAGGTAAAAATGTTTTATCGGACGAAGGGACTGGAATCATTCACATAGCGATATATGGCGAATTTGATTATGAAATAATAGAGAAATACGAATTACCAATCATTCAACATATTGATGAAAGGGGAGTTTTGATTGATGGCCCAAAAGAATGGATCGGAACATGGTTTAAAGACCTTGATAAACTGGTATCAGATGATTTAAGAAGGCAAAACCTTTTATTCAGTACAGAAGAACATTTACATTCCTATCCATTTTGTTATAGATGTGAAACCCCCCTAATATACAATGCAATTGATGCATGGTTCATAAAAATACAAGAAATTAAACCGATGCTTCTTGAAACTAACGAGAAAATCAATTGGTATCCCGAAGAAGTCTCTAAAAGGTATAAAAATATCATATCAACAGCTCCTGATTGGTGTATCTCTCGAAATCGATTTTGGGCTACAGCAATACCAGTTTGGGAGTGTAAACAGTGTGCTAATATTGTAGTAATCGGCTCTATTAGAGAATTACAGGCACTTGCACTAGAAAAAGTTCCTGATGATGTCGATCTTCATAGGCATATAATTGATAGAATACATCTAAGGTGTCTTATCTGCGGAGAAAAAATGGATCGAATACCTGAAGTTTTTGATTGCTGGTTAGAATCGGGATCAATGCCATATGCTTCAAGACATTATCCTTTCGAGAATGCTGAAGAGTTTTGCTCCTACTTTCCTAGTGATTTCATATCTGAGTATGTGGGACAAGTTAGAGCATGGTTTTATTATATGCATGTGATTGCTGTATTGCTATTTAATGAGATCCCCTTTAAAAATGTGGTTGTAAATGGAAATATTCTTGCGGAGGATGGAACCAAAATGGCTAAGTCTAAAAGAAATTACCCCGATCCAAATTTAATAATAGAGAAATATGGAGCAGACGCATTAAGAATGTATCTCTTATCATCCCAATTAATGAGAGCTCAAGATTTAAACTTAAGAGAAGAAATAATACAACAAGTCTATCGAAGGTTTAATTTATTACTTGTTAACGTGATCAAATTTTATCGTCTTTTCGAAATTAACAATTCTGATAATGACAATCCCGAATCAACCAACATCTTAGATAAATGGATAATAAGCGTGTTAAATCTTCTAATTCACGATGTATCTAAAGGGATGGATGACTATAATACAGCCGAAGTTAGCAGATTATTATTTAATTTTGTAGAGGACCTTTCTACATGGTATCTTAGAAATAGCAGAAGTAGGTTTAAGAGTAATAATGAGATTGAAAAACGAGAAGCAATGAAAACATTATCATATGTACTTACCATCACATCACGATTATTAGCTCCTTTAACCCCGTTTATTTCTGAAATGATTTATCAAACCCTTAAAGAAAAAAAACTCGTGAAGTTAGAATCAGTCCATTTAGAGTCATGGCCTAATTGTAATGACGGATTAATAAATGTTGATTTACAAAATAAGATGGAATTAACAAGAGATATTGTCAAAAAAGCTTTAGAATCGCGTGATAATGCTAAAATTCCAGTTCGGCAAGTTTTAGGACGCCTTATCATAAAGGGTACGAGTTTAGATAAGGGATTCTTAGATATAATCGCGGATGCTGTTAACGTGAGAAATATAAAACTCGAAAGTCAAGATGAAGAACATATTTCTATCGAATTAGATACCGAAATCACCATTGATTTAAAATTAGAAGGAATAGCTAGGAATTTAATTCGTCATATAAACAATTACAGGAAAGAGATGGGTTTATCAATAAGTGATCGAATAATCCTCCATTTAGAAACCACAGATGAGGAAATAATGAGCTCTGTTAGAAACCACAAAGATGAAGTCATGGATATGACTCAATCTGATTTTTTAATTGAAAATACTAGGAGCGTACAAAATCATAAGGAGTTTAAGATCAACGATGCACTTGTAAAAGTGTCAATAAATGTTAAGAATTAGGATTTTCAAATCTCTATTTTTAACAACACTCGAAATTCCTCTTCATTTTAATTTTTCTAATATCCAGTATCTTAAGAATATCTTATTAAAGTTAATTAATTCAAAATCTAAAATGAATAAGATAAGAAGAAAAATGAAAATTAAAAAATAAATTATAGTTAAAAGTTTAAGAAAAAAATTCGAATACTTTAGGCTTTAAGCTCCTGTCTCAAGGTCCCTAACAATCCCAACTGCGACCGTCCTTCCCATATCTCTTACTGCAAATCGTCCCATTTCAGCAATGTCTTCATATTTTTCAATACAAAGCTTCTTAATTGGTTTTAATTTAATGATTGCAGATTCATTTCGTTTTATGAATTTAGGGGAATCTTCAATTACAGCACCAGTTTTTTGATCTAATTTCTTACTTAATTCTACAAACTTGGCAGCTACTTGGGCCGTATGAGTATGAATTACTGGAGTATATCCCTGAGCAATTGCGGTAGGATGCCAAATTACTATTATTTGACCGGTCCATGATCCATTTGGAGTGACTACTGTGGGAATACTAGTTAGATGACCCAAGCAATCTCCTCGACTTACATCTTTCATTTCGAGACCTCTAATACTCATTCCAATGTTATCACCAGGTTCAGCTTGCGGGATTTCTTCATGATGCATTTCTATGCTTCTTAATTCACCCTGGAATCCAGTGGGCATTATAATTATCTTATCTCCTTTCTTTAAAACACCAGTCTCTACTCGACCAACAGGTACTACCCCAGTACCTTTAATTCTATATGCATCTTGAATTGGTACTCGTAAGGGTTTGTTAGTTGGTTTTGGGGGGATCTCAAATTGGTCAATTGCATCAATTAAAGTAGGACCATCATACCATGGCATTTTCTCAGATTTTACGGTTAAATTATCACCAGTAATTCCTGAAGTGGGAACGAATGGAATTTTCTTGACGGGAAATCCTATATTTCGTAAGAGATCAGATACTGCTTCTTTACATTCATTAAATCGTTCTTCACTGTACTCATAATTATCCGCTTTGTTAATGGCAACTGCTAATTGCTTTACTCCTAAAGTCTGGGCTAAATAGGCATGTTCACGAGTCTGACCGTTCGCAGCAACACCAACTTCCATTTCGCCTTTCTTACCGGATACGACTAAAATTGCAGCATCTGCTTGTGAAGCACCGGTAATCATATTCTTAACGAAGTCAGCGTGACCTGGTGCATCGATGATAGTAAAGTATTTTGATTTTGTTTCGAATTTTCGAAAAGCTAAATCAATCGTGATTCCTCTTTGTCGTTCTTCTTTTAAACGGTCAAAAACGTATGCATAGGACCATGATTCACGATCGTATTCTTTAGCAATTTTTTCTAACTCTCGTGCTTCTCGATCGGTGACTGCTCCCGTCTTGATAAGAAGAGCACCCATCATAGTCGATTTTATGGGAGATAATTTTATTTAAATTAACTCATTCCATGATCGATATGGCCTATGATGACGAGATTCAAATGAGGTTTTGGTTTTGAACTAATTTTTATCACTTCTTATTTCTATTTTTATTTGTATTTAGATTACTAATATTAGAATTTTAATTTATCCAAACTTATAATTTTTTCTAATATATTTCTAAAAATCTTCTTTAAACGATTTAAACTTTAGACGAGCTTCTTTAAGCCTTCCTAATGTCCAATGACCAGATAATTTAATCTCCTACTCTACACATAGATTATACAATGTTTTCTCATTTACGCCCTAATATTTAGCTAACCAAGCTTTAGGAAACCTATTGACTAAAATTTGTAATCTCTCCTTAGTACTAACAATTTCTTTGAGAAAGTGATAGGTGTCGCGATACACCTCTAAATAGACTCTTTTTCTATCCATATGTAAGGGAAAATTATTAAGTAACTCATTAAAGAACTACTAAACTTATAGTAAAAACTCTAGTAAATTGACCTAAATTAAAAGTATTGGATTAGGAATCTTAAAGATTTTTACGATTTAAAACAGAAAAAGGTCTAGCGTTGAAGATCAGAAAAAAAATCTTCTTTAAAGAGTCTTATTATCTCAAAAATGTGATTTATTTCATTTAAAAAACTTACTTCAGTTCCATCATCATTTATTAGTGTTGTTTTTACTTTTTCCTGAATAAATTTAGAAAAGATTAATTCAAGATCATTGATGTTATATCGCGTTTCCTTGAAAAAGTCTAAAAGATGGTGTAAATAGTAGGCTTTTACGTATTGAAATTCTGAACTAAAGGTTTTTTCTTTATCCTTTTTAAGAAAAAATTTTAATTGCATGTCAACAACTTTCTCTTCCCCTTCCTTAGCTTTCCCTTCGTTATTAAAAGCCCAGGAAGTCCCGTAATCAATATTTTGATTAACAAAAGTTGCGACTAAATCATCAATTCCCGCTTTCAGAGCCCACTTATTGTGAATTTGCCAATTTGGTATATGATATCACTATTAATTTCAAGGATTTATATAAATGAAAAAATAAATGAGGTAAAAAATAGTTTTCTTATAAAAAGATAATAAAAGTAAAAAACAATAGATTGTTAAATTACTAATATACGAAACGAATTTTTGATACTTTCTGGTGATATAATTGGTTAAAAATAAAACACCCTTTCCAAAAGAAGGCGATTTTGTTATTGCTCGAGTGGTTGACATTCAATCCCAATATATTTATGTGGATTTACCTGATTATGAAGGATTACCTTCAGAAGAAACTGCTCGTGGTATGATTCATATTAGCGAAATTTCTAGTCGTTGGGTTAAAAATATTAGGAGTGTCGTACGGATAAATCAAAAACTTGTATTAAGAGTCATTAAAGTTGTATACGATAAAGGTCAAGTAGATTTATCGCTTAGACGTGTAAATTCAGCTCAAAAAGACAAAGTCTTAAAAGAGAATAAATATGCGAATAAATTTGAAAATCTTTTGCAATTTTTGACTGAGGTAGAAGGTGTTAATTTGACTCTTGATCAAGCCTATGAAATGATAGGATGGCCTATTAAAGATCAATATACTGATTATCAAGAAGCTGTAGAAGCATTAAAAGAAGACGGTAGAGAACTAATGAATGAGCTTAACAATGTACCTGATAATATAAAAGAGTTATTTTTGAAAATTATAGATGAAAATGTTGAGATTTCTACTGTAAGTATTGTTGGAAAGTTAAAACTTATCAATACAAGTGGAGATGGTATAGACAAGATTAAGGATTCTATATCTGAAGCTTCCAAAGTAATAAAAACTCCGAAAGAAACCCGTAAATTAAGTTTTTCATATTTAGGAGCACCATTTTATAGATTAGAAGTGATTTCAAAAGATTATATTGATGCAGAAAGTATCTTATCAGAATCATTAAGTATTCTTGAACGAAAAACAAAAGAATTTGAAGGTTCGATGGAATTTATCAGGGATTAATTAATTCAGGGTTGGAAAAAGTTTGACTAAATATCTTCTTAAATGCAAAGAATGTGGAGAGTACGGTTTATTTAATCCCGAATATAAATGTCGATTCTGTGGAGGACAATTAATAAATCCTAAACCTCCAAGGTTTTCTATGGTTGATAAATATGCTAAATATAGAATTCAGTATTTTAAAGAGCAGTTCAAAAATGAATCAGAGAAAAATTAATCGATATCTATTTTTTCCGCAAATTTTTCATTCAATAAAATAGTAGCATTCTGATTGGGCAGGTTTGCAATATCATTTTCTTCAAAGGGTCCATAATCTTTTAAATCTATGCCTACCAATGGAGGAGTTTTTTTAATAAATCTAATTAGAATGTAGTTATAATCTGTTTTAATCTCATTCTCAATTTCAGTTTGTGGTAATTTTACTTCTGAAGTTAAATCTTCCTCCGATATATGAGGGGTAATTTCATTTAAAACTACTTTTTCTAAAGATTTTTCATTAGCTTTAATAGTTATTTGTTCATTTATTTTATATTCTTCATTAAGAAATGAAAGTGCTTTAACTTTTTTATAGCCTTTAATTGTGGCAACTAGATTTTGGAAGAGTAATCTTTCAGCTTCAATTAAATGATCCAGATTAATTTCTTTTAGAGCTAAAGCAGAATTCATGATTTTAATTTCTCTAATTTTTAATAAATCCTCAAAAAGGAATTCTAAATTCTTTTTATAAGTATTTAATAAATCATTTTGAATAGTATTATCCTTTTTCAACTCGACCTTAGCAGCAGTAGAAATCACCTCTTTATAAAAATTGAATAAATCCTCAGTTAAAGAAGTTAATTCTGATTGTTCAAATTCCTGGAGCCATTGTTCATAGATTTTTTGGTAATCCTTTTTTAGATTCATAAAAATCAAGGTTGATACAATATTAATATAATGAAGGATAATTCAAAATAAAATTTTAACTTAAAGTGTTTTTGCCACCTCTTTACATAAAAAGAATACTGCGAAATGATGTGGGACTTCTATTTTATCTCCTTTCTCATACGGCCCATAAGTTTCTCCTTTAAAGGTGGTTGATGGAACTTTTTGTTCAGTTATCTCTAATTTCTGCTTTACATGCTTTTTGCTAATAAATACTATTGGATCAAGGGCTACATTTTGTTCATTAAGAGGGGAATAATCATCGAGATCTGCTAATTTTAGTTCTTGAACTTTAAAACCTGTTTTTCCATGTAATGATCCGGGGTATCGGATTAATCTGTGAATATCAATTGATACAGGTTCATCCAATTCAATACTAATCTGTTGAACAATACCGCGTAAAAATTTCTTCCATAATGCTAAACCAAATCCTTCTATTGCCCATATATTTCTCTGTTTATTCAAGATTTGTTGATGGAAATCATCTTTATAATTCAAAAAACTTTTAATTTGCTTAGGATTCATATCAAATGTTTTTTTATCTAATAATATGTTTTCTATTTCGAGATTGTGTTTACTTACTAATCCTTCTATTTGTTGAACGATTTTCTTTGACCAGCCAATATTGGTTTTAGAAAGCCCATATATTCCCTCAGACTTTTCTCTTAAGCCGAGGATTTCAAATGATATATTTTCACCCGTAAGATAATCAACAATTTCTCGTCTTTCTTCACTAGATAGAGTTCTAATTTCATCATTTTCTACTTTTAAATGATATCCTCTATGACCTGAAAAAGCTATTTGCATTTGTTCTTCCTTAAGATTGAAATCGGGTATTAAAAAATTATATACTAAATTTTGAATTTGCTTTTTAGCTATTTTTAAACAATTATCACACACCCAATTTAATTTGGAGAATTTAACCTTGCCACATTTGGGACATTTTTCGGGCATTCCTGTTCCATTAGTTCCACATTCTTTACAATACCATAAATCATGGCGATCTTTGCAAGGAGTATAAAAGTGATCGACGTCAATATCGATGATCAAATCACATCCTATATAATGTTTTTTATCCATGTCTGGAGCATCTGGCGTCTCATAAAGTGACCCGCTAGCGTAAGCATGTTTCGGTGGATTATTAATAAAGTAGTCTTCTAATCCCTCTTTAGTTTTAAATCCTATATGTCGTATCATAATTGATTTTTGCCATGGAATAAAACCGAATTCTCTATTTCCAAATGAAGAGACTAACGGAATTTCATTACTCTTCTCTTGATAATATGCCTGAAAAAGTCTTTCAAGGAATTTGGTATCACTCATTTTTATTCCGTTCTATGCTCATATTTTCCTTTGGTTTAAAAGATTTTTTAAATTGCTTAAATTGGAAATAAAACAGTGGATGACTAAGAACTCGTTTTGTGTCAAGTTTTTTAGAATAATAGCCTTCGAGACATATTTCATCTTTATATTTTTGAGCCATACATAGATTCAGAGACTTTAGTGTTTGACAAGAGTGGGGCGTATATTCTTTCTTTTTAGCAAAATCAATTTGATATTCTGCTATTTTACTATCGAAATCAGGTAATCGCGAAAATAATTCTAAAATATTTTCTCTTGGATAATCGAGGGCGTGCAAAAAAAAGACTAAAAATAATCGTTCGATATGAATGATATTTTGCCCTTCTTCAATTCTTCGTAGAATTTCTTTAATGCAAGGTGGAAAGGATTCTGAGATATCTATTTTATCGTCATATTTGAATTCAAATGAATATTCGAATTCTTCTTTTTTAACTTCCCAAGTTTCCAGAATCCTATCGTATAATGCTTTAAACTCAGAATTTTTAAAAATGAGATTTCTAAAGTTTTGAATATCTAAATCCGTTCGATTATCTTCTATAGTTAACTTTTTGCGAACATATTCCTGTATTAATCGCATTAAATCTTTTTTATCAATGAATACATAACCTTCTGCTAACGCATTATGGACCAATTTTCGATAATCATCATGCAAATTTGCTGCTAATCTTAAATAATCAATAAAATGAATTTTAAAATTAGTTTGTAAAATCTCAATTTGATCTTTATTATAAATTAGGCCGTATTGATAAGGAGGATCACTGTATTTAAAATTCAAAGCCAAATCTTCACAAATATCATATATATTTGCATCATCCCTCTCGTTCAAGAGATCATTATAAGCTTGCTTGGAATACAAATTTGCAACTCTATTTGTAATTATTTTATTATCAATTATATATAGGAGAATCTTAATAATGAGATAGATATAGATATTTAACTCATCAGTTTTGAAATCTTGGATTTCTTCCAATCTATCAAATGCTGTAGAAAAAATTTTGAGAAGCCTTCTTCCTATTTCCTCATTAGAAGATTTTGAAAACACATCATCTATGAATTCTATGGGATCTTTTGATGCAAAATCAGCATAGAAGTTTTTTAAAGAAGGTAACCATGGATAACGCCTGAGTAATTCTATTGAAATATTCAAATTTTAAAAAACTCCATTATTTTTGAATCCTTGATGATAATTAAAATTACGAAACCTAAATTAGCATAGAGTTAGTAGGTTTAATAATTAATATTAAATCAATTAAAATTCATCCATGTCATCATCATCTTCAAATTCAGCTTCTTCTACGCGTGGTGCTAAAAAGTAGCTTAATTCTCCCCCTTCAAGAAGATTGAAGATCATTTTAAGAGGATGATCTGTTTTCAGAGAAATTTCTAACTTTTCAGTGATGGAAGCGATTTTTAATATTGCTTTCAAAAAAGTGAGACTATATGCACCGCTGCATGTTTCTGTTATTTCGCTATTAATTAAATCTTCTATACTTAAATTATATTCCATCTCACCGATTTGTCCTGTGGAACTGAAAAGTAATCCTTCATTTTCATTTGCTTTGATATTAAGAATTTCAGAATAAATTTCTGCGTCTTTGATTGCTTCTACTAGGAATTCGGAATCAATAACCCATTTTGCAGGATATTCTATCTTTAGCAAGTTATCCATAGGAATTTCTTCAGTATCGATATCAAGCAATGCTAAACTAAATGTTCTTGCTCTGCTTATACCTTCTCGCTGCATTTTTATTTTAATTTTTTGTTCTTTTTCTTTAAATTCCAATTCAATATGATCATTTGATGCGGTTCTCTTCAAAATCTTATCTAAATCGTCTAAGTTTAAGCCAACCTTATAAGTATTATCACATTCATACTCATCAAAGTTTTCCTTTTTGATTGTAAGTTTTAGAAGACAAATTCTACTGGGATCCATTGCACTAATAACGAATTCCTTTGGAGAAATTTTAAATTCAGTCTCATCAATGATACTTGAAAGTGTCTCTACGATACCCTTTAAAATCCGACTATTTTCTAACTTTAATCTGAACGACATATTATATTTGTACCTTTCTTTTCTTAGTTTAAATCCTTTTATATTAATATTGGGTTATTGTCAAAGTTTATAAAATTCAGTATTAGACCTTTAATAATAACCATTTGTAATTTTTGAATTAATTATTTATAGTCTCCGGTAATTTTTAAAAGTATATACACAAAAAATTTTCATAAAAAATATGGAACCTTCAGCTGCATATCAAAGAATAATTGAAGATATTAAGAACGATGACATTAGAATTCAAGTCACCGGTTATATTAAGGAAATCATCGATGATCAATACTTTATATTAGATGATAAAACAGGAACTCTGAAAGTGATTATAGGGAAAATTGAATTCAAGGCAAAGAAAAATGATTTAGTAAACGTGATTGGCGATTTAAACATAAATATGGAAGGAGAAAAAGAGCTACAGGCAGATATTATCCAAGATATGAATAAATTAAATTTCGAATATTATCAGAAATTATATCAAATAAAAAAAGAGTTGTAAAATAATCCTTTTCTAACAAATTTGTAGTTCTAATGTATTTTTCGTAAATTATATCTCTCATAATACTTTTTATTCGTTATATTTTAATATCTAAAGTTCGCGTTTTTAAAATGGTAAATTTTTGTCCAGAGTGTTCAGGTCTCTTGCGTAGAAAAAATATAAATGGAAAAGTTTCCTTAGTTTGTAGATGTGGGTATGAAGAAGAGCTCGAAAATAATAATAGTACATTGAATGAAACTGTAGATCAAAAAATGAGTGCTTTAAAGAAGAATCTGATTATCTTATCAGAAGAAGATAAAATATTAGTTCACCCCGTAGTCAAGAAAGAATGTTCTAAATGTGGTCACCTTGAAGCAGAGGCTTGGCAGGAACAGACAAGAGGTGCTGACGAACCAAGTACTTCTTTTTTTAGATGTACCAATTGTAAATTTACCTGGCGTGAATATTGAACAAAATAAAAAGTGGACTTTTTTACTTTATTGTTAATTACCTCTCAAATTTACTTCTAGAGTACCTATTTAAATTAGATTTTTAAACAACTTAATATATTAATGATTACAAATACAATTTTTATTGTGAAGTTAAAATGCCAATTGTAGAAATTGATTATGAGAAATGCACTTTCTGTGGAACCTGCATTAGAGTATGCCCCAGACGATTATTCAATGAGATTAACGGAGAAAAAGTAGAATATGGGGATCCTAAGTCAATGTGTATTAGATGTGGACATTGTGTAGCTCGATGTCCTGAAGATGCTATAATATATGAAGATATGGGAGAAAGTTATGAATTTAGTGATGTTAACCATCCTGAAAGGATACTTTCATATGAGAATCTTTTTAAATTCTTGCAAGCACATCGTTCTATTAGGCGATACAAAAAGGAAAAAGTATCAGAAGAATTATTACAAAAAGTATTCAAAGCCATGCAATGGGCTCCGACAGGAAGAAATATGAGATCCGAATCTTTTATTATTATCTCTGATGAAGAACAATTAAAAACCTTATCCGATGCGATTCAAAAAACACTCACAGAGGATAAATCATGGGGTTGGTTATATGGAGAACGATTAGCGAATTTAGCTAAAGAGTTCAGATCTCCCGTTTATTTTGATGCACCGCATCTCATAATTGTGTATTCACAATTATTTACCGATATCGGAATTCAAAATATTGCTAATATAATCACCTATGGAAGATTAGCAGCTCATAGTCTGGGTTTGGGTACGTGCTGGAATGGTTGGACTCAAGCAGCAATAGAAATTGACCCTAAAATTATGAAATTAGCGGGATTCCGAGCAAAAAAGTTGGGAGCCTTTACTATTGGATATCCAGATGTTACCTTTTATCGTACTCCTCCTCGATCTTTCAAGCATGTAAAAGGTTTAACCTAAATCTTTTTCATTTTATATGAGAGAACCATCAACCGGAATTTGTAAACGATCTCTTCCTGGTTTGAAAATAATTTTTTCATATAATTCTTCAATGATAAGGATCGGGATTGCTGTTATTAAAATCATGATCCAATCCATTGCTTCAAGAGGATATGTTTTAATGAATGGCTGCAACAATGGAATGTAGATCGCAAAGAGAAGCAAAATAAGACCTAATAATATTGCACCGATTAATATCTTATTTTCTAATGTCTTTTTTGAAAAAATGGTGGTGTTTTGACTCACCGAAAGGCATTGTATCATTTGATATACTACTAATGCCGCAAATATAATGGTTCTTTGTCTTGTTAAGTCAACAATTTCAATATCAATAGTTAAATTAAACTCAATACTCCAAAGAAACAAAAAAACGCAACCTATGGCGTTTAAGACCCCAAATAAGAGAATAAAGATTACCATATTTTTAGTTAGAAGAGGCTCTTTTGGGTCTCTTGGTTTTCGTTTCATTACATCTTCCTCAGCTGGACTCATACCTAATGCCAGAGCAGGAAAAGTATCTGTAACTAGATTTATATACAATAATTGTATCGCTACAATGGGTAGTATTAGATGATTGAAGAATATAAGTCCTAATATAACAATTGCTAATACCGATAAAACTTCACCAGCATTAGCAGATAATAAATAATTTATGAATTTTTTAATGTTGTCATAGATTCTTCGTCCTTCATATATAGCTTCAATAATGTTTGCAAAATTATCGTCAACTAATATCATATCACTAGCTTCTTTAGCCACATCTGTCCCCGTAATTCCCATAGCAACCCCGATATCTGCTCTTTTGAGGGCAGGTGCATCATTGACTCCATCCCCAGTCATGATTACTACCTCATCATGTTTTTTTAATGCATTGATGATACGTAATTTATGTGAGGGATCTACTCTGGCAAATATCTCAACTTCCTCGATAACCTCTTCTAATTCTTGATCTACCATTTTTTCAAGCATTTTTCCAGTAATAGGCTCCATGTTTCCATAAATTCCTATTTCCTTACCAATTGCTTTAGCAGTCTCTACATGATCTCCAGTGATCATAATTACTTTAATTCCTGCATCCTTTGCCTTTAGAACTGCGGGTCTTGAAGATTCTCTAGGTGGATCGATCATCCCTACAAAACCTACAAAGGTAAGGTTATCCTCAACTAAATTGGATTTTTTTTCCTCAAGTAGTCTTTTCGCTTCCTCAGTTGTAATATCTTTTAAGGCAAATCCTAATATTCGATAGGCAAAATTTGCAGAAAATCGCTCACTCACTTTTATTATCTTTTCTTTTATTTCTTGAGTTAAAGGAATACTTTTTCCATCTTCTAAATAATTGATACAGATATCAAGCATTAAATCCAGCGCACCTTTAACCATGATCCGATATTGATCTGTGATTTTATGTTTAGAGATTGTGCTCATTCTTTTACGATTACTATCAAAGGGAAATAAGTACTCAATATCCCAATTCTGCATTATATTTCCGATCTTTTGTCCTTTTTCTGCTAAGATCAATAATGCAATTTCAGTGGGATCTCCAAATGTTTTATAGGGTCTTGAATCACCTTGAAATTCTATAGATGCTTCATTTGCAAGAGTTCCAATTTCGATCAGAGATTCTAACTCTGGTTTATAATCAGGTGTAACTTGTTTGGCAGTTTCTACTTTGAGGATCTGACCAACATTTGTATATCCAGTTCCAGTTACACTATATTGATGATTTATAGTCCATACGAGAGTAACAGTCATTTCATTTTTAGTCAACGTACCCGTTTTATCTGTTGAAATCACAGTACTGGACCCAAGTACTTCCACCACGGGTAATCTTCGTATAAGGGCATTTTGCCTTGCCATTCGAGTAATACCAATCGCTAAAGAAAGAGTCATAACAGCAGGGAGGCCTTCAGGTACAACTGCAACTGCAAGCCCGATTGCAAAAATTAATAACTCTGTAAACTGTTCTAAACCAATAAAGATTATTTGAATAAGGAAAATAGATGCAGCAATAATAACTATAAATATTGTAAGTTGTTTAGCTAAGAGTTTCAACTTCTTCTGAATAGGTGTATCTTCCCTTTCAATTTCAGATAATGAAGATGCTATTTTTCCTAATTCTGTACCAAGTCCTGTCGATGTAACTAATCCCCTTCCTGATCCACTTGTTACAGTTGTTCCTTTAAAAAGCATATTTTTCCTTTCTGCTAAAGAAGTCTCTTGAGGTAAAGTTTTTATGTCCTTCCTTATAGATAACGATTCTCCTGTTAATATTGCTTCATTAACATTGATTTCATAGCTCTTTATTAATCTTATATCCGCGGGAATAACATTTCCTGCTTCTAATAAAATAATATCCCCCGGTACTAGAAATTCTGCTTTCAATCTTACTTTTTCATTATCTCGAAAAACGATAACCTCACTCTTTGATAATGTTCTAAGAGCTTCAATAGCTTTTTCAGCAGAAAATTCTTGATAAAATCCTAGTCCTGCATTTAAAATGATAACAATAGTTATACTGATGACTTCAATAATTACACTTTCATCATTTTCAAGAATTCCAAGGATAGCTGTAATCAAGCCCGCAACAATTAATATTATTACCAATAAATCTCTGAATTGGTTAAGAAAAATTCTCAATGGATGAATTTTTTCTTCTGTAACTAATTCGTTTCTTCCATATTTTGATAGACGTTGCTCTACCTCTATCGATGTTAACCCTTCTTTATTTGCATTTAAAATTTCATATAACTCTTCAATAGGTTTATCATGAGCCTCAAACATTATCATCACGTAGTTTTTTTTTTTATTTCTGATGCATGAATTATTTGAAGTTTATTTAAATTTCGTTTAAATTTTAAAAAAAAGGATAATCTAAAATTAGTTATTTAGCACTTTTAAGTATAACCCTAAAAATACCTTAATTATACTACTATATATAACAATGATCGTGAAAGTGTGGTTTCACGAATTTACATGGACAAAATAAACAATTAGATTTGAATATTGTTTAATATTTATAAAAGGAATTATGATAAAACTTCTAAAATTTTTGTTAAAATCCTTGCTTTTCCACCAGTGGATTGTAACAATGTTTTACCGCATACTAAACAGGCAACATCAGTAGCAGAACATCCAAAAATAATCTGTTGATTTCCACAATTTAAGCATTTAACTCTTAAGAATCTACTATTTGGTTGAGGTATTAATGGTTTTGGTCTTGCTTTTCTTGGTATTTTTTATCACCTTTTAAGCTTCTTGTAATTCTAGGCGCTTTACTCGATAAGATTTAGCGTAGTGTTTTTTATTGCATTCCGAACATTCTAACATTGGTAATGTTCTCTTATTTAGCTTAGCATTCTTATGAAATATTTCCTTTGGGAAGCTTCCATAACCACGTTTTTTCCTTTCTAACCTTCGACGTCCATGATTCAACATACGCTCTTTTCCTTTCTTATAGATTGTTACATTGTGTTTAGTATGTTTCCTACAGTACGGACAGTACCGGTTCATTGTTTTTGGGTATCTCAAGTTATAGCAACCTTTTGATGTAAGAATAACTAATTTAATTATTGATAAATTTTAAATTTTATTAGTTCTGTTTAATTTCCTTAATAGATAAGGAAAATTTTATACAAAACAATATAAGGAGTACTTCTATACTTTTAATAAAACATTGGGTATTAATTATGAACTTCAAGGAGAAATTTAAAGAGGGGATAATATCAGCTAAGGATTTTAATCGTGAAGATATTGAGTACATTTTAAAGCGAGCAAATGAAATGAGAGATGATAAAAAATATCGAGATTTACTAAAAGGAAAGATTTTAGCAACCTTATTTTTTGAACCGTCTACTCGCACACGATTAAGTTTTGAATCCGCAATGATTAGATTAGGGGGTCAGATAATTGGATTTCACTCTGGTGATGTTTCCTCAATCAAAAAAGGAGAAACATTGGCAGATACCATTCGAACCGTTGAAAATTATTGCGATGGAATCGTTATTCGGCATAGCCTTGAAGGTTCAGCCTTATTAGCAGCTAAATTTTCTAAAGTTCCTGTTATAAATGCGGGTTCTGGTAGTGGGGAACATCCTACTCAAGCACTTTTGGATTTATTTACGATGGTTCATGAAGGTTTAAAGTTGGATGGACTAAACATTGGCATTATGGGTGATTTAAAGTATGGAAGGACTGTTCATTCATTAAGTATCTTACTTTCAAATTTTGATGTGAACATTTATTTTATAAGCCCAAAAGAGTTAATGTTAAGGAATAGAGACAAAGACTATTTGCGTCAAAAAGAAGTAAAATACAAAGAAATTGAGAAATATCGAGATATTTTAAATGTTCTTGATGTTTTATATGTAACACGTATTCAAAAGGAGAGATTTGCTGATATTGAAGAGTATGATAGAGTAAAAGGGTTTTATATATTCACTAAAGATGATCTAAAGGAAACTAAAGATCATTTTAAACTAATGCATCCATTACCGAGAGTGGATGAAATATCCCCTGAAATTGATAATTCACCAAAATCGATATTCTTTAAACAAGCTTATTATGGAATACCAACGAGAAAAGCTGTTTTATCAGAATTGTTATCTGATTAAGGTTTTATTTGCTTAATTTTCTATTCCCTTTAATTTATTAAGAATGCGTTTAACCTAGAGTTGGATATGGATTTAAAAAGCTTAATAAAATTATTCTTACCATTTTCGTTCTTTACCTGAAATAAAGAGCCTCCATCTAAAAATTTTTCAAATTTCTTAAAAATTTGAATTTTTTCATCTAATGGTAAATTACAATCTTCCCGTATTATATTTGAGGTATAAAGGAACGGCTTATAGTTATCCGGAAATTGATTTTTTTCGCAAGATTCGTAAACATAGTTACAATTGTGAGGCTGAGATAATGAAAAAAACTCATTTTCATCATTATTTCTTTCCTCAATTATCTTCTTCATGTTACTTAAAATATTTAGTGCGAATTTCTCACTCGTGTCAATTCTATCAAGCTCAATTCCACAATGATACCCTACAGCCTCATTTAAGCCAAAGAAGCTTATAGATTTTACGGCATTATCAAATAACTTTGGATCATTAAAATTAATATATCTTGATTTTATATTCTTCCATTGATTTAAAGATTCTAATCTCTTACATACCAATTGTTTTTTTAATCTAAATAAATCAAAAACTTGACTCAGTTTTTCTTTTAAGATATCATTGAAGAGATCATCGACTTTTCGTGAATCTAAGGAAATTCTATGAAGATTTATCAAAATTTTATCTAAAACTATTTTGTTATTATATTTTTTTTCTTCATTAAGCCCTTTTATATTCACACAATGAGAATCTAGTAGTTGTGGAGTTTTCCCATTAAAGAATATGAGATCTGAGTTTAAATTTGATGATATTGTGCTCAACATGTTATAGTTTTCTTTTTCTGTAAAATCACGGCAAGTATAGTCAAATAAAATGGTGGGACTAATCTGATTAGTATCTCCTTTGATATATTGAGTTTTTAAATTTAAGTATACCTTGAAAATATCTTCTATTGAGATTTTTGAATCATTTATTTGATTTTGATTAGATGAGGAAAATTCTAAAGTTAAATGGGATCTGAAATCATTCGATTTGAGATTGATTTCTAAAAATAACGGATAAAGAAGAGTTAATATATTGGATAGGTCTGTTAAGTTATTAAATTGCGAGAGATATGCAGAATTAAAGTTGCCAAGTACTAAATCTCCTGAAATAAAAGGAGATAAGTTCTTTAAAATTTCAAGAAATTGTATTGAAAGATTTTTTAGGTCATTCCTATTATCTCTAATATTTTCTAAAATCGACTCTGTGTTTATATAGAAGCTTAGTGGTCTTAAACTCCAATAATTCAAATTGAGGAGCAAGATCTCCCCCGATAAATATAGATCTGCTAGACTTTTGGGAAGCAAATTCAATAAAAGATATTGTTCTGATGACTCCGAACCAAGCTTGTTTATAAGTTGTTCAGGATTCAAGGATTCATTCTTAAAATATTGTTCAACTTCGAAGGGAGGCGTTCCTAATCTAGTTAATCGATGTCTAACCTCTTCTAATCCATTTTCCAGAAGAATAGCATTAATGTATTCTCTCATCAGTGGTGCTGTTAAATAGCTAATTTTAGTTTTAGAAAGCCGTTCTTCAACCTCACGAGCTATCTGTTTGGCTGAAATATTTTCCATTTTTCCTTCTTTAATCAAATATTCTTCAATTTTGTTAATGTTAAAGGGTTCTTTCGAATATTTAGAGGTTCTTATCATTATGGTTTTATTTTGATTATTCAAAATCTCTTCAATTGAGAGAATTCTCTTCAGAATTTGTCTTCCTAATTCACTTAAAGAATATCCATAATCGGTAGAATCAATTAAATCATTATTTTTTAACATTTTTAAATGAAATGAAAAATTTGACGAATTTGCATTTGACCCTAAAACTTCTTTTTGAAGCGTGGAGTAAGGTATTGGCTCATTATAGTTATCTAATTTCGTTAATATGTCTATTCTGATTTTCTGACCTAACGTTTTTAATTGTTTTCCTAAAATATCATAATTTTTGTCGGGATTCATGTTAGGCCTTAACCCTGTTAATTTTTAACTCAGTTGCTTAACTTAATATTAGACTGAAGCAATATATAAGAATTAGGAATTTTTCGTCTTTTAAAGATAGTTACGTAATATCTAGGTGATATTTTAAAAGATTTGATGTATATGGGAAGAATAATTTTTAATTTTTGATTGACAAATAACCATTGGACTCCAAATTCAATATAAATTAAATGTTTTTAGATTACTTCATTAGCAATAAATTTAACGCAAAAAAGTTAAAATTCAAATGGATTATCATGAAAGAAGAACTTATATTAAAGTCCGAAGAGAGTGAGCAAGAGAATCGTGAATATAATTACTTTCAAATTGATTTTCTAAAAGCTATTATGATTTTTCTTGTAATATATGATCATATAGTCTACTGGGATATAAAGAGTTTAATTGGGGTAGCTCTCTGGGAAAGAATATCCATACCAGTGTTTTTAGTAATAATGGGTTTCAATTTAGGAAATTCATTCAGAAGGAGTGGAGCAAAAACATTGCGGGAGCTATATTCACGCCAATATTTAAAGAAAAAAGTTCTAAGGTACATCATACCTTTTCTTGTGTTATATCTAGTATCTACGATTACAGGATGGATTCTCTATAATTTTAATATTATTGAAATGTATAACACTCAAACTTATCCTACTTGGGGGATTATAAACCTTTTTACGGGCATATTACCTTTTTGGGGTCCAGGTAATTGGTTTATTCCAGTTATCTTACAATCGATTCTCATCGCTCCATTGATCTACTATGGATTTACTAAAAAACCAAAATTAACATTGATTTTAACGTTTATTATTGAAATTGCCCTGCAATTAATAGTATTTTTCTTTATTGGAGAAATCACATCATGGGAAGAACGTCATATTTTAAATCTGTTTATGACAAGTGTACTATTTTACCTATCTGGAATTGGATTAGGATTTTGGTTTTCTCAAGATCATAAGCTTCAAAGTAAGCATAATTTTTTTATGTGGATTTTATTTCCACTAAGTTTAGCTTATCTTGTAGGATACCAGTTTTTTGGTTTTCGAATTAGGATAGATGGATTCCCACTATTAAGAGGAGACTATCACTTTCTTGTATTTCCCTATTCTGCCTTTTTAGTACTCCTCGCATTACGCTACTTACCAAAAAATCCAGAGGGAAGATTAGCAAAGAATATTTCTACGATTGGAAAATCAACATATCATATATTATTGATACAAATCTTAGCGTTAGGAATGATGGTTCCCTTTTGGGGTACTCATTATGCAATTAGTAATGGATTTAATTTTAGTGAAATACTCGATTTATTAGTCCCCTGGGCTTTGACGATCCCAGTTGGAGTAAGATGGTATAAGATTGACCAAATAAAGAATCTGAGAGAACGTATCTTATATACTGCCTTTCTTTTCGTTGCATATGTTGCACTTATAATTTTATTGTATTCTTTTGCATCATCAGTATAATAAAATAGTAAAAAATAATACCCATTCATTTTTTTTTTAATTTTTAACAGATATATGCATAGATAATCGTTGAAAATGATTTTTTAAAACCTATTCCTGAATAAAGATTATATGCAGATGTATTTTCGATAGTAACATCTAATAAGATTTTCTTAACTCCCTTTTCTTTCAACCTATTTAGGCTATATAACAATAATAATTTAGCTAATCCTTTATTTCGGTATTCAGGAATGATTCCAATAGAATTAAGTATTGTTTCATCATTATGAGCCTTTATTACTGAAAATCCAATAATATTTTTTTCTAAAAATAAAATATAGGATGCATCCTCGAGTATTGGCTCTGATAAATCGAAATATTTCTTACACATAATCTTTTTTTCCTCTTCTCCTAAGTTCAAGAACATCAAATCTTCGCTATTATCAAATACCTCATATGCAATTTGAGGCAATTTTTTCCGATTTACTTGATCTAGAGTTTTTACTTCGTAATTATGAGGTAAAGTTATCGGTTCAAGTTTATATTTATCAAGTAACAACTCCAAAGTTGCTTCTTCAGCTAACTTGTAAAAACCTTGTTTCTGATACCAGTTTACTTGTTTTAAAAAAAGAGATTCATGAACCTTGTTTTCAATTGTAAAACCTACTTCTAATCGGTTAATATCTTCTTTTTTTGAGAATTCAATAAGTTTTTTTATTAATTCGTCTGCTATGTAATTTTCTTTAGTATTAGGTAAAACAAGTGGATGCCAATCCCATGGAATACCAAACTTAGGGGTATTCACTAATAATAAAAGAAAACCTGTTAATTGAGACTCGCAATAAGCTCTAAAGAGAAAAAATCTATATTTCTTTCTAAGTTCTTCTAATTCTTGCTGAATATCATCAAAAGTATCCATTTTATGTAAAATGCCAACTTTTTTCTTAATATCGTAACTTAAAGCAGCCAGTTCTCTTAGATCGATTGCATCATTAAAGAGATCGACTTTAATATTTAGCATTTTAAAAAATGATAATTACTATTTTACCTATCTCAAGTTAGAATTTAATAAAGAATTTACTATAATTGTATAAGCAGTTAAAAAATTGTTTGAAAGAGAATATTTTAACGCGCCGATACAGCTATTCTCTCAATTTCATCCTTTCTTTTCACTGCTCTTGATTCTTGGCTATTCTGAGCAGCTTGGATTAATTCTTGAGCTAAATTTAATTCAAATTGTCTTTCATTAGAATGAGATCTACCACCTATAGCTTGAACAAGATATTTGATTGCGAGGTCAACTCTTCGCTGTGGTGAGATATCCACTGCTGACGCATAACTTATCCCTCCTAAAGCAATTCGTGTAGTTTCTTCTCTGGGAGCGGTATTGCAGATGGCATCAATTAAAACCTGGATTGGATTTTCACCAGTGTTAATCTCCATTAAAGTGAAAGCATTTTCTATACTTCTTAGAAGTTTCATTTTTTTACCAGAATTATAGGAACTTTTATGACCTTTAATTTTACTTCCAATAAAACCGGGTGCTAATAACCGATTTACAAAACGCTCGATTATAGATACCTTGCTTGATTTCCAAAATCGGCGGTGTTCGTGTCTTCCTGCTGAATGAGGAACAATTATTGGTTTCAAATTAATATAACTCGCTAAAGTCCAATCGCTAATTTCAACGCCTTCAAAAGACCATTTATCAAAAAGTTTAATCTCTGTTTTTTCCTTACTCATGATTTTACCTCATTGGTTTCTCTTTTATACCTTTTATTAATGCATCTAAAGAAACACCATTGACTTTTACCACCTTCCATCTTACACCAGGAAGATCACCAATCGATCTACCTTTAGCACCCCCAATACCTTCTACAATTACTCGATCATGTTCTTCTATGAAGTTAAGCGCACCATCACCGGGAAGAAAAGCCGTGACTCCTTTTCCATTCTTCTTAAGTTGGACACGTACACATTTTCGAATTGCTGAATTTGGTTGTTTACTTTCTCGTCCTACTTTTTGTAGTACAATACCCAGTGCTTGAGGAGCACCTTCAAGTGGATCTACTTTCTGTTTTAACTTTAATTTCTTCCTTTTAAATTTAGTTTTGCTCCATCGCAACTTTTTCCTATTGTTTCTTAACTTTCGTGCAGCGTACAAACCTTTAGGCTTCGACATTCTTTTATACCTTAATAAAACTTTGAAAGAATTTGATATAGATTATAAATTATTTCCTTAAACTTAAAATTTTTGAATTTAGAAAGTAAAGTATTTAATTTTTTGTGTTGATAATTACATTATCTACTTCATAATGTCGTAAAACAAGCTCTTTTACTTTTCGTATCATAGAGCCCTCTTTGCCTATTGCTTTACCACGATCTTGAGGGCGAACTGATATGATTACCGTTTTTTTTAAGTTTTTACTTTCTTTAATTTCAATAGTTTGAACTTTTATTGTAGTTTTAGTCGTGTTTAATATATATTGAATAAATTCTTCCAGATTTTCAGACCAAGGAATAACATCTATCTTTTTCTGTAATTTCGCCATTAAGTCTTTAACATGTTCTCCTGCTTTTCCAATTGCTTTTCCAACGTCTTCTTTCTTAACAAGAAAGATTATTATCTCAGAGTCATTTTCAGGTGATTCGAAAATAAAGCAATCTTTTATTATAGCTCCAGTGATGTTATTAAACAGCGAAATAAGTTCCATTGATTTTCTATCAATTCTGATATTTTTACGTAACATGCTGAAGTAATTCACTTACTCTTTAATTTCTCTTAGTTTTTAAGGATAATAAATCAGAGTCTCCAAAATCATTTATACCAATAACAGAAATCATATAAGGTTTTCCCATGGCTAATCCTAAATCCCATGATGAACCTTTATAAGTATGAATAAATACACTATTTTCAATTAGAGTATTATAATATTTGATTTGAGTCTCTAATTCTTTGGGACAGTTATTGGCAATGATTATCATTTTAAAAGGAGATTGTCTGATTTGTTTGAGAACTTGACTTCTGCCATATAAAATTTTTCCAGTCTTATAAGCTACTTTTATGTTAGTATCAATGTCAAATTCTTTTACTTTCTTCCGAGATAAATCGATAGATTCATCGATTTTTTTGCTTTTTCTTGCCATAGTCCTTACTACGAATTTCCTTTTTAAATCTTAAAAATATAGTAATAAAATTAAATACATAATAATTTAAATTTTTAACGCTAATTCGCCTATTTCTTACTTTTAAGGATTTCTAAATTCGCATCTAAATCAAACATGATCGAAACCCTTCCTGTGCCTATGGGACTTACTTGCCCAATAATGACATTTTCAGGGATTCCAAGTAATTTTTCCTCCTCACCATAAAGCCCCGCGTCCAATAACTGATTAACAGTCACTTCAAAAGCAGCTCTCGCAAATACACTAGATTTTGATCCCGAGATCCCATGTCTACCAATTGATTGAATGACTCCTCCAACACACATTAGGTCAGATAATATTAATAAGTGTCGTAAATCAACATCTAATCCTTGTTGTTCTAAAACCTTCTGCGATTCTTTAATGATCATATTCCTTGCTGCTTCAATACCATATAATTTTTCAATTTCATGAATATGATTTGAAACTGAACGGGTTGTATCCACACCGTCAATTTGAACGACGGATTGTAAGTTAGTTCCCTCGGTTTTAATTAACCATTCTTTATTATCATCTGAAGGTGTAAGTAATCCTCTTTTTACGCCCCTAATTCCTTTTACTACTTTCTTTAGGATTTTTTCCCGCAATTTCTGTAGGCTTTGAAGATCCTCAATTCCCGGATCTATTATTATTGAATTACCTTCACGTTTTATTGTCCCTTTTTTCTTATACCTTTTCAAAATTTCGGGAATCAGTTCTATGTCAATACCCTTGCTTTCACAAATTTCTGGGATAACATTGATAATAATATTCCAATTCACGAAATCTAAGTCCACATCGTGTGTAATTTGTTCTATGCGAATCTGTTCAATACGATTATGTACTTTAATAGCATTTTTCTCGCTTTCATTATAAGGTTTTTCAAGAAACACTGTCATCATCGGAGTTGAAGGAAATCGCCTAGCATCAACTATTTCAATTAACCGCGGCAATCCCTGAGTCACACTAAACTCTTCTACCCCTGCATAATGGAATGTTCGAAGAGTCATTTGTGTTCCTGGTTCACCAATTGATTGAGCCGCTACCGTACCAACTGGTTCACTAGTCTCTACTATAGCATTATTGAAGTTAATATAAACCTTATTTAGAAGGTATTCCAATTGTTCTTCTTCTAAGATTTCATTTTTTACTTTTGTTTTTATTTTTTCAATTAAGTCTTCTGGGATACCATCTTCTTGTAGTTCAGCAAGTTTTTCATCTAAAATTTTAGGTGTAACTTTTGCCATATTATATTCCTCTTATTTTATTTAGGACCCATACTTTTCCTTTTTCCATTCTAAATAACCTTTCGTGGTATTACCTCTCCAAATGGCATTTTTTCCTGTTTCTTTTTCATACTCTTTTATTAATGTATCTTCATCTGTTGATTGTGCCTTCTTTTTAGGTTTGGAGGGTTCACTTGGTACTTCTTTTATTTTTTCAGTTTCCTCTGGTGCTGATTTCTTTTTTGATGGAACATGTTTTAATTCATCTCGAATTTCTTCTAAATCAAGTGCTTTCGCTTTTAATAGCAATACATTGAGATTTACTGCGTCAGAATGGTCAGTATGCATTGGGTCAATTCCATCATCTCCGTAATTAAATTGTATAATATTTTTATCGCTATTTCTAACTGTACCATCATTTTCAATTACCATATCTTGAAGTGCATTAACTAATCGACGTTGCATATATCCGCTAGTAGAAGTTCTTACTGCGGTATCAACTAGTCCTTCCCTGCCCCCCATGGCATGAAAGAAAAATTCTTCTGGTTTTAAACCGTTTCTATAAGATGATTCAACAAACCCTCGAGATTTCGGAGTAAGATCATTTATTTTAAAATGAGGTAGCGTTCTTAAACTATATCCTCGGTTAATTCTCTCTCCTCTGATTGCTTGTTGCCCTACAACAGCAGACATCTGACCTAAATTTAAGATGTTTCCCCGCGCTCCAGATTTAGTCATAATGACAGAATGAGCTTCATCACCAATAAAATTAGCAGCAGTTTCTTCTGCCTTTTTACGCGCTTCAGCAAGCACTTGTCTTATTCTCAATTCTAAAGTTTCTCGCATCGATCTTCCTGGGGCTCTCCTTAAAATTGTTGTATCATTATCATAGAATGCATTAATTAATCTATCTGATTCTTTATTTGCAGCATCAAGTATTTTTTGTATTTCTTCATATGCATGACCATATACATATACCTCATCAAGTCCCATCGTCATTCCGTTCTTTCTTATAACATATAATAGCATTCTTGTTGCATCATCTAAAAATTGCCTCCCTCTTGCATTTCCATGATCTTTAATAATTCTTTGTAGAATACTATTGGATTGCATAGCCCCGAAGGAGTTCTCATCAATTGTTCCTGTTATTAATTCTCCATTTTTAATCACTACATATGCATCATAAGCACAATTCTCTTCTTCACAAACTTCACATTTTTTACAAAATTTTGATTTTACTTTAATATTAAGATCATCTGGAAATAGAGTACTGAATATCTGTTTTCCAGAAAACTTTTCTTCAGGTTCTGTCACGATAGGTGTCAAATCAGTTAAATCAAATTCAGGATTATCTTTAAAAATATTCCCCATAAATAACAACTTAAAAGTATCCATTTTATTAAATAACGCATCTTTACTGGTAAATTGAAACACAGATGAGATAAAATCTTGGATACCTCCTAGGATTGGCCCTCCAAAACGAGGTGATAAAATATGTTCTTGGACTTTAAGTAGCAATTCTGCTTCAGTTCGAGCTTCTTCACTTTGAGGTACATGTAAATTCATTTCATCTCCATCAAAATCCGCATTATAAGGAGGGCAAACTGTAAGATTTAGACGAAAGGTTCTACCATCCATTATTTTAACTTCATGAGCCATTATAGACATTCTATGAAGTGATGGTTGTCGATTAAATAAGACTAAATCACCATTACTTAAATGACGCTCAACTGTAAAACCAGGTGCTAACATATCAGCTATAATTTGGCGATTTTTAACATATCTTAAATCTATCCTTCTACGATCGTTTCTAATAATATAATTTGCACCTGGATGTCTAGATGGTCCATTAATTACCATTTGCTTCATCTCCTCAATATTCCAGTCATTTACATTTGTAGGGATTGTAAGGATTTTCGCAATTTCTATTGGAACTCCGACCTCATTGATACTTATATAGGGATTGGGAGATACTACGCTTCTTGCTGAAAAATCTACTCGCTTTCCACTCAAATTGCTCCTAAAACGCCCTTCTTTACCTTTTAACCTTTGTGTAAGTGTTCTAAGAGCCCTTCCTGATCTATGACGTGCTGGGGGGATACCAGACACTTGATTATCAAAATAAGTAGTTATATGATATTGTAATAATTCCCAAAGATCTTCAACAATTAGATGAGGCGCACCTGCATCAATATTTTCCCTTAATCTTTGGTTAATTCGAATTACATCCACTAATTTATGAGTAAGATCATCTTCAGATCGGATACCGCTATCTAGGGTAATTGAAGGTCGAGCACATACCGGTGGAATTGGTAATACGGTGAAAATAACCCATTCAAGTCTCGCATTCTCAGGAGATATCCCTAATACCCTCAAATCATTATCAGTCATCTTTTTGAGGCGTTCTAAAATTTCAATGGGAGTAAGACGACGAGAACCTTTATTTTCTTCTTCCTCATAAAAAGTAGTGGGTTTTTCAATAATGATTTTTTTCTTCTTTGCTCCGCAATAAGGGCACATCTTACTTTTCCTAGCTCGTTTAAATACTACCCTTGAAGGATCTTCGTCACCTTCAAAAGAAACTTTTTCAAACTTAGCTTGTTCTTCTCGAAAACGTTCTATTTCCTCTTCAGTTAACATTAATCGTGAACATTGCGGACATATAGACCTTAAAACTTTTAGAACTTTTTTGGCATACCCTACATGAATCACTGGTCGGGCTAATTCAATATGACCAAAGTGTCCCATGCAATTACTTACAAGATTTCCACAAGTTTGACATCTTTGTCCCGGTTCTATAGTCCCTAATCTCTGATCCATCAATCCACTGGGAATCGGTAGACCATCTTCATCATATGTGTCCGCAGTTATAATTCTTGCTGCAGACATTTTCCTAATCTCATCTGGGCTCAGAAGCCCAAACTTGATTTTTTCAACCATTTTTGTACGGCTAAAAGAATAGCTCATAAACCCAAAACATCCTTTGTTTTTAGATTAATAATAATAAACATTAAAGAATGAGATAATAAACTCAGCACTGTAAGTAATTGAAGCAAGCAAATATTAAAAATTTTACGTTTTAAGCATTTTTAAATCTTTTCTCTTATTATTTTATTTCAAAGAGTTTTATTTTTTGATTTATTTAAAATTTTAATAATGAAGATAGCATTTCTCTATAAAAGTAAATTAGCACTTTTCAGTATTCAATTTCTGATTTTAACAATTTTTATTGTTACGTTCCGGTATAGTTTTCATATTGAATTTGATGGTAACATAATAGAAGAGAGACAAGTTGTAATTCAATTTCTTTCAAATTATATTATGTATGAATTCGATATAGGGTTGATTTTTCTATATTTTATCTGGATGTTAGTATCATTAATTCCAGTCATAGCGTTACAAAAGATCAAGCGAGTAATTATCATGAATACAATTACTTTCTTTTTCCCTAACTTCTTTTTTTATATATTCATATCAAAGTATTCTCCATTATATTTTGAACATTATGGCACTTTTCTTTTCTTAAAAACACTTCTTCTTGGCTTGGTAATCATTTTATTTTCATTTCTATTAGCATTATTTTTAAAGTTTATAAAAAATTTTAGAAAAGATGTTATAATGAAAGATATTTCAATTATTGAAAAACAAACAAAATCGAAGTGCCCATATTGCGGGACTGAATTTAATTCCATTCCGATTTATTGTTATAAATGGATAATAATGGAAATTACGAATAATTCTAATTCATTTGATATATTATTTAATCCAACAACGGTAGTAATTTATCAGGCAAAACCAAATGTAGGCTTTTTCATTGAAGGATTTAAACGACAAGGTTTCAATTTGGAAAATCTGTATCTAATTTCGTCCAAAGATGATGAATTTATGGGATTAAAATGTTATAAAAATTTTGACGAAATCCCTATTGATGATATTGATTTACTCATTTTATCGATTAGAAGAGAGATATTACTGAGTAATTTGAAAGATATCTTATCGAAAAAGAAAGTAAAATTTATTCATATTTTCACAGCGGGTACAGGAGAATTTGATGAGATAGGAGAACAAATTGAGAAGGATGTTAGAATACTTCTGCAATCATATCCAGATACACGGGCAATAGGTCCTAATTGTATGGGCTTATATAGTCCAAGAGGAAAAACCGCATATTATTCTTCTTTTCCTATTGAGTCCGGAAACATCGCATTGGTTTTTCAATCAGGAGATTTACATTCTAAGATGATAAAATTTGGTTCTCGAAAGTATAACTTAAGATTCTCACTTGGAGTTAGTATTGGTAATTGTATCGATATCCAAATCTCTGAAATGTTAGATTATTTCAATTATGACAATAAAACTGATGTTATATGTGTTTATTTTGAAGGATTACCTGGTTATTCAAAGGATGAGGGAAAACGATTATTTAGAACTTTAAAGAATATGAAGAAACCTGTTTTATTTATGAGAGGCGGAAGAACTAAACGAGGTCAAAAAGCAGTAATTTCACATACAGGCACGCTAGCGGGTAATAAGCGCATTTGGAACGCAATTTTTAAGCAGACCAATATAATTGAAGTTCCTCCATCATTAGAAGAACTTATTGATTATATATATATGTTTTCTCAATATATAGCTCGGAATAAAAAATATAGTAAAGAAATAATTTTTCCTGAAGGCAAACGCACGTTAATCGCACTTTGGTCAGGGGGCTTTGGTATCTTGGCAACAGATACATTAATGGAATTAGGCCTTGAAATACCCTATTTTGAAGGAGAAGTCTTAGAAAAATTTAAAAAAATCTACGACATCAATATTGGTAGTTTAGCTAATCCATTTGATTTACCATGGGTTACATCTAACAAGGTATTTCTTGATGTATGCAAGGCTGCGATTGATGAAAATATTGATTTTATAATTGTTGAATCTGACGCTTGGAAGGATTTAGAAAGCGAGAGGTTTAAAGGGTATTTTAGTAATTTACTTGGGATTAAAGATTATATTGAATCTCAGAATAAAGTGTTTGTTATTATTCTCCATGAATATCCAAGTGAATCAAGGGCAATATTTTATGACATGTTAATTAAGAACGATTTTATTGTATATCCTACAATGGAAAGTGCGGCAAAATCATTTCTAAAATTATATGAATATGGCAGAAAGTTAGATGCTAAGAAAGGAAATTACTAATTTATATATAGTAATATCTTAATTTATTAAAATCTAAAAATCTTAATCTTATAATTCACATGATATTTTAATTAAAAATTAAGCTCGTACATATATTTTTGAAGTTGCATTCTAAGGAATATAATTATGGGTGGGAAAAAAATGAAACCAAAATCAACAGAACAAAGAGAAGAACTAGATAAGTTATTTATGCCAAAAAACGTGGCGATTTATGAAGCAACAGAAAAACTGTCTTATTTTATCTTTGGGTTTAAATCACAGGGATTTGATCTCAACAATTTATATTTAATATCTCCTACAAAAAACGAAATTTTTGGTATTAAAACATATGAATCTATAGAAGATGTTTCTGAGGATACCATTGATCTTCTCATTTTAGCAGTAAGAAGGGAAAAATTACTTGAGTCTTTAAAGAGACTATTAGAAAAAAAAAAAATTAATTTTATTCATATTTTTACAGCAGGAACAGGAGAATTCGATGAAATTGGAATAAAAATTGAACAAGAATTAAAGATTTTTTTAGATAAGCAAGCAGATACATTAGCTATTGGACCTAATTGCATGGGTGTGTATTGTCCTAAAGGGCATATTGCTTATCTTCCTATGTTTCCTGCTGAAGCAGGTAATATAAGTTTAATTTTCCATTCCGGAGATCTCCATTCTAGAACAATAATGGATGGACATAGTAGGTATAATCTTACTTTTTCTAAAGGGGTGAGTTTAGGTAACTGTGTAAGTCTTCAAGTAAGTGATTTTCTAAAATATTACGAAAAAGACCCTGAATCGGAAATTATAACGGTCTATTTTGAGGGATTTTCTAAATATCAAAAAAAGGAAGGTAGATTTCTATTTAATATTTTAAAAGAAATTAAAAAGCCAGTTTTGATTTTAAGAGGAGGAAAAACAAAACGAGGTCAAACAGCCGTTTTGTCTCACACAGGCTCTCTTGGAACAAGTGAAAGGATTTGGAATGCGATTTGCAAACAAACTCCTTTAATTGAGGTAGGAAGTTCACTTAATGAACTAATTGATTACCTTTTCATCTTTAATTATTTTTATAAAAAGTTTGGTAAGTTTCCTTTTGAAGAACGACTTAAATATTTCCCAAAAGGTAAAAATGCATTAGTAATTCTTTGGTCAGGTGGTTTAGGAATTATTGATACAGATAGATTAACTCAAATAGGAATTAATCTTCCCTTATTTAAAGAAGATACAGTAAAACGCTTACGAGATGTATATCCAATTAAAATCGGTTCCCTTTCAAATCCATTGGATTTACCCTGGCTTTCTCGTTCTGATAAATATGTTGAAGTATGTAAAGCTGCCATAACGGAGGAGATTGATTTTGTTGTTATGCATACTAATGCTTGGAGTATGGGGGATAAAGAACGATTTGAATCATATTATCATAACCTAAAGTTAATTAAAGAGCATATTGAAGCACAGAATAAGCTTTTGATATTGATATTAACTGAAACACCCCTAAAGATAAGAAATGAATATTTTGAGCTTTTAATTAAGGATGGCTTTTTAGTTTATTCCGATTTGAGAAGAGCCGCCTTAGCTTTTTTAGCATTACATAATTATGGTAAACAAATAAATAAAATTCATAGAAAATCAACATAAAAATAATCATCCTTATGCTAGGAGAGATAATCGCGATATTTGCTGTGTTAACTTTTGTAGGATCTAATGTAATATTTCGACAGACAGAATTTGAATCAAGCCCTTTATTTATTAACTTATTTCGTACCCTTATTGGAACATTAACATTCATTTTAATTTCGCTTTTTTTGAACATTTTTGGCTATATTTTTCTACTACCTTTTGAAATTTGGATTTTATTATTCACAAGTTTTCTTTTTGGACAGGTTATTGGGGACACTGCTTATTTTACTGCCCAAAAAGAACTTGGAACTACTATAGCTTTGGCCGTTTCAATGACATTTCCGATTTTTACTTTTATTCTCTCATTAGTTTTTCTTCAGCGTCCCTTTGAATTACGTATGCTGCTATCGTTGCTCTTAGTAGGGATAGGAATAATAATCATTGGAAAAAATAAAATTAATTCACATAATAACCAAGATGGGTTGAAGAAGAATGGTGCTATACCGCAAACTAAATTAAGAGATTTATTAGCAAATACTTCTATCAAAGCAATTATCGCAGGCTTAATTGCCTCCTTAGGTTGGGCTGTTGGATTAGTTATAATAGACTATACGACAAATATAATTGATACTATTTTACATATAAATGAACAAAGTAGTATCATCGGAAATGTAATACGATTTCCTTTTGCAGTTCTAATTTTATGTGTTATGGCAGGTAGAGAAAATCACATTAAAAAAAAGAAGTTAAAGACGTCTATTAATAAAAGAAGAAGCTTAAAAACTTATATTTTGCTCCTCCTTGGATCCCTCATAGGGACATCCTTAGGAGCTTTTTTGTATACTGAAGCTGCGAGAGTTGCAGGAGCAAACATTATGTCTTTAATAGCCACAGCAAGCCCATTATTTGCTCTTCCTTTAACTTATTTTGTAAATAAGGAAAAAGTATCAAAACAAGGATTTATAGGTGTGATTTTGACTATACTGGGAGTTGTAATAATTCTAGTATAATCTTCATTTAAAAATACTATTCGGAGATACTCTTTTATTTATAATTCAGGTTTCATAATATTTTTCAAACATTTTGAGCTCGTTAGTAATTTCTTTGGCTTTTTCTATGTCTTCGGCAGTAGGCGGTTGCTCTTCATAAATATCGAACAATTTCATTTTCATACTTTTTCGTACTTGTTTCTCAAGTTTATTTATCTTTTGACGAGTAGCAAAAAATTTGATAAACTTAAATTTCAATTTGGTAATTTTTTTCTCCCATTCTTGAGTAAAAACTCCATTTTCGATTTCTTCTAAAGTTCTTTGCATAATTGGTTTTATGGGAAGCTTAAAATATCGAATACCCCGACTCATTGCTCCGTATTGGCTAGTGTATGAATGAAAATCTGTTTGCTTTATTAATCCTATATCAGCCATTTTTTTATAAGTATAGGACATTTCACCACTCATATACATTTCTATTAATACAGCTTCAGCAGGATATCCTGCTTCTAATAGCACATTAATGCTTGTTAATAAAACCCTTCCAAAAGCTGGACCAAATGCTTGTTCGTTAAATAAATCTAAGATAGCTTCCTCTTTCGTTGACATCATCACAGCCCCTTTTTTAAGGGTTCCCAGACCTTTTGCTAAAGCAAGTAAGGTATTTTTAGCTTTTCCCGTGACATTTTGTTCGATAGCTATAAAACTAAAGAATCCTTTTCCATTAAGATAATTTTCTCGTACCCCTACACCAATCATCCTCGGAGCAATCATGATAATGTCAATATTTGAGGGTAATTCTAACAATTTGAACCCCACATTGTATCCACTAGCAAAATTTAGAGTTGATGAAGATTTGAGATATGGTTTAACTTTTTGATCAAATATTTCTTTGATTGATTCATCAGGGATAAGTATAAATATGATGTCTGACTGGGATACTGCTTCCTCAATTGCAAAAACATCAAAGCCGTCATTTTTAGCTATTTTTTTGAAATCATCTTCAATATTACCAATAATTACTCTTAATCCACTATCTCTTAAATTTAATGCTTGTGCTCTTCCTTGATTCCCGTAACCAATAATTCCTATCGTTTTATTTTTTATATAATCTAACCTACCATCATCCTCATGATATATCTCAACCATATTCAGCACCACTGGTATTTATAAATTACTAAAGAAAAAGTTATGAATATTTATAATATTCAAATTAGAGAAGCTTATCATAATTAAAATTATGAGCATCTAAAATCTGTTTTGACATATCTACAAAAATTTCTCTAACATTAACATTATTTTTTGCAGAAGTTTTATAGAACGGCACATCATCATGTTTATTTCTAAATCTTTCTATAACCAACTCATTTACTCTTTCTAAGTCCTTAACTAAATCAAGTTTACATCCAACTAATAATTTAGGAGTTTCTTGATAATTGTGTTTGAATAGATTGTCATACCACCAATCTAGTCCTAAAAGAGTATCATTAAGATTAAAGAGACTAAAAACCATAAATATACCGTTTGCTCCGTGAATGTAATAACTAAACATCTTTTTAAATTGCTCTTGACCCCCAAAATCCCAAATAGATAGTCTTAGAAATGTTTTGTCTCCATCAACAATCATCGGTAAATCATAAGTATAAAAATCAATCCCTATTGTTAATGAGGTGTTCGCATCAAAAGTATCAAAACATAATCGCCGTGCAATACATGTTTTCCCTACACCAGCATGACCAAGTAAGCATAACTTAAAAATATAATATGGTTTTTTGCCTTCGGTTTCCATAATTTCACACAAATTTTTGAGTTACTTTTAGAAATAATCCTTTCTAGAAATAATTATTTCATTCAATTTTAAATCTTTATGTTGTTTTAATTAATTTTAAGTAATAAAAAATTGTTTTAGTCGTTGTAATTTTGAGTGAAAAAGATTTATTTCCCGATTATGAACCCAAAAGAACCCCAGATACGCTTCAAGACTATTTAAAACGATCGAGCTTTGTATTCCAAATCCTATCTGAAATAAAAGAACCAGATCTTAAAAATTTGAACAGAATTTTAATTTATTTTAATCGATATAAAAAAGAAGTTAGAAAGCATCCAGGAGAGATAAGGAAGGGTAATGTAGCAATTGGTGCTGATCTGGACCAATACTACCCCTCTGACGAAGAATTGTTAGTTTCAGAATTAGGAAAAATGATAAGAACGATTATTGAGAATATATCTGAAGAGGAGCTTAAAAGTTACAAAAAAGTTAACAAAATAAATGATAAAAGAATC
>RDOE01000195.1 GCA_011364975.1 Promethearchaeota archaeon | reverse complement strand
AAAGATTCAAAAATCTTCAAGAATTCTGTAATTAAATCCTCATTATCTCTCAATGCTTTCTTTGAAGTCATATTTTTTTTCTTATCTTTAATTTCTTGTTCTAATCGGGTTAATTCTTCAAGAGAAAAGTTATCTAAATCAATCATTAATCAATCCTCCCATATTTCATGTTCTTGAAGAACTTGACACGTTCGCTTTCAATTAATCGATCAAGAATTTGAATGACTTGCTCTTCTTTTACGCGTATTCGAGCAGAAATTTCGGCTAATGATAACTTGATTCGCTTACCTTGAATGGTTTCATTCAATAATGTTAAGATTTGATCTTCAATCTTTTCTATTTGGTCTGAAGAGATCGTGAGCCCATCTATTTTTTGTAAGATTTTATTAGTGCTTAATTCAATCAAGATCATGATATGTTCTTTTAATATTCCAATTTCTCTTGTCAGTTTATCATTCTCAAATCTTAATTGCTTGATGATTTCCTGTTCTTCTTTTAGTTGTTCTGGCGATTTTAAAATAGCTATCATATCTTCTTTAATGAGCATTCGAATATAATCGGATAAATTCAAGCTGTATTTACTTTGCGCATAGTTCTTAATTCTATTCTTTTTTTCCTTATTGGAGATTCGCAAGTTTATAACGGACATGGCGGAAACACCATAGTACTGTACGCACACGCCGTATATAAGCACTCCCTTTAAAGGAAATTATATTACCTTCTTCTATAGATTTTTATAATTGAGAGCTTGATATTAAATAGAGGGATCTAGTCGTGTCGAAGGAAAATTGTAAGCATGAACATAAATCTATTACACCAGAGGGATTTCTAGTATGTACAGATTGTGGTTTAGAATTGGATGATAACAGTTATCAAACATCTTACTCCGAGGAAGAGATTAAACTATTAGAAATGGGGCATTCTCCAGATCCTCTTACATATTTTATTTATAATCGAAAAAATAATAGAGAATTTGAGCCATGGGGATTTAAATCAGGGAAAGGTAAAAAACATAAAAAATATGGGAAAGTGCTATGGAAAAGTTCGATACATTATGGGATGGATTTGCGTTGTCCTATCTATTTACCATTTGTTGCAATCGATCTTGGATTTAATTGTGCTACATTTATTGGTTTTATATACGCAATCATAGTTTATTCTAACGAACTAATGCGTGTTATAAATTTTTTTAATATTCTATTAATTGTTTTAATTATAGTCAATATAATCTGCCTTCCTTTTGTATATGAGGCGTTCTGTACACTTTTTACATATATCACGCTTTATGAGCAAGGTTTTATTTTCCGTACACCTTGGTTTCCTTTTAAAAAAAAATACTATACATATCATTCTATTAAAGATATAAAAGTTGAAAGCTCTGGTATAACTGCAGTGGGAATTGTTCCAGATTATAGTGATATGTCACGTTCAATTTATCCATTACGTATTCCGAGAGGAAAATTAAATATATATTTAAAAAATGGAAACATTTTAGGGGTTTCGATTGCGTGGGTTTCAAATCCGAAACGTGTGAAGGAGTTGTTATTGTTTCAATGTAAAAAAAATTATGTTAAGTTTAATGATTAAAAATTATTAATAATGATATTTAAAATATATAATAAACAAAACCTTGCCCTAGGTCAGACTCTGGTACTTTATATTGAAGATGGAGAGGAATCTATATAGATAAAATTGAGTAAGATGGATTTGATCAAATGATAAGCGAACAAATTCCGATCGGAATTTTCTCACAAATGACCCAACTGACTAGAAAAGCCCTACGAATATATGAGAAAAATGGATTGTTAGAACCAGACATAAAAGATCCAATGACGAATTATAGGTATTATTCTATCCCGCAAATTGAGCGAGGAATAAGAATTAAGTTATTAAGCTCAATGGGATTTAGTCTAGCTGAAATTAGCGAATTACTTGAATCTGCAGAAAAAAAAGACTTTGAATTAATAAAAAAATTATTTTCAGAGAGAGTATCAAAGATAACAACAGAAATTGAGCGATTAAATAACATGAAAAACATCTTACTCGGCAATATGAAAATGGAGGTGTTTTTAGACATGCATTCGTCTAAACCTATCATTAAAGAAATAACAAGTACCAGAGTTATTAGTAAGACCGAGAAAGGACCAATACATTTAACTATATCAAAACTAATAGGGGAAGTATTTGGTCAAATTTACAAAGAAGAAAATAGGCAATTAGGAGTAGTAATCGTGGGACCCCCCATGGCACTTTATCATGACATGGAATATAAAGAAATGGATGCTACCATTGAAATTGCAGTTCCAATAAGAGGAAGAATTAAAGCGGATGAGGGATTTGAGATAAAAGAATTACCTGCAATTAAAGCAGCAACAACAATGCATACAGGAGCTTATCAATATCTCATGGACACGTA
>RDOE01000194.1 GCA_011364975.1 Promethearchaeota archaeon | reverse complement strand
CCTAATCCACAGCCTAAATCCAAAACATAATCATCAGGTTGAAGATTAAGTTGTTTTAGCATGGTTTCTAACTGAATCGTATCAAGAACATTAAATTGATATAAATTCTTACCAAATACTCTTTCGCAAAAAATAGCATGAGCTTTACTTTCAGCGCTTCGTATAAGCAAATCATCATAGAATCCACTTGCCCATTCGGTCCAAACCTCTTTGCTAATTAATCGACCTTTATCTGTAAAAGAGTATAATCTATCCTCCAATAATAGTAGCTTCTTTTCTATTAATGAAATCAAAGATTTTTCCCAATTTTCAACTTGATTTTTAAAGCGTAAATTCCCTACGGTTTTAATTCCATTCAAATCAAGTTTAATTTTCACCTGATCATTGATTGTATATTCATTAGTTTCAGGATTTTTGGGTCGTTGTTCGATAATTCTTAAAACGATCAAAATTCTTCTTTCTTCAACTGAAAGAGACTTAATCAGCTTACTATGGGACAATAAATAACCTTCCTTTTAACTTTATGACTATAATTTACAATTTGATTTAAGAAAAATATCATCAATCTACAATTAACTCAATATGGAAGTATTTGAATAAAACAAAAAAGAATAACAAATTTGTTTAAAATTACATAATTTGCATAAATTCTTCTGTATTCCGTATATTCTCAAATTCTGGGTCATCTCCCAATTGTCGTAAAACTGGATCCAATTTTATAGCGATTTTGAGATTTTTAAGTGCGTCTTCTTTATAATTCTCCAATGAGTATATTTTAGCTAATAAAAAATAGACTTTTGGATTCTCTGGATATAAATCACTAAATTCTAACAACATTTTTTTGGCCCTATTGAAATCTTTATTTATAAAATAAGCTAATGCCAAATTGAAATAAGCATCAGGTTCTTCTGGTCTTAACATAAATGCTTGTTTGAAATAATGAATGGCTTTTTCATACTCTTCCAATTGCATATACGAGTTTGCTAAATTAAATAGTGCATCTACATTTAATGAATCTGCTTCTATAGCTTTATGAAAATAATCGATTGCTTTTATATATTCACCATGAATATAGTGAATATTCCCCAAATTGTATAAAGCATCTTTATGTTCAGGTTGAAATGCTAATACACTTAAGAAATATTCCTTTGCCTTTTCATAGTTTTTTTCTTGCAGATAGATATTTCCCAAATAAATGTAAGCTATTTGTAAATCAGGTTTTTTTTCAATCGCTTCTTCTAAATATTCTATTGCTAGCTTTGTTTTTTCAATCTTTAGATAGGCTGATCCTAGAAAGAAATATACTTCATAATTGTCTGGTTCTAAAAATATAACTTCTTTCAAAGTATTAATTGCTTTAGTTTCCTCACCATAGGCTAAATAAGCTAGTCCTAAATTGAATAGCCTTTCTAAATTTTTAGGTTGTTGCTTAACAAGTTTCTCCAGGTGAATTATATCCGAAACATTTTTCTCCTTCAATATTTATGCTCCCATTTTCCGTTATAGAATAATAATAATAATTGAATTAACACCTCAAATGTATCTAAAAATCATTTCCTATTTTCTTCTGCCAAATTTTAAGATTTATAGTGTGTTTTACTCTTCATATTCAAAATCAAAATCTGGTACAGCCACACCATAAATTTCCACAAAGATTTTCAAAACCAATTTAGATAATTCTTCAATCGCAGCATCATTTTTAACTTCAAAATCTCGATGGAAATTAACATCCTCTTCTCCAAGCTCAAAACCTAATTTCTTTAATTGAGAAATTTTTTGAGAATTTAACTGTAATTTTTCAGGTAAAAATTCATTCGAAACTGTTTCACAGTATAGTTCCTCTCTAGAGAGGGGCAAAAACTGTGCATACACATCACCATTTCCTTTTGGGGAAATTATGAGAAAACTCTCTTCAATATTAGAGGAGAGTAAACGCTTCAAATACTCAGTAATTTGTTGATAAACCATTTATTTACCCACCAAATATTTTTTCAATCTTCATATAATATAGTAGTTATTATTGTTTTTGTTCCTAATCCAGCTTGAGTTATGTTCTTAATTTTTACTGTAGGATTTTTTTTCAACCAAATATTTATTGTATCCTCAACGAGAACTGAGTTAGTTAATCCAACATTCAATGTCACACTAATTACTTTACATCTCATATCATCACTTCATTAAAGTCAATATTCTATATTTTGTTTTGGGATATTAATAAATTGATGAAAATACCACCTAATAATAGTCAAAATAACTTGTATAATTTACTAAAATAAAAAAAGGGAAAATATTCCCAAAACAAAAAAGATTTTTTATAAAGATAAAAATTCAGCTAATTGTTCTATTGTTATTTGTGCATTAATGGATTCTTTATGAACTTTAAATCCAAGACGATTGTTAATTGAAAGCATTGGAGCGTTAGAATTTGCATTACCAGTAGTAACAATTTTCACTTGTGGATATTCTTCTCGAATTTTTAATAACATACTTGCTTTTAACCACTTACCTATGCCAC
>RDOE01000193.1 GCA_011364975.1 Promethearchaeota archaeon | reverse complement strand
ATGCCTTATTGATTGGTTAAAAAAGGAAGAATATTTAGGTATTAAGGTATATACGGAAGAAATTGATGAAAAAAACATCAGATTACAAAATTTTTACGAAAAGCTAGGATTTATTCTAGAAACAAAGGACCCTAATGGAAACTTAAATATGACTTTATGGTTCTAAGAATGTTTTGATTGCTAAAGCACAAAAAGTTCAAGGATTTACCTGAAATATCTTCCTGTAATAATTGAAACATATGTTCCCTTTAAAGTAACATTCTCATTTTTCAAACTAGATAATACAGCTAAAGTACTAGTCGAAGCTGGTAAAGCATTTAACCCTTGTTCATCTCTTAAAATTTTAGCGAAGTTCATCATCTTAGTATCAGAAGCATATTGCGCAAAGCCATTTGATTCGTAAATTGCGTCTAAAGCTTCTTGTCCATCATAGGAATGCCAATTTATCAATGGTTCATTCACCTTACTTTCTTTTATTTCATTTGGAGATAAATCTAATGCTGTTTTGCTCTTTATCTTATAAGATTTAATGATAGGATTTCCCTTGGTGGTACTGGTGGCAACTATCTTCGGAATTTTTGATATCTTTCCATCCTTATAGAGTTGTTTAAAGCCTAAATGAATTCCTGCTAATGTAGTACCATTACCAACGGGACAAAATAAGTAATCAGGAACCCTTCGTAAACCACGATATAATTCAAAAGCAATTTCACCGTATGCTTTGAATGATATCTCCTTAACCTGAGAAGTTCCAGGATTTGCATTATAAAGATTTTCTTTTTCTGCAATTTCAGATGAGAATTCAACAGCATCCTCATAATGACCATTAACATACAGCATGTGAGCATTTGCTTGCTTTATATAAGTGATTCTATTTTTGGAAGGATGATAGATCGTTGGAATATAAATATACGTTTCTAAACCAAAACTTTTCGCAACATACGCTAATGCCGCTCCAAAGTTACCACAAGTGGCAGTGATAATTCCTTTATAATCATTTTTGACGGCATCCTGGACTAACGCTAATGCAATTCGATCTTTTTGGGTTCCAGTTGGATTACTACCTTCGAATTTTAAATACAGTCGCTCACAGCCTATTAAATTAGCTAGGTTTTTTGCCTCAATAAATGTTGTATTTCCTATTAATTTTTTAAGTTCAAACATTATTTAAGGCTGACAACCACCGATCAAATATATGTTCATTAATAATAATGAATACTATATCATTTCTTAATGTTTTTGAATTAATACTCATTCGGATTTAAAGATATTCTTTTTTAATTTTGGACTTTAATGCGAAAAAAAGGATTAAAATTCCAAAAATTAAGTATAAAAAGTTAATATTGAACATAATCAGGATTCCAATTAATGGATATAAAATTGCTTTTAAAATTCCCGAGATTACATTAATAGTACTTAAAATCGTAGTTCTGTTGTTTTCTTTAATCTGCCTATTAATTCCATTAATGAATATTATATATCTTGACAAACCTAACCCAATTACTATTAAAAATAGAAATATAATTGCTGGAGCGAAGTTAACAATAGCAATCAAAATATATCCAATCCCGGGAATAATAGTATTTATTAAAAGTAATTTCTTTTTATCGATACTATTATTTGTTAGATGCGGGATTAAATTTAAGAATGTAAATTGTGAAAGTGTTAATCCAGCATCGATGAATCCAAAATAGAAGATAGGAATACTGAATTCAAGAAGAATATAATATTGGTAAGTATACACAAGAAAAACTATAATTATTTCAATTGTTATTTTTTCAAATACTAAAATCTTAAGAATTTTGTTCTTTCTAAGTTCTTTAAATCCTGATTTTAAAATTTGAATACTTTTTTTCTTGATATCATCGCTTCTACTAATTTTTTGGATAGTAAAAGTTATGATTAGACTTATAAAATATGGGATGATCATTAATAAGACTACTATTCTAATTGAAATTAAATTTGCGAGAATGGAGCCTAATGGGGCTGAAATTATTACTCCTAACAAAAACATTCCGTCATTCTTTGCCACAGTTTTCATAATTAAGCTTTCTTTTCCAGCTTGTTTCAGATTTTCATATACTATCGCTTCATTAGTTCCAGAGATTAAAGCATTGCTAAACGCAAATAAAGTTTCTCCAATAAGAAATAATATTTTGTTTGAAATTATGCCATAAGCTAAAGGAACAAAGAGATAGGACAATCCGGCTAACATTAGAGTAAATTTCTTACTAAATCGATCTGCTATGATACCACAAGGAATTTCGAAGATAATTACTATAAAAGCATAATAACTTTGTAATAACATAAATTCAAAAAAAGTAAATCCTCCATAGATCAAATAAAAGGGGATTAGAATGCCGGAAATGAGAGAAAACCCTATAAAGAAATTAAAGAAGTATAATTTAATGATATTCGATTTATATTTTGATGTCTGAATGGTATCCATTGTTGACATTACCAATTTTGCTTTGCTACTTTTTTTATGGAACATACTCATTCAGATCACCTTTTAACCAATTAAATTTTATAATTCTATTCGTTTACAGTTCGTTTTACCTTCTTATGTTTATTATATTAACTTAATTATTATTATAAAAAAATCTCAATTATTTTGGGATTTAATCGTTATTTTAAGATATTCTTACTTACTACTATCAAATTTAGATAATAGCATGTATAAAGTTATAAGCCATTGAATATTAGGCTTAAAGTCATATAGGACTTACTTTAGGAGATTTACACTGATCTAACTGAAAATGTGTAAAGCCAGGAAAGCCATAGTATTTATTGCTTATCCTAACGAATAACAACATTTTCG
>RDOE01000192.1 GCA_011364975.1 Promethearchaeota archaeon | reverse complement strand
CCATCTTTTTTGTGCATTTTCAAATTCAGCTTGAAGGCGTATATATTTATTTTTCCAATCCGTAGCCTCAGTCTTCAATGTTTCTAATCTTTCCCCTTGCACCTTAGTATTTTGCTCAAGTTCTTTTACTTTTTTGCACAACTCATCCTTAGAAAAATATTCTAAAATTTTTTGGTCTTCGCATTCCAGTAGCTTAATCTCATCTTTCTCTTTTTTACTCTCTTCTATCAGACTTTCTTCAACTTCATCTTTACTTAATTCATTAGATTCTTCATTTTCTCCAACATTTTCTTTGGTATCTTTAGCTTCGGCTTCTTTTTTTTTATCTTTACGTGTCATACCATTCACTTATAAAATTTATCGTAATTTTTTATTCAGATATCTTTTTGAAATATTGTAATAATGTATTAATCTCTATAATTTTTGAAATATAAGATAAAATTTTAATTTTTGTGATTAAGGGATCATTATATAAGAAAGATTTAATTTTTATCTTTAATTATATTTTTACATAGAAAAATTCACGTTAAAATTCAATTGTCAATTAAATGCTTACTAAATGGTGAATCATTACTATGAGTGAAGGATCAAAAACAAAGCGAAAAGAAAGAATAATAGGTATAGATTTAGGAACATCAAATAGCGCTTGTGCTGTTTTGGGTGCAACAGGCAAACCCGAAATAATACCTGCTGCGGAAGGAAGAACACTAGGAGGTAAAGCTTTTCCTTCCTATGTTGCTTTTGACGAAAGTGGCAGGAAAATAGTGGGAGAACCAGCACGCAGACAAGCAGTCTCTAATCCTGATGGAACAGTTACAGCTATTAAACGTAAGATGGGAACAACCTACAAAGCAAAGATAAAAGTTGGAAAGGAGTGGAAGAATTTCTCTCCTGAAGAGATCTCCGCTATGATATTGACGAAAATTAAAAATGATGCTTCTGCTTACTTAGGAGAAGAAGTTAAAAAAGCGGTAATTACTGTACCTGCCTATTTTAATGATGCACAGAGAACAGCAACTAAAGATGCTGGGCAAATTGCTGGCCTTGAAGTAGTTCGTATGATTAATGAACCAACAGCAGCTTGCTTAGCGTATGGTTTAGATAAAGATACAAAAGGAAAGTTGCTGAAAATATGTGTTCTTGACCTGGGAGGCGGTACATTTGATATTACAATTATTGAATATGGTGAAAATGTGGTGGAGGTACTTTCCACTGCAGGAGACACTCAGCTCGGTGGAACGGATATGGATAATGCCATAATTGATTGGCTCGTTCAGGAATTTAAAAAGAAAGAAGGAGTGGATTTAAGGAATGATAGTAAAGCTATGATTAGATTAAAAGATGGTGGTGAAAAAGCAAAAATTGAGTTATCAACTACCCTATCAACTCAGATTAACCTTCCTTACATAACCCAAAAAGAGGGAAATCCACTTCATATCGATGTGGAACTAACAAGGGCAAAGTTGGAACAACTTATAGAACCCACATTAAGGAGATTAGATCCCATAATGCAAAGAGCCGTCCAAGATGCTAAATTGTCTCCATCTCAAGTTGACAAAGTTATCCTCGTCGGGGGACCTACGAGAATGCCTTCGGTTCAAGCAAGATTTAAAAAGTTTTTTGGGAAAGAGCCAGAACATTCTGTAGATCCTATGGAATGTGTTGCGATAGGAGCTGCAATTCAGGGGGGTATCATAGCGGGTGATGTTGAAGATTTACTCCTATTGGATGTAACTCCATTATCCCTGGGTGTCGAAACGCTTGGTGGTGTTTTTACTAAATTAATTGAGAGAAATACTACCATCCCAACCGAGAAAAAGCAAGTATTTAGCACAGCAGCAGATAATCAGCCGGCAGTAACAATTAATGTCTTACAAGGAGAGAGAACAATGGCCCAAGATAATATTTCTTTAGGGAATTTTAATTTGACTGGAATTCCTCCAGCACCTCGTGGAATCCCTCAAATCGAAGTGAAATTCTCTATAGACGCTGATGGAATTGTTCATGTGACTGCTAAAGATCTTGGTACCGGAAAAGAAACTGGTATTACTGTAACTGGCGCAAAAGGTTTGTCTCCTGAAGAAATTGAGCAGAAAGTTCGAGATGCGGAAAAGTTTGAAGAACAGGATAAGAAATTAAGAGATTTGGTTGAAGCTAAAAATAACGCAGATTCCATGATATATCAAACCAAAAAACTAATAGAAGATAACAAAGATAAAATTGAAGAAAATGAAAAGAGCCAGATTGAAGCGGCTATCAAATCATTAGAAGAAGATATCAAAAGTGATGATGTCCAGAAAATAAAGTTAGGAATAGAAAATCTTCAAAAATCAATGTATAGCTTTTCACAAAGGATTTATGCTTCACAAGCTCAAGATCAAGTTTATCAACAGGCTGCTGAACAAGCTCAGAGAGCTGCGAGCGGAATGGGTGGTGTCCCTCCAGGGGGTATGGGAGATGTTCCCCCAGGAGGAATGGGTGATACTGGTGCGGGAGGAGCAACTTATAAAAAAGAAAAAAAGGAAGATGACAAAAAGAAGAAAGGAAAAGTCGTTGATGTTGACTGGGATGAAGATTAAACCCTAAAATCAAATCTATTTTATATTTTTAACTTATTTAATATTATTATTAATATTTTTATGTGTATGTTAAAGAAGAACCTCTTATTTTTCTACATTAAAATAATAAGGTTTATTAATCTTTAGATTAGCCTTGAAAACCTGCTTCCCAGAAGTTTAAACGGAAATCCTTAAAAATTTGTGAGTAGATATATAACGTTAACCAGGTAGTACCAATCAATATTAAGATAGCGACAGCAAATCCTTTCAAATCACTTAACCGGATTGGGATGGCATAACCCGCTTTAGGCTTTAATATCTGTGATTTCATGAATTTTTTATAAGCCTTTGAAAATTTTCCTTTTTCATTATAGGGTTTCTGACCAGTAGTATTCTGAAATTCCTCACGATTATCAATAGTATTTAAAGACATAAACCGCTTGTTTAAATTTCGTTGGATAGACACAAATCGCGTAGTAATAATTGACAAAATAATTACAGGAACTGTTATAACCCAGTAATAAGCTAAGAAGCGAATAATCAAAA
>RDOE01000191.1 GCA_011364975.1 Promethearchaeota archaeon | reverse complement strand
TATTATTTTTTTTAAAAATATAGAACTATTATTACTAATAAGTAAATACTTATTTATAATTTAATATACCATTTAATTTTTAGTCTATAAATTATTAATCACATTATTTAAATCTAAACATAAAAGGTCACGGAAAATAATGATTAATATTAGGTAAAAATAAGATAGGATTTTGTAAATCTTATAGATGAATTAAAAAAATCATCTACTCATTTATTCTTTCAAATCAACGGTATTCTTTGCATTTACAGATTCTTTTCCAAGCAACTTTTCTCTTGCCATTTTGCCATCTAGAGGTTCTCCTTTCAAAAATTGTGATGTTTTTTGCAATTCCGAATCATAACTTTTATGAAATGCACTTTTACGTCTGATAATTGGTACTTTTGGTCCAATTTCCTCTTCTAATGTTTTTGAATATTTTCTTATTTTTCGTATTGGTATTGGAAATCGCCACACTTTAATATAACCAATTAAAAATCCTGTTAATGCAGCAGCACCCATCGCAACGATTATAAATAGACCTGCAAAGATCCACGGTTCGAATTCCGAAGGTGGGATAATTTCAATATAAGTAATTTCTAAATAAACATCAGTAATTGAAATTGTATAATTTTCGCTTAATGGAAAGGTATCCCCTAAAAATAGATGAATCGATAAGGTAATATTCACATCTTTTAAAATATTTGAGCGCACATCGAAACCACTTGGTTTAGCTTCTTGAAAATTCAAGGATGCTTCTGTTAACTTTATAGTTTCTAAAAGGGGATTATCATTAATCTTTATTTGCAGTTCAGAATTTGGAGATAAGACCCCTGGCCATTGCTGATCAATTTTATATTTAAATTTAAGATTCCCCCCTGTAACTTGAACATTATCTCCCACAATGGTATCTCCAATTTGATTCCAAGATAAATCTGTAAATTGATTTATCTTTTTCTGGTAAGTAAACGAAAGCTCACAAGATTTAATTACAAGTGCATTCCAATAATCACGATCACTAATAAAGTTATCTTCACACCAAATTCTCATCCCTAGAGTTATTGTAAAATTATGATTATCCGTGGCTAAAACTGATGATAAATAAAAAATCAAATCCTCCTCTGGTACTACATTCATAAAAGTATCTGCCATGGTATCAATAAGTCCTGCAGAATCCTTTCCTAGGTCCTTCGTTTGATTATATGCAACTTCATAGACTTTTTGTTTAGTTAAATCGGAGAATAAAACATAGAATCTAACATAATCAAATGTAAAATTTTGAGTATTCCCTCCACCAGTAGTATCACCCGGAGTCTCGACTCCTCTTCCCGCCCAATCACCTGGAGATGCGGTAACAGTTCCATTTACAACTGCTTGAAGTGAAGCAGATGTTATGATATAATCTGACATATCGAGAGGTAAAGATACATTTCTTTCCCAGTGGACACTTGGGGTTTGGTCTGCTAATTCAGCAAACTCATGCGAAACAAAGCAACCGGCAGCATTTATGGTAGCTGTATCAGGGAATAAGGGAAATTCAGGATTATGTACTTGTGCCCAGTCTGAAATTGATGGAATTCCAGATATCTCAGAGAAAGTATATTCTTCACCAATGACTTTATAACCAGCTTCTCCAGCTACTGAAATAGGATATATATCAGAATTATCACCATCTATTTCAGAGTACCATGTATCATAAGGTAAAGTAAAATTCGAGTTATCCAACCATTGTTTCTTATATTCTTTGGTTTCAGAGATTTTGATGTTCGAGTTTATTGAATTTTGAGAAAGACCTTGAGTAGAATTGATTGTAAATGAGATAATAAAAAAAATTGAAATTAATAGAATAAATATTAATGTCTTTCTGAGTTTTAAAGTCTTTGATTGAATCATTTTATTCAATACCTCCCTCTGATTTTACATTTGGTAAGTTAGATGCTTTTTCTAATTTAGATTTAGCTTGTATTGATTCAGATGTAGCTTCAGTTGATTTAGGTTTTAAATATTTGGAAGATTTTGATAATTCCTTTTGATAAATTTTATCTACAATGCTGCCTCGATCAAGAATTTTTGTTTTCGGGTCATTTATTGAATCTAATGTTCTTCTATATTTTCTTACTTTTCTAATAGGTATAGGATATTTCAATATTCTTTGATATAATACGAAATAGGTTCCAATTGCTGCTGCTGCCGTTAAAGCGATGATTAATAATGCTCTAAAAAATGGTGGTTCGTTTACTATATCTGAACGTATTTCAACATATGATATTTCAAGAAAAATATCATCCAACGCGATAGAAATTTCATGATCGAATAAAAATTCATCCGCTAAATAAATCTGAATCGAAAACATAATACTAATATTAGTCTGGATTAATGAGGTGACGTTAAATCCCTCTTCTTTTGCCTGTGTAAGATTAAGAGATGCAAGGTTTAATTTAATTGTTTCAAAATGAGAATTATTATTTATTAGGAGTCTAATTTCAGAATTAGGAGACAATTCAAATGGCCACAATTCACTTACTTTATACTTAAATTTTAAATTCCCTCCAGTTATTTGAATATTTTCACCTTCAATTGCATCACCTTCTTGATTCCATGATACTTTTGTAAATTGGTTTATAATCTTTTCATAAGTAAAAGTTAAATTACAGGATTTAATTCTCAATGAATCCCAACGATCACGATCGTAATTGAAGTTATCTACACATTTGATCCTAATTCCTAAAGTTATTTTAAAGTGAAAATTATCTCTTTCAAAGAGTGAAGTTAAATAAAATATCAATGCTTCCTCAACTACTGTATTCATAAGACTATCTGTTATATTGCTGATCTCAGGATCATCTTGTCCTAAATCAACACTCTGATACCAAGCGACTTCATAAATTTCATTATCTTCAAAATCTGAAATCAATACATAGAATCTTACTGTGTCATAATCACCCGGTTGAGCAACTGTATCCTCTGGGGTGTCAACACCATAATAATCATTAGGTGTTCCCGCCCCTCCAGGTGAAGTAGTGACTGAAGCGTTATAAATTGCAGATAATGAAGCAGAAGTAATTTTATAGTCAAACATATTAACTGGCATCGTAATATTTCTTTGCCAATGTATACTCGGAGCTTGTATTGGATCATCTGGATCAATCCAAGTATGATTTGCCCAGCATCCATAATTATCAATACCAAAATTGTCAGGCAAAGATGGAAACGCAGGATTTGTCATATTGCTCCAATCCTGTTCATTAGGGGTGCCAAATACGTCTGAAAAACTTCCACTATCTCCTAATATTTGAATATCCGCTTTTCCTAAATTAACTTCAGTATTTACGTCCGAAGAATCCCCTTCAACAGTAGAATACCAAGGCTCTATAGGTACCTCAAAAGAATTATTTTCGAGCCATTCTCTGGTATGTGGAATCCGGACTGAGTATCCCGAAGTAAGTATTATGTTTAACATTAAAACTAAGGTTAAAAAACTAAAAATAAAAATTCTAAAA
>RDOE01000190.1 GCA_011364975.1 Promethearchaeota archaeon | reverse complement strand
CCTTGAGTTAGTTAAAAGAATTATTGAGCGTAAAGGAATTGGGAATTTATTGGCTGATGGTACAAATATCGCATCTAAAAAGATTGGTAAAAATTCTGAAGATTTTGTAAATACCGTAATTGGTTCTGAAATTCCTATGCATGATCCAAAATATATAGAATCAGTAGCTTTTACTTATGTTTATGATCCTACACCTGCAAGACACACTGCTGCAAGTCTTGATTTTTCTGATATTACTCCAATTGATCGCTTTGAGACTGCAGTAAAATTACCAAAAAGAAGAAAAACAAATGCGTCTCAAAAACTAGAAGCTCAAGTAATAAACACTGGATTTCATCAAATTTTAAGCTGTTCAGGCCTATGTATGTTTTCCCCTTCTTTTGGAAAATACCCCTTTATAGACCTTATTAATGCTTTAACTGGTTGGGATTATAATGTCGATGATTTGATAAAAACCGGGATAAGAATTCAAACTCTAAGACATGCTTTTAATTTAAGAGAAGGAATTAAGGTCATAGAAAATGAATTGCCAAAACGAATATCTGGTAACCCGCCGTTTGAAAAAGGGCCACTAAAAGGAAAAACAGTTAAATATAAAGAATTTTATCGGGAATTTTGTGAAGAAATAGGCTGGAATCCTGAAAATGCTTATCCTTTAGAAAATACTTTAAGACGGCTTGATCTTGAATTTGTTATTAAAGATTTATATTAAAATTATGATTTTATTAACCTAACTAAATACAAAATGCTTTTTAGATTAAAATTATGGATCAAAATAACAGGGATATTCACAATAAAGACAATCTTAAGGCCTATCTCAAATCTACTTTACTTAAAAATTCAATAAAGTTAAAATTTAAGTACCCCCCTATTTCAGAATTAGTAAGGAATTCTGAACAAGTATTGAAAATTAGAAAAATATCAAGGTTAAGTGAAGACTATAAGGATATCTTAATTCTTGAAGCTAAAAATTATATTAAGAATCCAAAAATTCGATTCTTTTTTGCTATATTATTAGCAAATCAAAGCTCAGACTTTTTAGCGATTCTAGCTAAAAATCTGATAAATCTCAAAGATAAATTTAGATTGATTCAGTATCCTATATATCCTCAGTTTCATAGAATTGGGTTATTGTGCTTAATTGAAATTAAGGATATTACTCAAATTCCATCTTTATTACAGTCTTTAAAAGAGTTTAAAATGATTTTTCGAAGAAAATTAGATAATCTTAAAAATATCTAATATCAATAAAGAATATTTAAAAGAAAACATAATAATTATATTAATCAAATATTAAAAGCGAATCATTTTCAAGGATAATAAGTGAATAATAATGCCATTTCGAGAAAATACCATTAAAATTGTTGCCACTATTGGTCCTGCTTCAGAATCTAAATCTAATTTAAGAAATCTAATTGAAGCTGGTGTTGATATTTTTAGATTAAATTTTTCTCATGGAACTCATGATGAAAAAAGAGAATTATTTAACCGTATTAGAGAAATTAATGATTATGTGGGGATTTTAGCGGATATTCAAGGCCCTAAAATCAGAGTTGGTAAATTTAAGAATGATGAAGCGTATAACCTAAACGTTGGACAGGAAGTGAAAGTTTATGAGACGGATTTACCTGATGGTGGCGATTCAACTCAGTTTTCAATTCCTTTGGTTGGGTTTTTAAAAAGCATGAAAAAGGGTGAATTTTTCTATGTAAATGATGGTATTATAAAAATCCAAGTTAAGAGTAAAGAAAAAGATCATCTTATTGGAGAAGTTATCGCAGGAGGTTTAATTAGTAATAATAAAGGAGTTAATATTCCTTCTGGTGAATTAAAACAATCCGTTCCTACAGAAAAAGATATAAAGGATCTGGAATTTATTGCAGATTTAAATCCTGAATTTGTAGCTATCTCTTTTGTTTCTGGTGGAAATGATGTACTAACTGTTAAGCGACTTCTTGAAAATTATGGTAATAATGAGATTAAGTTAATAGCTAAAATTGAACGCCCAATCGCTTTAGATAATATTGATGAAATTTTAGAGGTTTCAGATGGAATTATGGTTGCTCGAGGTGATTTAGGGGTTGAGATATCTCCAGATCAAGTTCCTATTCGTCAAAAAGAATTAATTTACAAATGTAATAAAGAAGGAAAACCAGTAATAGTAGCAACTCAAATGTTGGAATCAATGATTAACACGCCTGTTCCCACTAGAGCTGAAGCAAATGATATTTATAATGCAGTTATTGATGGCACGGATGCGTTAATGCTTTCAGCTGAAACCGCCGTGGGTAAGTATCCAGTCAATTCTGTTGAATATATGAATAAAATTGCAGCTACTGCAAGCGCACATTCACCTTTGAGATCTCCTGATGATTACGATTCTGATCGACTAACACATACGCAAACATTAGGTCATGCGATTCATGCTTTAGCTAAAGAGATGGAAGAATTGAATTTTCGGGGAAAGATCCTTGTTATCACACGGAAGGGATATGGAGCACGCATGATATCAAAATTCCGCCCTCCTTTACCGATCATTGCCATGACTCCTTTTAAAAAGACAGCTCGCGAGTTGAATCTTGTGTGGGGGGTGCAATCTATTCATATTGAAAATATAGACTTTTTCAATTTGGATGCAGAAAGCTTAATCGAGCAATCTGTAAAATATGGCGTTGAAACTAAGGTTCTTGATGAAAATGAGCATGTAATTATATTACTCGTTTCAAGAAAGTTTCAGCGACGTGGTAACTTAGTTGGTTTGTATTATGTAGGTGAGATTTTAGACCCAAAACCTCATGAGGAACAATAATTCTGAAGAATTTTTAAAAACTAAGAATTAAATGATTAAATTTTTCTAAAATTAAACCTTTTTGCTCCAGAAATATATTAATTTATTATGATCAATTTTAAATTAGTATATTTCAAATATAATCATAAATTAATATTCTAATCTAATTAAAATACAATTAAAAATAATAAGAATTGAGGAAATAAAAATGAGTGAAGAAAAATCGACTCCCGCAGCAAAACCTGTCAAAACTGAATGGCAACACGCTTCTTGGGTTTCACAACTAGGAAAATGGGCTTGGATTTGGGGAATTATAAATGGCTTAATTGATGTTATATGGGGATTATATTCTGTTTTTGTACTTGCCTTAATACCATACGGTTATGGTGTTTATGGAATGGGAACAGGTATTTGGCTGATAATAAGTGGAATTATTGCTGTGTTTATATCCTTCGTGATTATAAAACCAAAAGTTTCAAACAAGTGTGTTCAAAAAGACTGGGATCATTTTTATAATTGGGTTTGGAAATTAGGCAGTTTTAGATTCCCATTTGTATTATTCTGGGGAATAGTTTTAGAAGTATTCGGATATGGATGGGGAGGAGTTCCTGTCATTATCATAGCAATTATGCTTATTTTCCTTGGACCAAAAGAATATAAATGGTCTGAATAAAATGAAGGACTTTTAAAAAAGAATCAAAACTACATCAAATTTTTTATTTTTT
>RDOE01000001.1 GCA_011364975.1 Promethearchaeota archaeon | reverse complement strand
TGTCCTATTTGTGCGGGTTATGGATTGGACAAAGAAGATACATTTAATTTTGAAAAAGTAAAATCAAAAAACTCAGAAGGCTTAGCATGTGGACTAACTGGGATGTTAGAGAGTGTTGCTAATTTTATTCTTAAAATCAAAAGGAATGATTATCGTATTAATATTATTGAGAAAAAATGCATTGCTAAAGGAGGAGATTGCCTTCAATTTGCTTGCAAGATATATGAAACATCAGAATGGAAAGATATAACCTCTAAACCAATTCGACAAAATATAAGATCAGATGTTCTTTTTGAAGAGGCCATAGAAGAAGAGATACCTAAAGAAGAAAAATTAGATTTTATTGATAAAATTCAGGAAGTTTTATCCTTAGATAAAATTGAAGAATTACTTGATGAACCTTTAGAATCTGTGAAGGATAGAGTAAGAACTCTTATCGAGGAAAAATTAAACATGGAACCAGAGCACTTTTTTGATTACTTCAGAAATTATGAAGATGATATGATAAGGATTATAGGATTTTTAGGAATTCACCTTCTTAATGAATATGGCGGTATACTGGGGAAGATCTTACAGAATGATACTTTAGCAAAAGTTGCCGGATACATTTTCAAACAATTAAAAGATTTTGCTTTTCTTTTCATCCCAATCGACGTTATTAATGATTATCATCAGTTATTAATCAGTTTTCTTGATGGATTAGCGCCAATAGAGATGGTTGAAAATATAAAACAATTTACTGGAAAAGATGATATAAACTTCATTTTTGAGGGTGCCCAGATGGCTTTGGAGAATCTTGGTATCGATTTTTCGGAACTTAAAGATAACGTTTGGGAGGAATTAAGAAGGGAAAAAGAAGATAAATTAGTGTCTTCTGATCAAACTATAATAGAAAAAACAGAAGAGAATTTTCCAAAGATTATAAAGATAATACAAGAATTCTTGATGCTAATTAGTGATATTCTTACTCTCCCAATTAGGGTTTTAATTTCTGAGGGTCATTATGGATTAAAAACCGCAATTAATTCAATCGTTTCTGAAGAAGAAGGTTTAGTAGGTAGCATTAAAGATAGAATTGATATTATCTTTGATTACATTCAAGAAATAAATATAAAATAAAAAAATTGAATTTTTTAATAACTCTTTATTATCGATTAAGTCTTTAATCCATAATACATTAAGATGATACTGCTAATCATACCTAATCTAACAATAACTAGAGTAATATCTGGATTAACTAAAGAATCACCAGCACCAGCTATACTAAAAACTAAAAATCCAATCCCCAATAGTAAGAATTTCTTCTTGATTACACCTGTTGATTTTATACTTTTACTTATAAATCCAATTCCATGAAAAACAATGATAGATGCAATAAATATAACCATAAGTAAGAATGCTGGAGATGTTCTATTAAAGTTTGAATCAATAATTTCTTCTCCTGGAGTGGGTAAATCGAATTGAAATGTATTTGCGGTATCTGTCCATAAGAACCATTCAAACACTACTGCCAAGATACTATAAATTATTATCAGTATCCATTTTCTTTTAGGAATTAATAACTCTCCTCCAATATACATGGCTAAAATTATTGCTGGAGCTATCCATAAATAACTTAAAATTCCATAAAAAGCTATTCCAAAAGGAGGGACATTTATATTAGAGCTAGTTATTAAAACTAATAAGAAGTCTGTAAATGGACCTAAATATAAAAGACCAATAAAGAATATTGTCAATCCTAAATAAGTTAAAAGCTTTGCTCCTAATTTTTTTGACTTAAAAAGAGAGATTAATCCGAGAATCACTGCAACTAATATTACACTTGAAGCTGTTAATCCTTCTAACCAAAATGTTAAATGTGTGGGTATAGCCATGTTTAATTTCACTACTTTTTTTAATTTTTTTTATTAAAAGACTTCCTAATTTTAATTTTTTGAATATAAAGTTATGTATTTATATTCTTCTCAAAGTATTTATAATTATTTTGTAACTGTTTTATTTTAAAGGAATTCTGGCTAATTTTTTATCTAAAGATGAATGTTTTATATAACATGATTTAACAATTTATATTAAGCTAGATTTAAAAAATTTAAATTAAAAAAAATAGGTTGTATGATGAAGAAATCAGAAAAAAAAATGATTATACAATTATCTTCTTTTATTGTAATAACAATTGTATTTCTAGCAATATTCTCTATACCCTTATTAGGTATTCCACCATTAGGGAATCTTTTATTTCCCGGAAATGGTGTTTGGAAAGTACCAGGAGAACATCCGTCTGCAGAACGATTGAATATCCCTGGATTGTCAGGAGAAGTATCTGTAATACGAGATGAATGGGGCGTACCCCATATTTTTGCAGAATATGAAGCCGATATGTTCTTTGCTCAAGGTTATTGCCATGCTCAAGACAGACTTTTCCAAATGGATATGTGGAGACGTCAAGTAAGAGGAAAATTATCTGAAATATTAGGTGAGAGTATGTTGGCTAATGATAAGTTTGCTCTTGCGATGGGAATGGAAGAATGGGCAATGAAGACTGATGAAGCCTTAAAAGAGATGTATAATAATGGTACTATGGAGTTTTATCCGAATTTTGAGAGATATGTAGACGGAATTAATCATTATATAAATACCCATAAAGATACTAAACCTTTGGAATATTATTTATTAAATTTTGAACCTACAACGTGGTCAACTGTTGATTCTCTATGTATAGCACAAGAAATGGCAAGGCAAATGACATGGAATTATAATGATTTTTACAGATATTTATCTTTAGAAGCGTTAAACAATACATATTATAATGAATTATTTTCACTTCCCTTACCATACCAAATACCTATAGTTCCAGATTATGGTACGTATCCCGAGAGCCCTATGAAAGCAGGTACCTCTTTTAAATCCACTAATAATTTAAAGACTGAAATATCGAAATTCTTAAATGGACTTCAACAAATTGATTCTGAAAAGGATAAAATCGAAAACCAAAAAAATGAAATAATTGGTTCTAATAATTGGGTTGTTAATGGATCAAAGAGCAATACTGGAGCTCCAATTCTTTGTAATGATATGCATCTTGCTTGGTTAATGCCGGGTGTGTGGTATGAGCAACATCTTAAAGCGGAAGATACAGGACTTCATATTTATGGATATATTATACCGGGAATGCCATTGATTGCAGTTGGTCATAATGATTATGTAGGTTGGGGTTTTACAAACACGGGATACGATGTTCTTGATTGGTATTATTATAATATTGATGGTGAAGACCACTATATTTATAATAAAACATCAACAGCATATACATATGAAAACTTTATTATTAAAATAAAGAATAAAGAACCAGAAGAATTTACGATTAGAAAAACTGTCCATGGTCCAGTCCTTAGTGATTTGCGTAGTTTTGGTTTACCAACCTCTCTAGGAGATATTATAATAGCTTCAAAATGGACTGCTAACGATTTATTTTTCAATTTCATAGCTGGTAATGGATTTGATCGAGCTCAAAATCGAAATGACTTTAATGAAGCGTCTAAATATTGGACAACGCTTGCTCAAAATATAGTGTATGGAGATATTTATGGAAATATTGCAATTAGACCAACAGGTAAAGTCCCTATTAGAGATGACTCTAATATACCAATTTGGCATCCTGGTAATGGTTCTATTCCATATAATGCTTCAAACGGAGAAGGAGAATGGATTGGATATGTTCCTTTTGCTGAATTACCTAGCTCCGTAAATCCAGCGCAAAGTTATTTAGCTTCTGCAAATCAATTGGTTGCTGGACCTGAATACGTTAAATTTTTTCTTCAAAATGAATATGTTAATGGTTATCGAGCAAGAAGAATAAATGAATTACTTAATAATGCTCCAGATGGCACGATTAATATAGATACTATGATCCTATTCCAAAATGATGTAAATTCTACCGCAGCAAAGGCATTTATCCCTGATCTAATTGAAGTGATTAAAAACTACTATGGAATTACACCTCCTACTAAAATAAGTAATGTGTTGAATGAATTAGAAAACTGGGGGTTCATAATGGATAAAGATGATGCAGCTCCTCTAATATATCGTAAATGGAGAGACTTTTTTGAAGATTATACTTTCAATGATGAAATAGGGTTTTATAATTTCCCTATGAGACCACAAACAGTAATATTAGAATATCTTATGAAAGAAAACCCAGATTCTCATTGGTTCGACAATGTCTCAACTCCTTTAATTACGGAAACGAGAAATGAAACAATGCTTACAGCCTTTAATGCGACTATAAATTGGTTAGAAGACTTCTATGGTTCTGAAGATATCATGAAATGGAGATGGGGTGATTTCCATCAGCTTTACTATCCATCATTGACTGGATTAGATTCATTAAGTAAAGGTCCTTATGAAGCAGATGGAGAGGGATTTACAGTTAATCCATCACGTGTAAATATTAGATCAGGAATAGGTTATGCTACAGGAGGCGCTTCTGAGCGAATGATAATTGATTTTAGTAATCTGAATAATAGTTTAAGTGTAATTCCTTCCGGTCAAAGAGGCCTTTCTAATTCAAAACATTATTCTGATCAACTTGAAGATCTTTTCCTTCAGGGTAAATATCACTACCAGTATTTTACTAATACTTTTTCTAATTTTCCGACATCTTGTATTGAGTCCAAATTATACTTTTTTCCCAGTGGAGGTTAATAAAGTGAGGATAGAAGATAAATGGTTTATTTCTAGTGTCTTAATTGGCATGTGTGCAACTATGCTCTTAACTTTAGCTCCTATTTGGCAATTAGTAATTATCCCCGGTATAATTTCAGGTTTTCTAAATAAGTCAATGAAACGATCGATTCTAAGCGGAACATTGGGTGTGAGTTTATCATGGATGATTTACATCTTATCGGGTCTAGTATCCAGGAACGTTTATTTAATATTAGATCAATTCGGGGCTTTAATCTTCGGTGAGGGTTTCGGCTGGTTATTATTATTGATAATTATAATTCTTTCAGCTATATTTGGGGCCTTAGGTGGCGGAATTGGAAATGCACTTCTTTCATTGAAAAACCTCTATTTTGAAAGAAGACCAACAAATAATACTGAAGTAAAGTTAAAAAAATAATAAAATAAACTTTTTTTTCTTAATTATTAGAAATACTCCTTAAATAATATGAAGTTAAAATTGATAATAATCATATTTATTAAAAATCAAATAAAACTTCCTCAATCTTTTAACAATCTTGAAACTATAGAGCAGCTTTCCCGTAAATGGAATAAATTTGATAAATCTATTTAACCTTTTTTGCTAAATATAATTCATAAAACCAATTATTAATATATTGAAAAAATAAACGTTCTTTCAAAACATCATAATGAGACTTTCCTTTCAAACTAGTAAGCTTAGCTATATCATCTGAATCTAATTTTCCCTCATTTATCAAATCCATTCGACATTTAAATTGATCAACCATATTAATAGGTCTTAAGATTATTGATAAAGCTTCTGAAATAATATCGATTAAATCATCAAAGTTAAGTTTATTTATTTTTAAAGCTTCAGTGAAATTTGTTAAATGATTAGATATAATTTTTAAAACTCTGTCCTTTTTATTGTATCCAATCAATTCTTTTTGATTTAGGGCTGAATCAAGATAATTAATAATTGAATCTCGTAAATCTTCCTTTAAAGATGATAATTCTTTTCTCAACTTTTTCAGAAACTGATTTTTTAAAAAAATTTTATACTTAATTATTATCGCATTGTTTTCCCTTATGTCTGAACATATTTCAATTACTTCTTTTTTAGGGGTAGAATAAGTAAATCCATGACCCTGAGGGCCAATACCACCAAGCAAAACCATTGAAAGGCTGTAAAATTTATAGTCATTTTCTTTTAAAATTTTATCAGCATTACTTAGAATATTTTTTGGGGAGACTAAATGCCTTTTCACTATAGTAAATTCTTTAGTATCATTTAATTCATAATAAAAACTTGTATATTTATAGTATATATCAAATTCAATAAAATCTGTTGTAGATTGATTGTAAGAACGTTTAAATATATCATAAAACCCCTTAAAAGGCCCTATCTTTTTAACGCTAAGGCCATAAATTGTATATTGATCCCAAAAAATATTTTTTACATAATAAACCAACAAATCAATATTTTCAAAATATATGGATGGAAAGTTAGTGAGATAGCCATATAATATTTCTGGAAGATTAACTCTGACATAATGGATAAAACAATTGGTTATTTTTCCAAATACATCATATAAATTCGAAATAAAAATAACATCGTTATAGATGTTATTAATAATTGTTTTTTCCTCTATAGACAAATCTTTATCAAATAAATTGAATTGATTACAAAACCTTAATATATCTATAATTTCACCTAATGCAGATGTTTGATATGATTCTCCTACTTTTTTGAAACAATCTAATATTAAATCTGAAATATATTCAAAGCGGTTTGGGATTAGTCTAGGATTTAGATGAATATCTAATTCCGGAGATTTTTCAATTAAATTAGTAAAATCCTTAAAATTTTTAGCCTTAAGATGATTTGAAAGCTTCTTATAAAAGTCTTCTTCACTTAAATGATTTAAAGCCATTATCGGGTGATTTTATTTTACTAAATTGATATTAATAAGGAGGATTTATGTAAACCCTTTTAATTAGTCTAAGAGTGAAGCGATTCTATTCGAGACGCTTTGAATATTAAGAAAAACCATTCCTAAACTAGCGTTTGCATTACATAAAGTACATAAAATTGCATTTTCACCTGCCTTAGAAAGGATAATAATCCCGTTTACGCCTTCGATAAGGATACGTTTTAATTCACCACGATCGAGCTCTTCTACAGCCCGTTCTGATACACTTTGAATAGCCGCAGACATAGCACTCACTATCCCGTCGTTTACATTTCTACTTAAAACAGAACAAATGGGTAACCCTTGAACGCTTACAATAGCAGAACCTTCTATATCACTATTAACAGCAGATAATTTTCTTAGCAAATCGGTTAATTCACTGATATTTTCAGACAAATATTATTGCCTCCTTATTTTAAAATATGGGGTTATTAACTCAAATAATACTATTCTTAATTATGAATCAAGTTTTATGAGTAATATATTAATTAGTTATATGATCTATTAAAATTAACTTTATTTAATTATTAATGTTTACCTTATTTATTTTTAATTATATTACCTTTGATATTTTACTTATTTAAAAAATATTTTTATCAACTTTTACATTTTGATATACCAATGAATGAGAATAAAAACTTGAAAAATCAATCTGAAAATAAAGTTTCTGAGGAAGAGAAAGAAGAAGATAAAGAATATAAAATCGAATCTTTAAAAAAAGCAGGTAACATTGCTCAGAACGTGAAAAAGTTTATAAAACCGCTTGTAAAAGAAGGATTAAGCGTATATGCTCTAGTGGAAAAAGCAGAGTCAAAAATAGTGGAACTTGGAGGGAGTTGTGCATTCCCTGTTAATGTGAGTATCAATAATACCGCAGCTCATTATACTTCCCCAATTAAGGATGATGGACTCGTTATTAATAGTGGAGATATAGTTAAAATTGATTTAGGTGTTCATATTGATGGTTATATAGTAGATACGGCATTTTCGGTTTCTTTTAATGAGGAAAAATCACTTGAAAACATTATTCAAGCAACAGAAGTTGCTGTAGATGCTGCTAAAATGATGGCGAAACCAAAAGTTCACACAAGAGAAATTGGAAAAAAAATAGAAAGTATTGTAAAGGGTTTCAAATTTAATCCAGTTAAGCAGTTAGGGGGACATCAGATTGAGAGATGGACTGTTCATGGGAAAAAGCAGTTACCCGAGTTAGGAACGCAAGGTGGTGACATTATGGAAGAAGGAGAAATTTATGCTGTAGAAATATTTGCCTCTACTGGAGATGGTATGGTTCATAATACAAAGTACTCCTATATTTATGAATTGAATCCATATGCGGGGAGAGTACCTTTACGTAGAAAAGCTTCTAAGCAAATATTAGGTTATATTAATAAAAATTACCAAACCTTACCCTTCGCTGAAAGATGGTTAGCAAAAGAATTTAGAATGGGAATTTCATTTGGTCTTCAAGAATTAATTCAACAAGGAAAATTACAGGTACATTATGTTTTATCTGAACAAAAGGGAATTTTTGTTGCTCAAACTGAAGAAACCATTTTAATTACTGAAGATGGGTATTTACAATTGACTTAAATAATACTTTAAATTACTATTTTAACTTAAATTCCCTATGAATAAATTGAAAATTTGCTTGGTTTCTTTAACAGTTTCTCCTGATACAGCAGATGGTGAAGCTAAAGTAATTAGAGCCCTTTTTGAGTATTTGAAGAATCAAGGACATAGTGTAAAACTAATAACAGGGATGTGGAATGTTAATCTGAATAATCCCGATATTATTCAACTTAACTTAACACGTAGACGATTTTTATGGATTTTTCAATTCAATTATAAGGTTACAAAATATCTTAAAAATTCCAAATTTGATATTATTCATGCTAATAGTGTTAAAGCAGCATTACCAATTATTCTCGCTAATAAGAGGAGATTTATATGTACTATTCATGATTTCACACCATTTGAAACTAAACTTACAGCAATTCCATTTGAAAAAATACTTACTAAATTCGTTTCAAAAAAAGCAACCTACCTAATTACAGTTTCAAACTTCGTTAAAGATAAGTTTGATAGTTTTCTTCCTAAAGTCGATAAAGAAAGAATTATAACGATATATAATGGGATAGACGCTAAATTTCGACCTTATCCTGAAGAAGCAAAAAGATTGAAAGAAAAATTGGAAATTACCGGGCCTATTATATTATATATCGGGCGTATAGCACCCTATAAAGGAATAGAACATATTATAAGTGCTTACAAAATTACCAAAGAAGTAATCCCGAACTTAAATCTAGTGATTGGGGGAACTCCTGACTTCCTTATGAAGGAAAAATATGAAGAATGGAAGAAGAGATATCAAGATGTATTTTTCATGGGATATATTGAAGAAAATGAGCTTCCGATTTATTATTCAATGGCAGATATTTTTATAACCTACTCCTCCTCATCGGAGGGATTTGGTCTTACACCATTAGAAGCTATAGCTTGTGGAACACCAGTTATATGTTCAGATTTGAAAGTTTTTAGAGAGGTATTACAAGATAAAGTTATATTTGTACCAGTAAAAAATCCAGAATTACTTTCAAAGAAAATACAGAGTTTAATAAAGAATGATACTCTAAGTGTAAACTTAATAAAAAATGCACAAAGCTTATTGAATAAATATAATTGGTCTACTTCAGGGAGTGAATTAGTGGATTTATATAATAAGTACTTATTAGAATAACTTAGCAATTGAGAGCCTTTTTCACGATATTAAAACAAATATCGTTGGGATCTTCGAATTGTAAAATTCTTTTCTTAATCTGTTCGAATGAAATATTCTTTCTTGGTGATTCTGTCAAAAATTCTATCGCTTTTGTAATCACATCCCTGTAATTTTTAATGTGAATTAATGGAAAACCATTTTTCATAAGAAAATGCTCTTGAGGTGCAGTTTCGCCCGGGAAAAATTCTATACTTGGAACATTTAATAGACTCGATTCTCTAACTATTGTTCCTCCACCACTAATAATAAGTGCACCATAGAAACACAAATCTACCATATTGGGCATATAACGTGTTATTACTAAATTTTTTTCCTTACTAAAATCCTTTAATTTTCCCTTTAAGTAAGTTTCTTGTTCTATTGTGCGAACTATTAGGAAATATTTATAATTTGGGAATTTTTTAAATATTGGTGGAAATATCTCACTTAAAAGGGTTTTTTGGGGTTCTAATTCATCAATAAAATAACTAGCAAATGAAGGTTCACTTCTCATAATAACATATTTACCTTTATCAAGATCATAAATATCAAGAACATTTGGGTTAGGGATATAATGTGAAAGCCATGCAATCTCGTCTATTCCATGATATCTTATTAACTTTTCTGGATTTGCATAAAGCCGGATATACCACTCTTCTGGAACACAATCGGGCGTAATTATTTTATCTAAGAAAGGAAATATCAGTTTACACACAGGAATATTACGGGGTTCATCATTATATCCAATTGAGGGTATATTTAGACCAAATGAGATTCTTGGGCCTTCTACAGATGAAAAGGTTACAAAATAGTCCGGATTAAATTCTATGACAAGAGGAAATAACTCATTTAGCCGCTTTATATAAGTAGCTAACTTATTTTCCAATTTTTCCCCCCCATGACTTCCAACTTTAACATAATCTATGGATAAATCATCTAAAATCTGATAGGTTGAATCATAATCTCTTGCTGTTATCAATAACTCTATATTTTCATTCTGAAATTTATTAATAAGGGAATTAAACATAATTCCCGTTTTTGGTTCTTCAATATCGATCCATATTTTTTTATTTGAATCCTTCATAATGCATCCAGTATTAGTTTAAAAAATCGCATAATTCCATCAATAAGATGAATTCCAATCCGCGGGTATCTTTTTTAACACTTTTGCAGGATTTCCTATTACAATATCTTTTTCATCAGTGTCTTTAGTAACAACGCTCCCAGCTCCTACAATTGTTCCTCTTTTTAAATTAATTCCCGGTAATATTACAGAATTCGCTCCTAATGAGACATAATCTTCTACGATTGCTCCTTTTAAATCATATTTTTTACGCAACATATATTTATCGTTTGTAAGTTTACTATATGGACCCATAAATACATGATTTCCAATTCTGCAAAATAATGGAATATACACACCGGTTTGAATATTTACATAATCTCCAATGATTACATTCCCATCAATAACAGTTTTAGTACCAATTAGTGTGTTATTACCAATAGTACTTTTTTCTCTAATCATAACATGATGCCCAGTTTGACAATTATTCCCCAAAATTACTTCAGTATAAATAATACTTCCAGCTCTAATTGTGCAATTTATACCAATAGTAGTTAATGGCCCCATAGAATGAACTATATCTTCTCTATGAATAATTATCTCTTTTAATTGAGCCCTTTGAGGGTGTCCAATAATGCAATCTTCTCCAATATAAGTCCCTTCTTTTATTAACGTTTCACCATAAATTTTAACTCCGCTTGAGATGTAAACATCTTTTTCGATGGTCACACCTTTACCAATAATTGCTAATTGGCTTATATATGAATCCTTATTTATTTTTGCTTCTGGGTGAATACGTGATTTCCAATTTTCTGCCATTATCTTCTAACAATACTTATTTATATAATTATTAATAAAATCATAATCAATTCATTCTTCACAAATACAAGGTGAAGAATTGCAGTTCCTACATTTATTTGGATATTTATCAATTAACGCACTCTCAATATCAACTTCAAGGATATTTGCTATAGAAACCGTCCATGCTATAATATCTGCTAATTCGTCTTTTATTTCTTCTTTTCTTATTTCTTTAGATTTTATTATACTTGCTAATTCTCCTACCTCCTCTATTAACCAAATGAATGTTTTATAAAGTCCGCGTTCAATATCCTTTTTAGAATATAATTCTTTGATTAATTTTTGAAATTCAGATACCTTCATGATTATAAGAGGTTTAATAGAAGGAAATATAAGAAAAATTAATAATCTCTAAAAAATCCAATCAAAGATACCTAACCAAGAGAATATTACAATCAAAATTAACCCTACAGATAGTAAAATTGCTGTAATAGGTCCAACTTTAATACCAATTGAGCTATCTTCAAAAAATCTCATTAAACCTGCTCCCCCCATCGGCATTGGCGCATTACCAGTTCTTCTTTTTTTCCTTCGTGATTGACTCCTTCGGGTTGACATTGTAAAAATAATTTTGTATATATTTTTTTATTAAATAACATTAACACAACAAAAATATTAAGGTTTATCTTGAAATAATGAAAAAAATATGATAAATTTTTATTAATTGTTTTAATTATCTTAAGTTAATTTGAGAATGTGATGGTTGTCGAATAATGATGAAAAAGAATTATATATTTCTCTTAAGTGGGTTATTGTTTCTTGTTATTATAATCTCAAGTATTAATACTAATTCCCAATTTCCATTATATAATCAACAAGAAATTGAAACTCCGAAAATAGCAGGAAGTTTAGAAGGAGCAGAAAATATCTTGGTCACAGAGTTAGTAAGAACTGGAAATGTGAGCGGTTATGGGATGGTAAATATCAAAGATAAAATAACCATTCAAAATAATAATGAAAATCCTATAGATTCTATTTTTATAGGTATACCCTTAAGACATTCTAATGATTTAATTTACTACCAGGCTTTTGGGGAGAATAAAAATTCGTTAGCTATTGATCGATTGAATATAATTATGAAGAAATTTGAAATGCTTATCATATATTTTGACAACCCTATTTTACCTTATCAATCTACAACAATATATTTCTTTCAATCGTTCAAAAACCTCTTCACATATAATTTATTCTATGAACCCGATTTACAGGTTCATCAGAATTTTACGTTTACGGTTTGGCCGATATTGCCTTATCGAGCTGAGGGATATATTTATACGAGTTATAAAATTCCTAGTACTGCTGAACGATTATACTTTGAACGGGTTGGCTCAACAGGAAATGAAGATGACACGAAAACCTATAGATGGGATTTGAGCAAAAGCATTAAATACGATTATTTAGAACCATTTCTTGCAAATCTTGAAGATGCTATTGATGCTCGTAACGGAAAAGAATTCATCACTATACTTTTTCAGGATACAGTTCTGAAGTTTGCAGAAATTCACGTTGAAGAAATAAATCGTGAAATTCGTATCTCTCCTTGGGGAATGATCAGTGTAAAAGAAGATTATCTTATTCAGAACCATGGTTATTTCAATCAACGTACTGTTTCGGTCAATATTCCAAATAATGCAAAAAATGTTGAGGTATTTGATGATCTGGGAGAATTAACTATTACAATTGGAAACACAATAGATAATAATAGAAAGAAACTAGAAATAAATTTAGTACAAAATCGCGCTTTCTTAACACCTTCCTCTAAAGTAAAGCTCAGTTTAGCATATGATTTACCATTTGAGGAATATTTTACGGCGAATTGGATACAACAATCTTTAAAGATTAATTTAATTACAAGCCAATTTGAATATTTGGGAAAAAAGCAAACAATTAATCTCATTATTGAAGGATGTGGGTCAATAGAGTATCTTTCTACACCTCCAAATGCGATAAAACAATCAGGAAGCTCAAAAATCTTAATGTTCTATTCCGATTATGTAAGTCCAATTGAAGATGAATTTTTCCTAGTTACATATACTATCGATCTATTTGATTTATTACTTCGACCATTATTAATTATGCTAGCTGTTGCGGTATTATTATCTTTATACATTCTAATTACAAAAAGTAGGAAATCTGAAGAAGAGATTCTGACATTTAAGAAGGAATTCTTACCGATTAGTGAAATTCGAGAGTTTTGTTCTCTATATGAAGAAAAAAATGCATTGACTTTAGAAATTAGAAAAGCGGAAGAAGAAACAAAAAGAAAGAAATTAGCAAAAAAGACCTATAAAAATATCTTAACGAAAAATTCTACCAAACTTGAACAAATTAAAGAGGAAATATTACCATTTAAGAAAATTTTAGCTGAAACCAACGAAACCTTTAATAATATCATCAAGAAACTTGATGTATTAGATGCTGAAAGAGTGAGCGTAGACGACAGTCTTAATCTTTTAGAAAGCAGATATAAAAGAGGAAGATTACCCTCAAAAGCAGCTTACGAAAAATTAGCAAATGATTTTTTAAATAGAAGGAAAAAGATCGATAGAACTATTGATAGATATATACAGCAATTAAGAAGTTATTTATTATAATTACTTTATTTTTATATGATGAGTATCAATGAAATTTTGGTTATATGACATCCTTGCGTGTCCTATCGATAAACATTATCCTCTAAAACTCTACATCTTTTCCTATGAAAATAGTCTTGATGAGTTTAATTTGTATATTGACATTTTTAAACAACGAGATATTTCTAAAATAACCCAAGAAAACGTAATCAGAATTGAAAAAAAAGAACATGATACTTTGATCAAAGATGATGTAATTATTGAAGCAAATAAAATTGAGAATTATTTACGTTTAATATTAAAATCCATAGATGAGTTTGATTATATTTATGATAGAAGCTCAAATGAACTTAGCAAAGACTGTATGACTATGATTCAGAACGAAATTAAAAAAGCTATTCAAAACTTTTTAAATAATTTAAATCCGGTTCAAATAAGTGAGATTATTCCTGAATTATTTTTTTTAAATAAAATAAAAGTAAATATTGAGATTGAAAGTGGAGTCCTATTTTGTCCAAAATGTAAAAGATGGTTCCCGATTATTGAGACTATCCCACAGATGTTACCTGATGAGTTTAGGAAAGAAGAAGAAGAATTAAAATTCCTTAAAACCATAAGAAATTTATTAGATGAAGAATTTTTTAAACAAGATCTAAAACCATATAATTTATAATTTTGCTCTTTATTATTTATTAAAACAAAACATAGCCCGGTGGTGTAGCGGCCAAGCATTTGGGGCCTTGAACCCCGAGACCACGGTTCGAATCCGTGCCGGGCTATCTCTTTAATTTTTAAATATATTGTAACAAAAAATAAAAATAAAAAATATTATTAAATATAGATTAATTTTTCCCTTATATATTTAGATTTAAAAGTAGCTCGCTTGAACAGAAATGATTAAGCTTTCGGAACTAAATTGGGGATTTTTGGAGATTATTTATTTAATTTTGGTTTTTATTATTGGTTTCGTTATTACCTATGCTATTATGCCGTATATTATAAAGATAATGAAAAGAAAAGGATATGTAGGCATCGATATACATAAAAACTCGAAACCAGAAATTCCTGAATCAGGTGGATTGGGTATTTTAATCGGATTTTCGTTAACAGCAATAATTTTAACTTTACTCTTTCCCTCTTTTATAAATGAAATTTTAATTTTTACTTTAACTGTGATTTTATCTGGTATAATAGGTTTTCTAGATGATCGCATTAGGTTACGCTCAAGATATAAAGTAATGTTAACTATTTTTACGGGATCTATAATTTTCTTATCTAATATATACGGCTTGATTTCTATTGATTCTCCTACGATACCTTACCTTGGTAAATTGAGGTTAACAGTAATTTATCCCTTTCTTGCCCCAATTATCGTAGCTGTTTTTGCAAATACAGTAAATATGTTAGAAGGCTATAATGGAGAAGGCTCTGGCACATCACTTATTGCTTTAATATTTTTATTAATTTGTTCAATAATATGGGATTCTACCGAAGGTTTATTATTCACAGTAATATCTCTAGCTGTAATAATTCCTTTTTTCATATTCAATAAATTTCCTTCAAAAATATTTCCTGGTGATGTAGGAACATTAAGTTTAGGTGCTATGTTTGCAGGAATAGCTTTATTTGGGGCTTTAGAAGCTGCTGTCTTTTGTGCCTTGCTTGTTCAAGTCTTCAATAGTTTTTATATTCTTTATTCCGTCAAGGGGTTTATTGAAAGTAAAGATATTCAAGAAAAAAAAGCAGATATTATCCTCTTAGAAAATAATTATATTAAAGCTTCAGATCAAAAAGATGCCGCATTAACTTTACCGCGATTAATATTAGTAAAGGGAACCCTAAAGGAACCTAATTTAGTTAATAATTTTTTTATTTTGGCCATTATTGCGGGTATTTTTTCAATTCTAACAACTTTATTTATGAAATGGACAATTGGTAGATTAGATATGATGATCTTGTTAACATTCTTGCTTGTATCGGGTGTACTAGTTATATTAATGATGTATATTTTTAAAAGGATTAGAGGAATAATAATCCTTATGACTATTCTAATAATAGCTGGCTATTTATTGCTTATTGCCATTAAAACATTCATAATGCCGATATCTTTTGTAGATATTAATATTTTTGGGATTATCATTCCAACTAATATTTTGATTTCTTTAATAATAGTTTTCCCTTGTTTAATATTGTGGTACTATATCTCTATTAAATATTTTTGGACTCAAATTGGTAAAATGCCGATAGATTAACATATATATGCGATTAAGTCATTAAATATTAATAATAAGGTAATAAAAATGAAAAAGACTACAAGGATTCTTATATTTCTTTCTTATTTATTTGGTTCAATATCTTTGATTATATATTCATTTATTTTCCTATTTGGATCTAATTGGCTTAACATAGTAAGTGATTGGGTCTTTTTTATATTAATAATTTTTTATCTCTTATCTATCGAGGAATTCTATCGTTGGGTTAAAAATGGTTATAGAAGCGAAATGAGTGATCTTGTTGCTATCTTATTCTTCTTCTTTCTAATTTTTTTTGTATCAAAAGACATATTAACATCGATTATGGGCTCATTTTCAATCTACCTATGGTTTGGTGTTTATGAATTAAGAGAATATCCTGTATTGAATAAGATTTTAATTATTTCTTTAACAACATACAATGTTATCTTTATTTCAGGTTTAGTTTCCACCTATTTAGGGAATCCAATTGTTCTTAATACTGCTTTTGCATTTTCTTTTTGGATTATTCTAGGATTAGGTTTTTTATTGTTTGGCAGGAAATATTTAGTAATTTGGCGGTTTATGTCACCAGAATATCTGACATTGTTCCTATACATTATTGCATGGTTAGCAGTAGCCTTTATAGATGAATATACCCCTATTAACTTTATCGGCCAAAAAGCTTTACTCTTTTCTGAATTCAATTTTACAGAAATTTTTCTCAATATCTACTTTATTTTAATATTAGTCAATTGGATAATATACTTCATTTCAGGACCAATTTTAGATTCAATGCTAGGAATCAAAAGTATTGAAGATGTTGAATTATTGAAAATAGTAGATGATGTCAAAAACGATGTGGGAATCAAGGGGAAGGTAAAAGCTGGTTTTGGAACATATCCCATCATCAATGCGATGGCATATGGTTCATTTCTAGATAAAAGGATTGCGATTATCGCTGAAGATATAAATAATCTCCCTAGAGACGAGATCAAAGGCATTATTGCCCATGAATTGTCTCACACTAAAGGAAAACATACTTTAATATTAACTCTAATAACCTCTGCAGATTTAGTTTTTCGAATGTTATTAGGAATTCCTGCCACCTTTTACGATTATACCTTTGGTAATCCCCAGATTCCATTATTAGGATTTATTATACTAAATATTGGAATTTATATCATACTTTTTATCTTTGTGAGAATTTTAGAAGGGAAAGCAGATTTAAAAACTAAAAAGATCGGATATTCAAAGGAATTAATAAAAGCTCTCTATAATTTAGAAAGTTTTTATGCAACTGGACGTGAAATTGGTTTGAATACGATGCTATTATGTGATGAACGGATTACAGAATACAATAAAATAATCAATTACATAGATACCGCAGACTATCTTAATAAATCGATCATAAAACCCTCAAGATTGTCCCTTTTAAGCAATTTACTTAATTCTCACCCCCCCACCTATTATCGAATTGCCGCAGTTTTAGATAAGGAATTAAAACCTACTAAAGAAGCACTTTTACCCTTTATTTGCCTTAAAAACTCAAAACGTAATAAATATGCTGCAGTTTTTGAAAAATCCCGCTTAGAATTTAAAACCATCGCAACTAATAAATTTAAAGAACTATTTCAAATAGAAAATATTTCTGATTTTCTAATCAAAATAAAGAGAAAAGAATTATATCAATTAGATATCGGAAAACAGTTTCTTTTTAAAAATAAAATTGATCGAACATTTAATTTAGGAAAAATTTTAGATATAAAGTTCCAGAACGATGTATGCGACAAGGATATTTATATTATTAATAATTCAACCAATAATGAACAAATTGAACTGAATGCATCTTTTTTTGAAAAAACATGGATTTCCCTGCATGACCAATATTACTTTGAAAAAGAGGGTCTTTTAAAGTTAATAAATGTGGAGTTTAATTCAAATAATACTGAGGGAAATTTGGTATTTTTAGATTTACATCAAAATAAGGTCATCAAAAATTTAGCTAAAATAAAAATGCCAAATCCTATTAGCTTATTAGAAGATCTCGAAAATACCGATGTTTTTCTTAAATTAAAAGGAAGTATAAGAATTTATAGCTGTGAGACCGTGAAAATACTTAATGATTTCAAAGAGTCATGTTTGAGGTTAAGAGAAAAAAGTTCTAGCGGAGAGAAAGAAAATCTTACTTTTAAATTAAAAGATTTAATCATTAAACCAAGAGAAATTTATTTTCAAATTAGGAAAACTAAACTCTCTCGAAACGAGGAATTATCCCTTATTGACTGGATAAAGTCAAAACAACTAAGAGCTTACTACCATCTAAAAAAGCCCGTTAATAATATGGAGATTGGATATATTGATGAATTAAATTTGATATTTAAGGCTACTAATAATAAATCTCAAGATGAGTTAATTGAAAAGGAGAGTTTTTTGATCATCAGAAATATTTTTAATAAAATTGTGAAAATACCATACAATGAACTTGAATTGATCTCATTTGAATATAAAACGGTAAGTATTCAAATGAAAGCTGAAACAAGTTATTTTAGTAAATTAGGCTACAAATTATTAAAGCGATTCAAACCACAACGAATTTTCTATCTATAATAAAATTTAATTTATATGAGCAGTTTTAAAACTTATATGAGCAAATTAAGAAGTTTATTGCATCTATTACGGATAAGACAGTACTATAAGAATGTTTTAATTTTTGTGGGCACATTTTTCAGTGAGCGATTATTTGAAACAACGCTTTATTTGCCCTTAGTTTTAGGATTTATTATTTTATGTTGCGCTTCCTCATTCAATTACATAATAAATGATATTATAGACATTGAGCATGATAAAAAACATCCTGAAAAAATGAAAAAGAAACCATTAGCTTCTGGTCAACTGCCCCTTTCCTATGCTATAATTCTTTTAATAGCAATTACGGGCTTAATGATTTTTTCATTAATCTTCTTAATCCCAAATATTCTTTTTATTTCCATGATTATTTTAATAATTATAACGGGACAGCTTTATAATCATCTTTTTAAAAATCACGCATTTATTGATATTCTTATTTTATCAACAGGATATTTATGGAGAGCTTTAGCAGGTTGTATCATTATTAATGAATATGTTTCTCCTTGGTTATTTTTAGCGATTTTTGAAATTGCCATGTTTTTAAGCATAGCAAAAAGAAAAGGAGATCTATTTTTCTTAGGGAAGGACAAAGCAATCGAACATAAGAAAGTATATGATCAATATTCTCTTAAATTATTAGATCAATTTCATGTAATGATAGCAGCATCGCTTTTCATGACATACTCTCTATATTTGATATTAAAATTTAACCTATTTGATTTAGAGCAAGTACTAATCCATCAATATATTGTAATTTTTACTATTCCCATATCGCTCTATATTATTATGCGTTATATGTATTTAACCTCAGCAAAACCCGAAATTGCTCGTAGAACTGAACGAGCTTTTTTTGATAAAGGGATAATTATTGCTGGAATATTCTTATTTATCATTATCTTCTATTCCTTTTACTTGGAAACCGTACTTGAAATCTTTGGGATTTAAGATTATTTCTATCTTTTCTTCAATTAGGACATTTTTAAAATGTAATCTCAAATTAAATGTTAGACGTGTTTCCCATTCTTTTCCCTCTATTTAATAATTATTCGAAGAAATCCCTAATATTCATATCAGATAGAAAAAAAAATAATTAGAACATTTAAAATACTTCTCTTTAAAAATTGACAATCAAAAACACAATGAATATATTAACAAACCTTAAAAGTTGACATTGATGAGTTCATATTTAACAATACATCTAAATAAAAATTAACCCTTTAAAAAACGCAAGTGATTAAAAAATGGATTTAGAAAAAAAAGATTGGGCAATTATTATTTTAGCAATCTTGGCTGTAGCTTCAATCGCCGGTAATGGTGTACTTTTAATCCTTCCTAATGCTCCTACTGCTCCAGATTTGGGAATTGTTCTTGTTTTTGGAACCTCAGATGGGCCTGCAGATTTGGACCCCATGGATGCATGGGATAGTGCTTCCGCTGATGTACAAGATCAGGTTTGTGAAGGTTTATTTGGATATGATCTTACTGATCCTAATTTAAAAATAATTCCTAAATTGGCAGCGGATTATGGTGTTTGGAGTAGTAATAACTATACTGTTGAACTTAGACAAGATGTATGGTTTCACGATGGTACCAAATTTGACGCTACTGCTGCCAAATGGAACTTTGATCGATTAGCTTATTTAATGGAGCATGGTTTAGCAAAAGCAGGAGAATTATTTGAATATTATGTAAGAACTGATGTGATTAACATAACAACTGGTGAAACTGCCGCTATTATGGCGCCTATCATTAACAGAACGGAAGTTGTTGATGATTATACTTTAAAATTTGTGCTTAATACACCATATGGTGCGTTTGAACCACTCTTATGTTTCAATGCGGCGTATATGGTTTCACCCACATCAACGCCATTTGATGATGTTCTTGACACCGCTTCAGGAGACCTAGTAGGTACTGGACCATTTGTTTATGATGGTTATGAAGCTGGTGTTGAAATCCGATTTCACGCATGGGATTATTACTATAAACCAAGAGCTAAAATCGATACATTAATCTTTTCCGTTATCAATGATGCCCAAATAAGAAATAATGCATTGCTTTCTGGTGATATTGATTTTCTAGATGATCCTACCCCAGCAATGTTATCCACATTTGACGCTGAGCCGGATATTATCCGAGAACAAGTTGGTATAAGTTTAAGCGTTCAATACTTAGGCATGGTTAACTATTGGATAAATTCTACCTTCAGAAAAGTTATTTCATACGCTTTCAACTATTCCTTCCTTATCCATGAACTAATGCAAGATCAAGCCGTTAGATTAAAATCTAATATTCCAAATGGTATCACGTATGCTAATGACAGCTTTAATGCAGCAACCTATAATGTTACCAAAGCAAGGCAAATCATGCAAAGTATGGGTTTTGGAGCATCATTATCATTGACTGATGATGCTGCTTGGGAAGCTTCAACCTTTGCTACATTTAACTATACTTACAACATCGGAAATCCAATTCGTGAAAATCTTCTCATCTTACTAAGAGCTAATCTTGGAGCTGTTGGTATTGAGGTTGAAGATGCGGGTACCACATGGGCGCAATATATATTAAGTACTTACGATCTCGCTGGCTTATATCGAGAAATGAACCAAATATTCTGGCTTGGATGGATTCCGGATTATAACGATCCTAGCAATTACGTGAACCCAGAATTTACAAATCGATCCACCGCTTCTAACGGTGTAATTTATAACGGATATTTATCTGCGATAGAAGCAGGCAGAGATCCTTTTGATATCAACGATAATGTGCAACTTTTAATGGAAGCTGCAATTTTAAATACAGATCCTGTATCAAGAGAAGCACAATATGATAGAATTCAACAACTATTAGTTGAAGAGGATATGCCATGGGTCTTCGGATACACTGGTAAAAATAACGATTGCTATAATAAAGATTTAGCCGGTCATCCAGGAAATGCGATGCAAAAAGTATACTTCTATCCATGCTATTGGAAGCTTCCAGAGCTTTATTCCCAATAGATTGATAGTGTTAAATAAATTCAAAATATAATTCTTTTTTTTTTTATTTTCTTTCAAATTATTAAAAAAATCATTAAAATTTAATAAATCACTAAGTTTTAGGTACTTTAAAAAAAATATCTTTCGTTAATTTACCTCATCCAATTCTCGTTTACAATAAAATTTCATGTCCATTTTTTAACAGATCATGGAATTAAGGATAAAAAATGAAAAAACTTATAAGTATTCCTAATTAAGTAGTTATTTAACAACAAATCTAATAAAAAATTCGTTAAAAAACTTTAAATATATTAAGTGATTATAATATGGATTTGGAAAAAAAAGACTGGGCAATCATTATTTTAGCGGTGCTAGCGGTTGCGTCCATAGCAGGAAATGGCATCCTTCTTCTCTTGCCTACTGCTCAACAACCTCCAGATTTGGGCGTAACGCTTGTTTTTGGCACAATGTCAGGACCCGCAGATCTCGATCCAATGGATGCATGGGATAGTGCTTCCTCTAATGTTCATGATCAAGTCTGTGAAGGTTTGTACCTTTATAATTTAACGGATCCAGATTTGGCTATTGTTCCCGCGCTTGCGGCTGCTAAAGGTAGCTGGGATCTTACAGGTTCAAAACCAGTATATCAAATTGATTTAAGACAAGATGTATGGTTTCATGATGGTACCAAATTTGACGCTACAGCTGCAAAATGGAATCTTGACCGCTATGCTAATTTAATGGACCTTGGTTTAGCTAAAGCTGCTGAATTGTATGAATATTATGACCCTGCCACTGATGACTTTATTAACATTATCGATTCAGTGACTAAAACTGGTGATTATAGTCTAAATATAACCTGTAATGTACAATATGGTCCTATTGAAGCCATTCTTAGCTTTAATGCTATGTATATGGTTTCGCCTACCGCAACACCTTTTGATGAAGTACTTGATACTGCAACAGGTGATTTAGTAGGAACTGGACCATTCGTCTATGATGGGTATGAAGCTGGTGTTGAAATCCGATTTCACGCATGGGATTATTATTATAGACCAAGAGCAAAAATTGATACTTTAATCTTTTCCGTTATCAATGATGCTCAAATCAGAAATAATGCATTACTTTCTGAGGATATTGATATTTTATTAGATCCTATGGGCTCAATGTTATCTACATTTGCCGCAGAGCCAGATGTTGAGCTATATACTGATCCGAACCCTGGATTAAGTGTACAATATCTTGGTATGAACTCCTTCTGGATTAATACCACCTTCAGAAAAGCGTTCTCATACGCTCTTAACTATTCCTTCATAATTGAGGAATTGTTAGAAGGGCAAGCGGTCCGATTGAAATCACCTATTCCAAATGGTATAACATACGCCAATGACGGCTATAATGTTGCTACTTTCAATGTAACGAAAGCAAGAGAACTTATGGTTGGCATGGGTTATGGAAGTATGGCTTGGACTGATGCTCAATGGACAACTGCCGCCTCAACTACTCCATTTGCCACATTTAACTATACCTATAATATCGGAAATGACATGCGTGAAAATATGTTAAGCGTGTTAACTGATAATTTAGGTATGATAGGTGTTGCAGTTGAAGATGCCGGTGGTACTTGGGCGAACTTCATTTACAGCTTATACGAATTAGGTGGTCGATTTAGAGATCAAGTTCAAATTTACTGGCTCGGATGGATCCCCGATTACAACGACCCAAGTAACTACATAAACCCATTATTCACCAATCGATCTGTTGCATCGAACGGTGCGAAATATAATGGTTATTTATCGGCAATTGAAGCTGGCAGAGACCCACTTCTCTTAGATGACAACGTTCAGTTATTAATGGAAACTGCACTATTAGAGCCAAATGGACCTACAAGACAAGGCTACTATGACAGAATCCAACAACTTCTTGTTGAAGAGGATATGCCATGGGCTTATGGTTATACTGGAATCAATAATGATGCCTGGAACATTAAAGTAAAAGGTTATCCCTCTAATGCTATGGGTAGAGCTTACTTCTATCCTGTTTATTGGGATGATGCAACGCTCTATGCCCAATAAACTGGGATAAGAGCAAAAATTAAATTTTTTTTTTTTTTGTATTTTGTTAAAATATCTAATAATATAATACTATTATGTGTCCAAGATTAGGAGTAGCAAGTCCTCCTGCAAAATTAAAATCCTTTAAAAACGATCTTGCCCCTACGTTATTTTATTTTGATATTTTTTCTACTGATTTATTTAGAACTCCTATTATGCCTCTTCCTATGAGAATAGACAGACTTTCCAATGGGGAATCGATCTTTATCCTAATCCCTAATTTGAATGCTCTTGAAAATACTCTTGACGAGCTAGACTTATCTTTTAATTTAACTAAATTTTATATTGAAGGATTAAAGAATTTAATAATTTATGGCAAAAGAAAATATAAGGAAATTACATATCGGGAGCTTAGTTTTGCCACGTTATTAAAATGGTTTGATAGCTCTATCAATCTAGAATCCGAAATCCCAAGTTTGAGGCAAGATTTTTATTTCTTAATCAGTGAATATTTAAAATTTTATATCTCCATCGAAAATGAAAGCATTAAAATTGGATCAGAAGAATATATTTTAAAAAACCTTGATTATTGTGAAACTAATATTAAATATTTTAAGGAAAAAATAGAGAACAACAAGATTCAAATAATTGAAAGGGGACAACTAAAAGAAGTTAAGTTATATCGTGAAAAAAAAGGGAAATATTACCCCGATATAATTCCCATCGAAGTAGAACATAAAAAAAAGAATAAAGTTAATAAATTGACATTCGTGCCTTATTTAATATACGACGATCTTTTTGATTGCTTTGCTTACAACAAAAAATTGTTAGACGAAGAAAACCAAGCGCCTATAGATACTATGATTTGGAACAACAAAGGAATAATTAATAAAAGATCAAATATTGAAAAAAATAACCAAGATTTTTCTATAAAAAATTTTAAATTAAGTAAAATAAATTTAGAGCATTTATTATGAGAAATAAGATTGACATAGGTAGGCAGGGAAATTTCGTACTTGCCGTTTTGATGATTCATTTTGTATTCTTTGGATATATTAGCAATATCTATGAAAAATCGATAGGGAATAGAGTTCTATTTCTTTATCAAGTGCTTTTTAATCCAGCCTCTATTTTATCTCTGATAATTCTGGTTCTAATTGTTTTTTATATGTCTTTTAGGGAACAATTCTTTGAATATGGGATTAAAAATAGTATTTGGCTTATTGCGGTTATCACTATTGAGTCTTGGATCTGGTATATATTTATAAATAGTTTTCAACGCGATTTCTTTCAATTAACTGGTGAAATGTTTGCATTATACTTTGGCAGTATCGAGAGTTATATCACAATACTTACACTCTTAGGCATAAATTTAGTAAGTGCAATCCTGGGTGCTTTTGCGAAGCAAAAGTATAAAGAATTTGTCGCAAGAATTAAAACAATCGAACTTTAAATAAAAAAATTAATGAATATTATAAAAATATTAAAAAATTGTGGGTGATTTAAAACTTTATGAGTATGCTTAAATATATTCTTAGGAGAGTATTAGCAGCGGTCCCTGTTTTATTTGGGGTATTGACAATAACCTTCATATTATCACGATTAATGCCTGGTGACCCTGTTTTAGCGTCTTTACCAGATAGATTTGACCCCGAAGATTATCGAATCGCATATGAAAGACTTGGTTTACATTTACCAATCATACAGCAGTATTTCCTATATATTGGTAGATTGTTTGTGGGAGATTGGGGGACTTCGTTTGTCCTTGCTCAAGGACAACCCGTCTGGGTAATTGTTATGGAAAGGTTTCCTCGCACTTTTGATATCGCAATTTTTGCCATTATAATAGCTTCAATAATCGGATTGAAAACGGGAGTTATTTCAGCAACTAATCGAAATAGATGGAAAGATACGGTTTTACGGGGTATTGCATTAATTGGTGTATCGATTCCAGTTTTTTGGATGGGCCTCATTTTGCAATATTTTCTAGCGTATCAACTTGATTGGTTTCCAACAGCAAATTATAAAACTGCGGGAATTGGTGATCCCCCAGTGATTACTCTCAACCGAATATTTGATTCCTTATTATCAGGAAGAATGTATTTAATTACAGACTACTTACATCATTTAATTTTACCCGTCTTTTGCCTATCCTTCATTACAATTGCTTCAATTACCAGACAGACACGTTCTAGTATGTTAGAAGTTTTAGAACAAGACTATGTTAGAACGGCTAGAGCCAAAGGATGTAAAGAAAGAGATGTGATTAACACGCACGCGCGTAAAAATGCTTTGATCCCGACGGTCACTGTCATTGGATTGAATTTTGGTGGGTTACTTTCAGGTGCTGTTTTAACTGAAACGACCTTCAATTTACATGGTATGGGTGAAGCTTTGATCCAAGCTATACAAAACACCGATTATTGGCTCCTTAATGCAATTGTATTTTTAACCACAATTGTCTTTATCGTAATAAATCTCGGAATAGATTTAATATATGGATTTATAGATCCAAGAATTAGATATTAAAATATGAGTTGGTAAAAAATGACAGAACAAGTATATGAAACAAGATTGGAAAAAGAAGAAAAAAAAGAAAACCTAATTAAAACAATGCTAAAATGGCTATTTTCAAATCTGAAATTTCTATTAATACCTGGAGCACGAATAGATGAGTTATCTTTAAGAGAACTTGAATATGAAAAATCAATAAGTAAAAGAAAATTTATACGAAGGCTCAAATCTGTCCTTACCCTTACAGGTATAGGGATTGTATTTGTTGTAGTAACTTTAGCGGTATTCCCTGAATGGATCGCTCCTTATACATTTGAACAAGCTAATGGACTCCCAGGTAATTCGTGGGGGCTTCCCTCAATAAATTATCCTCTCGGTCAAACGGAATTTGGAAGAGATGTATTATCACGTATGATATACGGCGCGAGAGCCTCATTGACGATTGCTCTCCCTGCAATTACGTTTAGTGTTATTTTTGGAGTTATTGTGGGGGTTGTCGCTGCCTACTATGGGGGTTGGATTGATTCTATTATCATGAGAATTATTGATATCTTCTTAGCATTTCCTGGATTAATTTTAGCGATGGTATTTATTGCTATTTGGGGTCAAAGAATGGAATATATCATGCTTGCATATGGTATTTTAGGTATACCATATTATTCACGATTAATTCGGGGATCTGTTCTTCAAGCAAGAGCCTTACCTTATGTTGAAGCGGCGAGAGTTGCGGGTGCTGGAAATTGGAGAATAATGTTTAGACACATCTTGCCCAATTGTATACAACCTATAATTATATCATTTACATTTGATATTGGAGGAATAATATTAAGCCTTGCGGGATTAGCCTTTTTAGGGTATAGCGATGTAAATTTAATAGAATGGGGTCGAGATATCGATATTGCCAGAGGGCATATCGTTATGGCGCCTTATGCATCCCTATGGCCGGGTCTTATGATATTAATAACTGTTCTTGGATTCATGTTGGTTGGGGATGGTTTAAGAGATGCTCTTGATCCACGTCTTAGGAATTTATAGAATTGTTTAAAATAAACTACAAAGGATTTAATCGATGATCGATTCAGAAAATGGAAAGGAAGCAGAAAGTATTGAAGAATTTGAAGAAAAAGAGGAAGAGATAAGGAAACCTCTTATTGAAGTAAGAAATTTAAAAACTTACTTCTTTACAGAAGAGGGGATTGTAAAGGCTGTTGACGGCGTTTCTTTTGATATTTACAAGAATGAAGTTCTTGGACTAGTTGGAGAAACTGGTTGCGGAAAATCAGTAACTGCACTTTCAATCCTTGGATTAGTTAGAGCTCCTGGAAAAATTATGGAGGGTACTATTTCCCTAAATGGCAAAAATCTAGTTGGATTAAGTAGAAAAGAAATGAGGAATTATCGTGGAAATAAAATTACTATGATTTTCCAAGATCCTTTAAATTCTCTTAATCCAGTTATGACGGTGGGAAATCAAATTGGAGAAGTATTCCTTTTACATCAAAAGGACAGAATAAAAGGTGTTTTACAAGAACGTAGGGAGACCAGAAGAGTACGGATGAAAGAAGTAAGAGAACTTCAAAAAAAGCTAAAAGATGAAGCGGAAAGATTAAACACTGAAGAAATAAATGAAATCAATGAGAAAATTGAATCTATTAAGGAAAAGATGAAAGGCGCTATAACTATAAAAACTATAGTTTTGGAAGAGGCTGAAAAAATAGTTAATGAAGTCGGAATTGCTGATGCAAAGGGGATTTTAAAAAGATATCCTCACGAACTAAGTGGTGGAATGCGACAAAGAGTTATGATTGCTATGGCATTAACCTGTAATCCCGTCCTTCTATGCGCTGATGAGCCTACTACTGCGCTCGATGTTACAATTCAAGCTCAAATTCTTGATTTAATGAAAGATTTAAAAGACAGATTTCAGACTTCTATTTTGATGATCACTCATGACCTAGGCATTATTGCAGATTTGTGTGATCGCGTTGCGGTAATGTATAGCGGTAATATTGTTGAATATGCAACAGCAGTTGAATTATTTAAAAAACCAAAACATCCATATACTCAAGGACTAATTGGTGCTATTCCAAGTATAGAAAAAAGGGATCAAAAGTTAAAGACTATTAGAGGAATGGTCCCAAATCTAATTTATCCGCCTTCAGGTTGTAGATTTCATCCAAGATGTGATTTTAGACTTGAGGTATGCGATAAAGTTAAACCAAGGTTTCTCGAAATAGCAGATAAATATTATATTGCTTGCCACTTATATGATCCAGAATATAAAGACTCACCTAAATATGAGTGGGAAGAAGAAGAGTTTGAATTATCAGGTAAAGTATAAAAACTAACTTAAAACTTAAAGAGGAAAAGAAAATGACAATAAGTGAAGAAATACCGATTGATTCACATAAATCTGAAGATATAATTCTTTCAGTAAAGAATTTAAAAACATACTATCCAATCTATGGTGGAATTCTTAAAAGAAAAATTGGAGAAGTTAGAGCAGTCGACGGAGTATCTTTTAATCTTTATAAAAGAGAGACTCTTGGATTAGTAGGTGAAAGTGGATGCGGTAAAACTACTATTGGAAATACTATATTAAACCTTGTTCCAGCAACAGCAGGGGAAATCTGGTATAAAGGAAAAAGAATAGACAACAATTTTACAAAAGAATATAGGAAAAAAATTCAAATGGTCTTTCAAGATCCTGACTCTTCCCTTAATCCCAGATGGAAAGTAGTAAATATTGTGGGAGAACCACTACGTCTGCTTATGGGAATGAAAAAGAGAAGAGAAATTCGAAAACGTGTCTTAGAACTCCTTGAAACAGTTTCTATGAAAAATGAACATTTGGATAGATATCCTCATGAATTTTCTGGTGGACAAAAACAAAGGATTGTAATTGCTCGAGCATTAGCTTGTAATCCAGAAATTATAATACTAGATGAACCAACTTCAGCTCTTGATGTATCTGTTCAAGCTCAAATTTTAAATCTACTGAAGGATTTACAAAAAGAATTCGACTTATCCTATCTTTTTATAACACATGATTTAAGTGTTATTCAACATATAGGTGATCGTATCGAAGTAATGTATCTAGGGAAATTTGTCGAAGGCGGAAATATAGAAGAAGTATTCTATAATTCTACACATCCTTATACAAAAGCCCTCTTATCGGCAAGACCTACATTCGATCCAGAATCTAGAATAAATCGAGTTATTCTTAAAGGAGATGTACCTAGTCCTATAAACCCTCCCTCTGGATGTGCATTTCATCCAAGATGTCCAGAAGTATCTGATCATGAAGGATGTGGTTTAAGGAACCCTGTAAAAATAGATTTAGGCGGAGATCATTACATGTATTGTAATCCAATGAGATCCGAAAAAAAATCTTATGAAGGAATGGAATATATCTCAGATTAATTAAAATTATTTATTTTTATAACTTTTATTCTTTATTTCATTAGTTTAATGCGGTAAACACATATTATCTTGAACTAGTTTAATTTTTTTATTCTGATTTCAATTTTAGAGAGATTAAAAAAAAACATAAATTATAAAGTATTTTTATTAGTAATTATGACTAATCAATCTAAAATATTTATACTAAAAACCTCACCTGAGAATATCCTAAATGATTATAGAAACCTAATACATTTAGCAAACTATCAGAATTTTTTTAATACTACAGATAAAATTATTATTAAATTAAACTTAAGTTGGTCAAAATTCTTTCCCTCTTGTTCCAGTCCCCCTTGGCAACTTGAAGGGGTACTCAAAACCTTAATAGAAGATGGATACTCTCCCAAAAATTTATTTACTGCTGAAAATAGAACAGTCGTTACTAATATTGAAAAAGGATTGAAAGGTAATAAATGGAATCCAATTATTAAAAAATATGGGGTGAGATTTGTCCCTCTAACACGCATTCCTTTCGTGCCTTATGAATCTCTACGATCTAAATTTATTAATCTTAAAGCTACAAATCTTCATGTTCTCGATTCAAAAATATTTCCGGAAGGATTTAAAATTCCAAAATTTTATGTTGGTAAACCAATTATCCACCTTCCAACTATGAAAACACACGGGCATACAGGCGCTTTAGGAGGTGACCTAAAACATACGGAAGGTGAAATGAAAAATGGAGGAATAACATGCGCAATGAAAAATGCTTTCGGTGGATTATTGACAAAGAGGAGACACTTTAGCCATCAATATATGTCTGAAGTATTGGTGGATTTGCTTATCATTCAAAAACAGATTCATCCGCACATATTAGCCATCGTAGATGGCACAGTATGCGGAGATGGTGCTGGACCGAGAACCATGATTCCACGTATAAAAAATTATCTTTTAGCAGGATATGACCAAGTAGCGGTAGATGCGGTTGTCGCTAAAATGATGGGTTTTGAACCTTTAAAGTTACCCGCAATCAAACTCGCCCATGATGAAGGATTGGGATGTGGAGATGTTGATCAGATAGATATAATTGGAGAGAATGTTTCAGATATAGACTGGAAATTTCAAGTTAAACGTAGTTTAGTAATTTGGGGTGATCAAATGGTTAGAAAAGGCACACTTCAATTTTTAAACCCACTAATGAGGAACGAACTATTCTTCACCGTACCAATTATGTTATCTTTAGTTTATCATGATATGTTTTGGTATCCTTCAATCGGAAGAAAGAGGATAAAGGAATTTTTTAAGACTGATTGGGGAAAACTCTTCCGTTCTTACCCTAATCATTAAATTATAAATAAAAGCTATTTTACTATATTCTTTAAAATATTCTCATATTTAAAATTAGGTAATTTTTCCATTTTAAAATGAGCTAAAAATTCAATAGAGCCTCCTTTACCTGGAATAGGAGATTTCATAATATTTTTAAGATAGATCCCATTGTCGATACACCATTTGAACAAATCGTCCAATATTCTAATCAATAATTTGGGGTCTGTAATAATTTTAAATTTATTTAAATTATGGAAATCAGTTTCAAAAATAGGCTTAATTAAAACAATAATATCTCCATCTTTTTTCAAGAAGTTTAAGACATTCGGTAGTATTGATTTAAGTGAAGCAAAAGTAATATCTATAGTGACTATATCTATCTTTTCATTTAATGTGTTTACATTTCGAGCATCGACTCCAAGAAGTTTTATTACCTTTTCAGGTTTACATACTAAAGAAGGATGGAGTAAACCAGTGGCACTATCAATCGCATATACTCTAGACGCTCCGTGCTTTAGTAAACAATCGGTAAAACCACCAATTGAGGCTCCTATATCAACACAAACTTTATCTTTAGGTAATATTGTGAAATTTTTTAAAGCAGCTTCTAATTTCAAACCGCCCCGACCAACATACGGAAATTCTTTTATCAATTCGATTTTGGAATAATTATGAATTAACTTTCCTGGTTTAATAATTATTTTACCATCCACAGAGACTAAACCCTCTCTAATTAACCAATGTGCTTTACTTCTGCTTTCTACTAAACGGCGTTCTACTACTAGTAAATCTAATCTTTCTTTCATTTCTTCGTGAAGTTAATATTAATTCATTTCAGATCAAAAAACATCCAAATTTATATTTCTTCTTAAAAACATATATTATTATGTGAATTGAGTTTATTAATATAGTTTTGCGGACATTATTTAATTCTATATATCTGTTGCGAGACTAATTGTTTTATGCTGTTTTCTTTTTACAATTTTCATAGCTAACATAAAACTCATTGTATTTATCCCCGTTTTCAAAGAAAATTTACTCCCTAATTTTATATATATTGTTCTTAATAAAAAGGTAGTAATTGCATTTGCAACACCAAATACTAGAATCATGAATATTATCCAATTAAGTTGATCCAAAAATAAGGAGTAGATAACATAATGTCCTAAATATATAGTAAAAGAATAATAAGAATAAAAATAAAGATATCGATAACTTCTTTTAAGCTTAATTTTTTCAGCTAATTCTCTATAAATTAGTAATGTTATCAACACTAATATTATTCCCATAGAATAGATAATGGAAGATAAGGTATTTAAAATTAAGAAATTCGGAAAAGCAAAAATTAATCCAAATCCTATTGAAATACCTCCAAATAATAAGGATTTCTTAAAAAGTTTGTTTTTAAAGTTATATAATCTTTCCTGTTGGGTCTTTGAGATATTAATATTGAATATTAGTTCACCTAGAACAGTACCGATTAAAAAGATACCAAAATATAATAAAATTATATATTGACTTAGCGGATTAAATAAAAAATGAAATAATACCCCATAAAGATTAAATTGTCCTTTAAAAGGATCAAGGTAAGTTAGTATGATTTGATTTACTGATATAAGGGAGAGTCCTAAAATTATTCGAAAAAGCTTAGATTTATTTAAGAATGGCCAAGAAAAAATTAATGAGATAGCAATAGTTTGTAAGACAAGCCAACTCCAAATATCAAAAATAGAACCCTTCAACATTAAAAGAGAAAATGAGTTAACAACGAAACCAATTAAAAGAATCAAAAAAGCTCTAAAGAAATAAGAATATTTAGTTAATTTAACATTGAAGTTATTTGAAGTCTCTCTTTTTATGTAACTACTCCTAAATGCTAAACTTGTACTAATTCCTGAAACAAATAGAAATCCTGTGGCTCCAATTGGTTCTAAGAATGCATATAACCAATTTCTAAACCATATATCTGCTGGATTTATCCACCAATCTAACATGTGGCCGTAGATCATTATCCACATACACATGCCACGAACACTGTCTATGCTATTAATTCTCTCCATGAATTCCCCGTCTCTATATTCATTATTTTAACAGTAAGCATATTAAATAATAATAACGATATAAATTTAATTCAAAAATTAGAAGGAATTATTTCTACTTAAATCAATTCTCTTAGCGAGATAAGCACTTAAACGGCCAATTATTGACTTTATTGACGCTTTCCAACCCCATAGTTTATATATCTGTTTTAAGATTAAACCAAATAAAATGAATGTCAAAATAACGGCGATCCATATGCTTACAGCATTAAAACAATTGACACAAACAAAGAATAATAGATGATGTCCTAAATAAACAGTAAATGAATAATATGAGTAGTAAAACAAAAATCTATAACTTTTCTTAGTATTGAAAAATCCATTTTCTTCAAAAAAAATCAATATCACTAAAATAGTAATATCAATTCCTAAAGTGTAGATTAACCAAGATAGACTACTTCTTATTAGAAAACTAGGGAAAACTAGGGCGACTCCGGTTAAAATTAACAAAGGACCGATTAATAAGGAAGGCTTGATGATATGTTTATTTAAATATCTTTTAAATTTTTCATTATCTGCTTCAAAATTAGAAGATGAGAGAACTTCTCCAAAAATAGTTCCAAACAAGAAAAATGAGAAGAAATTTATAAAGGGATCTTGATCGACAGTGTTAAAAAGGATATGGTAGAAAATACCTGATAAATTTGAGTTGCCTTGATAAGGGGATAAAATACTATAAAGATAAGCACTCAAGAACCATAAAAAAAATCCTATTAATATCCTAACAAGTTTTGGAGTTTTAAAAAGTGGCCACATCATCATCAAAGAAAAGGCAGCAGTCATCAAAATAAACCAACTCCAAATCCAAGAAAGATTTTTTATTGAAACTGCAATAGCAGTATTATATAAAAAGGCTATCAAAAGTAATAATAAACTACGGATGAAATATGAAAGTCTAATTCGAAAATATGAGATTCTCTTTAACGTTTCAACTCTATACATCTGGTTCCTATAAGATAAGGTAATACTCACTCCTGAAATAAATAAGAACCCAGAAGCTCCAATTGAATCTAATAACATGTGAGCTGAATTTCTAATGAAAAAGTATTCAGGTTTAAGCCACCAATCGAGTAAATGGCCTAAAAACATCCAAGCCATACACATCCCTCGGAATATATCTATACTCTTAAATCTTCTGGGTTTAAATTTCATAAGTTTCAATTACTCATTTTCACTTTTTAACTTTTTTCAATAAAATAAATTAGATTCAATTTAAAAAAATCACAGAGTTCAAAAAATTTAAACAAACTCAATTTTCTTTATAGATTTTAACTTCCTCAAATTACCAAGACTAATTGTTTCCATTTTTTTAGCTAAATTAACTGCTATTTTGTTAAATATAAATTTAACAGAAGCATATTTCCCCACCTTTTTATAAATAAACCGAAATAATATCGTCCACAAACTCATGATTGGGACAATGTATAACCAAATTTCCAAAGCATTAAACTGCGGTTGAAATAAAAAGAATAGAAGATGGTGAAGAAGAAAAATCGTAAAGGAGTAGTATGAATAATACTCAAAAAAAGTAAATTTCTTTCTAAACCTATAATTTTTAAGATCTTTTAGATATATCAAGAATGAAATAATAATGAGTTCAATCCCAACTATGAACATGTGAGAGGAGAAAGTCTCTTTATTCATAAAAGCAGGATAATTTAGAAAAATCCCTAATAAAATTAAAACTAATCCGCTAAATCCATTAGTTTTAATGAATTTAGCCTTTAAAAAAATTGATTGTGCAGTTGGATCTTTAATATTGCTTGCTTCAAATAAGATATCCCCCAAAATGGTTCCTAAAAGAAGAAATGGAAAATATCCTAAAATTACATTTTGTTCTGGACTGTTATATAAAATAAAATAGAAAACCCCAAGAACATTCTCTTCACCAGAATGAGGTGATAATAAACCAAGAATTATTTCGTTTCCTATCCAAAAACAGAAGCAAATTAATAGCCTGAACGATTTAGTAGTTTTAAATAAAGGCCATGCCATTAAAAGAGAAACCGATATTGTTTGTAGCACAAACCATAACCAAATTCCTGGTAATCCTAAATAAAGATAACCAAACGTATTCCAAATTGTAGATATTATAAAAATTTCTACAGCTCTCAACAAGTATTCATTTCTAGCTCTTTTTATATCATATTCATTAGAATTTTGTGCTTTTGCAATTTGCTTTCTATATGAGAGTGAAGCACTTAAACCAGAGACTAATAAAAATCCTCCACCCCCAATAGGCGCCCCAATATTCCATAGAAACTCATAAAGCCAAAAATCTGTTTTTGAAAGCCACCAATGTAGCATGTGCCCGAAAGTCATGTAAAAAATACAAAGACCTCTAAAAATGTCAATCCCTTTAAATCGGATCATTTCAGCAAACTCAAAGTAATATATTTTTAAATAACGAATATCATATTTGGGGCTTAATTATTTATCAAACTGTATTTAAAAAATCCCCTAATAAAATAAATCAATCAGATCAAAATTAAAAATCGATTTATTTAACCATAAGTATTAATTCATCAAATTAAATATTTGCTATTCTATAAAATAACTATTAATGATGTTCATTGCTTCACTAAGAGATAAATTACCATTCAATATTTTTTCAGCAATAAGTTTAATATCGATATTTTGATCCTTCAACCGGTTAAAATAATCTTTTTTTACAGAAAAGTTCTTAATTTGCTCATATTTAACCTTTTTAAAGATTTGATCAAAATTCGACTCATTAATCTTTAACCCCCCTCTTAAAGCAAGCTGGATTGCTGCTGATTCATGTTTAGGAACCTTTTTATTATTAAGTGTCAATCTATTCTTAGAAGTACTGATCTCATCTACTAAGTAGACATTTTTTATGGCTTCCTTATTCAATTTAGAAAATAACTCTTGAATGATCTCATAACTTAGTCCTAAAACACCACTTCCAAATTTAAAATAAAGTTCTACTGGTTTTGAACCACTAAATCGAAGTAAATTTGAAATTTTTCTAATATATGCAACTGTATCTTCTTTGGTATAAAATGTACGAGATTCTAAATAATAATCATCTATGAAGGTAGCAACACCAATATATTTAGTACCAGGATCAATCGAAAACATCACATTTGAATACTGTTCTTTATAACCAATTCTATAGGCCGCAACTACTTGTAAAATATATTGCTCAAAGTTTTGAGTTTTTGAATAAGGAAGCACAACAAGATCATTTATTTCATCATAACAATAAGAAGTTTCATCTAAAGTGGAAAGAATGATTGAAGAAAAAGCTGGGACCTTCCCTCCAATATTTAAAATCTTATATTTGATGTTATTTCTATCTAGTTCCTTTTTTAATCTATAAAAAAAATTAAGATTCTCTGTTAAGATATATAAAGGTTTCTTACTCAAATTAATTATATAAATCAATGATAAAATTAAAAATTTGTATTTAGAATTATGCTCCAAAAAATTTTTCAAAATCTTATTGGAATCCAAAAAGGAAACCAGAGAATTTTTTCAATTTGGGGCGATTTTGGAGTAGGAAAAACGATATTATCCTTACAACTTTTACTCCAAAATAAAATAAACAATTATAAAAGTATTTTTATCTATAGTAAACCTAATCTTCCTTTTATGAAAATTAAAAATGTATTCGGACAACAACTAAAAGAAGTATTATCAGAGATATTATTGATTAATTCTATTGATTTTAATGATCTTTATCAACTTTCCTTTAATTTAGAATTTTATGTACTTCAGAATAATAAAAGCAAGGATAAACAAATCAACTTAATCCTAATCGATTCACTTACTGATTTGTATCGATTAGAATTAAACCAAGAAAAAAAAGATAAAAACTTCATTTTAAATTATAAGTTGAATACGATTTTAGGTAATCTTGCTTATTTGAATAAAAATTATGGAATTAATATAGTCATTATTAATGAAATGAGTAAGAAATCAGTTGATGGTGAAATAATACAAGTTGAGGCTGGTGGAAACGTAATGGATTACTGGGTGCCCCATTCTATGAAAATTGAAAGAACTAACAGGCTCAATGAACGAAAATTTATTCTTTTTGATAAAAATAACCATTCTAAAGATGAATTTACGCAAACTCTTCGTTCTAATGGTTTTAATAATTAAAAAAGTGGTAATTATTAGTTCTAAGGTTAAAGATTTTGAGAGATTTCGGTTTGTAAATTTCCATATAAAAATTAGAAATAGGTTTGAATATTATATAATACTAAATGATAATTTTTGAATTAAAATTACTTACTTAAATGAAATAATAAGATGCCTCAAACTAGTGAAAAAGTTAAATTATCAAAGTGGTTAGATAAAAATGTCCCCCAAAAGATAGCGTATAGAAATTCCTTGATTAATATTATTGAAACAATTGCCGAAGCAACTATTCCTATTCGAGGATTATTAGAACGAGGTATTACTTCACGAGAAATTGAACATAGAATGAACATTAAAAAGACAAGTGAAAAAGGAAAGAATATTTATGAAGAAGAGCAAATTCATGAAGATATTTTAACTCACAGTATAATACTGAAAGCTCTTCAAGAGAGTGATAATGACTTTCTGTTTATTGCTTCTGAAGAGGCAGAACCAGTATTAGGAGATGGTAAATTTGGTATTTCAGTAGACCCAGTTGATGGATCATCGAATGTTAAAGTTAATAGGACCGTTGGAACGATTGTCGGCATCTATAATGAACAAGGACAAATAATATGTAGTTTTTACGTACTGTATGGTATTTTTACTAACTTGATTTTAGCAATAAATGAAATAGTAGCAGAATTCATTCTTGATAATTCCCCTTATAGTATGACATTTTATCACTATGTCTTTCAAGAATTAAAATCTTTACCCGATATTGCTCAAGGAGGAATAAGATGTTTAGGAGGAGATTCACGATTATGGAGTCAGAAATGTCAAGAATATGAACAACAGTTAATTAAAAAACAATTTAAAGATAGGTATAGTGGAAGTTTCGTAGGTGATTTCCATGCCATAATAAATTATGGTGGAATTTATTCTTATTTTTTACAGAATGGAAAAGCAAAAATAAGACTCTACTATGAGTGGCTACCATTAGCTTTTATTATAAAAACACTCGGTGGTGAATTTTTTATAATTGAAGAACAAGATAATGTGAAATACATAAATGACGTAGAATTATTAACAAAATTTAATGTTTCAAAAATTCATACTCAGACTTGTGGAGGACTACTCGGCAACAAGAAAGCAGTTGGCCTCTTTTTAAAATTATAAAGATTAAATTAATTATTGATTTTTAGAATTTCATATATTGATCTCAAAACTATGGATAATCAAAACTATATTAAAATAAAGGAAGGATTAGCCAATTTTTATATTCATAAGAATGATGCAGAACAAATTCCTTCCAAATCTATGAATGTATTTTATAACAAAAGAATGATAATAAATAGAGATATAACTATTTTATCTTTGTTGGCTTATCAAAACTTATACAATCAAAAACCAATAACTATAGTTGATTCTATGGCTGCTTCAGGAATCGGATCAATAAGAATATCATTAGAATGTAAAGGAATTAAGAAAATTTACATAAATGATATGAATCCAATTACTCTAAATCTAATAGAAAAGAATTTACATCTAAATCAATTAAATAATTCAAATATAGAGATTGTTATATCAAATAAAGATGCCAATTTCTTATTTTCAGAAATTAATCAGAACCACATGTTAAAATCAGATAATTCGGGGAAAGCAGACGTTATTTCAATTGATCCATTTGGGACACCAAATATATATCTTGATGCAGCATTTAAAGCACTCAAAAAAAGCATGAGTCTTATTTGTATAACTGCTACTGACACAGCAGTTTTGTTTGGAATTAAACCGGATGCATGCTTTCGTAAATATTTATCAAAATCGCTTTACAATGAGTATTCTAAAGAAATTGGGGCAAGAATTTTACTACATTTTACAGCAAGAATAGCTAATGTAAATAGATTAGGAATAATTCCCCTATTAACCTTCTATTCCCAACATTTCATACGCATTTTCTGTTTAACTTTTAAAAACATCAAAAAAATTAATGAATCTTTTGATAATTATGGTTATATCATTCATTGTAATAAATGTGGATTTCGAAGAATCCTAAATTATAATATTATTAACACCGAATTGGAATGCTTATGTTGTAATTCTCAAAATGATATATCTTATGCGGGTCCTTTATGGGTCGGAGAGATTCATCAAAAAGAATTTATAGAATTGATATCAGAATTAAATCAAGAGTTAAATCTGCCAAATAAAAAAAGATTGGCTAAAATTCTAAATTACATAGGAGAAGAGATTAATATGCCCTTTTCTTATTATAATGTCCATAAATTATGTAAGGAGCTTAAAATAAAGGTAGTACCGAAATTAGAAAATATAATTGAAGGCATTAGAAATTTAGGATATCAAGCCTCACGGACTCATTTTGATTTCACATCGATTAAAACAAACTTAAATATCTTTGATTTAAAGAATTTATTTCATACCAATCATTTTAAATAATAGTTAAAAATGTCAAAAAATCCTCAAGAACATGGACAAGAATACCATTATAATAAAGCTAAGAAAGAAGGTTATAGAGCACGCTCTGCTTATAAACTTATAGATTTACAAAATAGATTTAATATTTTTAAAAGGTCTTTTTATATATTAGATTTAGGTAGTGCTCCCGGATCATGGTTACAGGTTGCTAAAAAATATGCCGAAGACAATATTGGGAGATATAAAGATCAATACTATCATAGAGATCATTATAAAATAATGGGAGTGGATACAAAGAATATAACTCCTATTGAGGGTATTAAAGTAATAAAGATGGATTTAACTAATCCTCAATTTAAAAATGAGATTGAAACATATTTTAATGAAAACCAGATTGATCTGATAATTTCTGACGCAAGTATCAATAAATCTGGTAATAAGTTCAGTGATCAATCAAGACAGGTAAATTTATGTCTTGAAATTATTAAACTCTCTAAATATTTAAGAGTTAGAGGAAGCTTAGTGGTTAAATTATTTCAGGGTGCTGATTTTGACAACTTCTTCAAAAAAATGAAAGAAACTTTTGTAATTGTGAAAAGCTTTAAACCTAGGGCTTCAAATAAAAAAAGTAATGAGATTTATCTTATAGGCTTAAAAAAAAAATAATTATTCTACTAATTCTGTTTGAATTTCATCAAAATTTACTCTATAAACTCTTCCTTCTAGGGCCTCATTAATCCATTCTGAAAGCCATATACAATGGTGAGGATTAAATTGATCCACATTTGTATCATTGCATTTACTTGAAAAAGGGCAAGTTAAGCACGGTTGATATGAGAAAATATCTAAAATGAAATCTATTTTATTAGGATCTATTTTAAGATCTTTAACATCTACATTAATCTCTTCGATTAATGAAATATGCTTTGTCCATGAGGCATCTATTAATTCTCGATTTACTTTTATTTTTGATTGAAGTTCTAAAACATCTAATATTTTATCAAGCTCGATAAGATTTAAATTAGTTAAATTTAATAAATCTTCAAAATAAACTTCCTTTTCTTTAGAAATAATATCTAATACCGTTTTTTCACTTCTTCGAAGATTTCGTCCTTCTTCTTTTTTTCTTTCCTCTCTCCGTTCTTCTCTTCGTTCTACGTCTGATTTATCAGAATCTTCTGAACCTTCAACTCTATCTTTTACTTTACATTTATGGCGACTTAGATAAGCAAAACTATTTCCACAATAAGGACAGACTTCCTTCTTTTTTTTTGCCATTTTTAAAAGTTATTAAATTTTATTTAGAAAATTTAAATTAATAATTGAACAATACTATAATTATTATTTTAGAATTACTCTAAAATTAATTTTTCTATTTAAATTTAGTCTATTGATCTATCTTTAATATTTTAATAATCATTAACCTATATTTAAAATAGGAAAAAGGAAAAATTAAGATTGTAATATAAAATGAATTACAATAATGTTTTTTTACGTGATTTGAAGCATACTCAAGTATATACTGAAAAAATTATGCTCAATAATATCCAAAAAAATGAAGAACATATACCTTATATCAAGTTTGGATCAAAAAATATTGATAATGTTCTTAACGGAGGATTTTATCCTCAAAATTCATATATAATCTTTGGTGCAAATAAGACCGGTAAAACACAAATCTGTCACCATATTTGTGTTCAAGCTTATTATAATTCTATTAAGTCAGTTTTTTTAGATACTGAAAATACTTTTCGCCCCGAAAGAGTTAACGAATTATCATTAACTAGAAACCTTAAAAGTGAAGATGTTTTAAAAAATATTTTAGTATCAAAAATTCTAAGTAATAATGCATTACAACTAAAATTAAATGAGTTAGAAAATATTATAATTAGTCATAAGATTCAATTACTAATAATTGACTCAATAAATAACTATTATAGATTGGATATTGGTAGCAAACATTTTTCAAATTATCAAACTAAATCTCTTTTTTATGGTATCTTGGAACAAGTTAATAATCTTACTAATAAATATAATTTAATAACACTTTTGACGGCTCAAATATCTCCTAGTTTCTCAGCAGATTCGAATATTAAAGAAATTCCTGTTGGTCAACAATTTTTAAATCATTTCTTTTCAGAGTTTCTATATTTAAGTTATAAAGAAGAAGACAAAGGGTATATTCATTATGTTAAATCTTCCATGTTTCCAGAAAAAAAAGTATTATATAAAATAACCAAAAGTGGTGTTAAAGATTACAAAATTTAAATAATATCTTAATTAACTCCAAGATTTAATAAATTCTTCAATTGATATATTTCTAAACTTTTTTGATTTTAAGTTTGAATTTATAAAAATTAATTCGTTTTTAATTAACCCTTGAAGCCATTTTAATAATTTTAAGGCATATTTAAGCTTCTTTCGTTTTATACTTGTTGCTTTTTGAATCTTTTTATATTCAGGTTTAGAATATTTTCCTACCCAACTATTGAAGTCCATACCGATTAAGAATATTTTATGATAAGGTAATAATAAAGGTCTTAAAAAGAAGAGAATTCTATCTCCATCAGTGAATCCTCCAAGATTTATTGTAATATTTGTTGGGTTTACTTGTACAGTACCTATTAGGTTTTTGAATTTAAGAATTTCATCCTTAAATTTAATAATTTTATCGATATTATCTCCATGAGCATGTATAACTACATATTGCGCTAATTCAAACTCCCTTTTTGAGATCCCATCTAAATCAGTAAAAATTGCATCAAGAGGAATTTGATTCTCTCTTAAAAATACTGAAGCACCATCTGCCGCGAAATTTATTACATTAGAAAAAAAATTGTCCCCTAAAACTTTTCTTAGTTTTATTACTGTCTTTTCAAGGCTAGGTCCACATCCATAAATAAATAACATTTTTTTCGATTGAATATAATTCTGAAACGAATTAAACACCTCCAACGGATTCCAGAACTTACTTTTTTCATTAAGTATTTCTGATAAAATTTCAGCGGCACGAATATCGTCTTGATAATCAAATTTAAAGGCTCGTAATATTTTGAAATACCATTTCTTAAATTGAGGATAAAAATTTAATTTTTCGATATTATTTTGGACCATACCTTTGAAAAATTGTTTAATGAGATTTAATTTAATAAAAAAATTTTATATTATTGATATAATTAATTCTATTATTCACATAAATTCAATTATTTAATAATTTTAAAATTAATCAGAAAGAGATGGATAATTTATGGCGAAATGGTTTACAAAAACTCATCAATGGTTTGATGATGAAACATTTGCGGTAGGACTTACTCCTTATGCTGCTGAGCAGCTGGGAGAAATAAGTTTTGTTGATTTAGATGCTCTTGATGGTGCAACTCTCGAACAAATAACTATGGATGGCGATGAACCAACTTCAGATCCAATAGATGCGACTGTAGAATCCTCAAAAGCGGTTGGAGACATCTATTCCCCCGTTAGCGGTAATGTAACTGAAATCAATAGCGCCTTAATGGATGAACCAGAAAAAATAAATGAAGATGCTTTTGCGGCTTGGCTCTATAAAATTGAACCCTCGAATTGGGGATCTGAAAAAGGTAATTTACTTTCTAAATCAGATTATGAGAAGTATATTGCAACATTAGGTTAAAAATCATTCAAATTTTTTTTAGTGAAATACCAATTTTTTCTTTTTTTTTATTTCTCGACCCATCTTATCAAATTAAGATTTACTCCTTACACTATTTTAGATAAAAATATCTAACTTTATATTAAAAAGAGAACAAAGTCAAAAATTAGATGTTGAAGAGTCTTTCACCCAATTTTATACTCGTCATTGCTTGTAAAGCTCCAAAAGCAGCTAAGATCAAAACTATTCCCACAACCAAAATTCTTATTGCTATAGCTTTATTGTACACATATTTAGATGCTTGATATAGCATTATAAATCCTGCAGAACAAAGAAATATAAATATTGAAGCTACAATTCCTTCGATAATAAATGATTCATTAATATCAGGATAGAGAAAAAGGGGATCACCTGTAGTAGGATCTGCTCCTAACGCAGGAGGATCACGATAAATTAAATAAACGATCCCTGTTTGGAGAAGAAACAATACAACATAAACAGCAATCACAGCTATAGATTTACCTGGTAACGGGATATCCATTTTCCCTCTATTCATTCTAGGAAATAAAATTTTTGGTTTTTTTAAGGTTTTTCCAAAAATCCAAGGTGTTTTATCCTTTATTTTTTCAAAGATCGTTTCTGATCCACTTACTTCTTCTTTATTTGATGTTTGTTTCTGCATAATAATTTTAAATATTTTTTCCTCTTAATTCTATAAACTTTTTTAGCATTAAAATTTTTTTCTTGAAAAGAAAATGTTGTTAGAAATTCAAATCAAGTTTTTTAATAACGCTATCAAATATTTCCATACTTTTACCACACTTTGAACATTCAATCTTTCATCTGGAGAATGATTTCCAATTACATTTGGACCAAGTGAGATCATTTCCATTTTTGGAAAATAATCCGCAAAATATGCACATTCCAATCCCGCGTGAATCGCTTGGATTGTAACTTCTTCATTAAAGATTTCATAGTATATCTTTTTTGATTTTTTTACCAGTTCAGATTGAAAATTTGGAGGCCAGGAAGGATATACTGTATTAATAATTATATTTGCATCTAAGTGAGATAATCCTAAAAGTGTTTGAACTTTTTCAAATAACACATCCTTATCATACTCGGTTAAACTTCGAGTGCTAATTTGTATTTTTATAGAATTTTCTAAAGTATGAATAGAAGCTAAATTTAAAGAAGTATGTACTAATCCATTACTAGTAGGATGTAAGTAAACAGGGCCATTCGGCATTAGATGTAAAATATTTATGAATTTAAGTTGGAATTGCTTACTGAACACCGTTGTTCCATCAATTTCATCTAATTCTTCAATAGATATAGCTAAGTTTGATTCAGTGCCAAAATATAATTTTTTAATATTCGAGAAAATCTCCTCAATAAACTCTTTTATTTTAGTAGATTGTGCTTTGTTAATATATAAAATAGCATGAGTTTCTCTTGGAATAGCATTAGATTTATTTCCACCCTCTAATGATTGGATATAAATTGAAAATTTGGTATTGAGTTTCCATAAGATCTCTACTAATATTTTTATTGCATTTCCTCTTCTTTTATTGATATCAGTACCTGAATGTCCTCCAATCAGTCCAAAAATATCAATTCTCATCCCTGTTAGACTTTCTTGAATCTCAATTAGTTGTTCTTCTTCGAGCTTAGTTTCAATTGTAAAAACTCTACCTCCAGCACAACCAATTGTAAATTTATCATCTTCTTCAGAGTCAAGGTTTAACAAATACTTTCCGCTTATTAAGCCTTTATTCATTTTACTAGCACCAGTTAGCCCTTGTTCTTCATCAACTGTGAATAATAAATCTAAATCAAGAGGTCCTAGATCTAAACTCCCTTCATACACTTTTTTCATAATAGCAAGATTGTATGCAATCCCTACACCATTATCCGCCCCGAGAGTAGTTCCTTCAGCAGTTAACCATTTTTCACCTTCAATTTCAATTAACTTTAATTTTAAAGGATCTTTAGAAAAATCATGGTCAAGTCCTTCATTTTTTTCGCAAACCATGTCCATATGGCATTGTAACACAACTTTTAGAGTAGCTTTTTCGATAGCTGAGGGATAAGGAACTCTTATTACAATATTTCCAATTTCATCCCTTTCAGCAACAAAACCCATCTTTTCAGCCTCATTTAAGACAAAATTCCTTATATGCTCCTCATGTTCAGAACATCGTGGAATTTTGGATATAGCGTAAATATATTCCCAAAATTCTTGAGGATCTCCTAGTTCTTTTAAATTTTCCATATTCAACGACTTCCATGAAAATATAAATATGTAATATCTTTTATTACTTATAAAAATAACATTAAATTCTTTATAACATTAAAATAGATGATGAATAAATGAGTAGCTGGAAGGATTTATACTCTGAAGTAAAAAAACGGAAAATGGAAGCTTTAAATAAGAAAGATGTTGTAGAGGCTGTTGAAAAACACGGTAAAATCTTAGCAATCGAAGGTCGTTATGAGAAACCAAAAAAAGTGGTAGACCATATGTATGCTGCAAAGCATGAAACAATCAAACCAACGGAAATTATGAAATACAATCTTGGTGACTTTGATGTTGTTTTGATAGGATGCCCTGGAGATCAAATTCCTAGCTCTGCATTACCAAGAGTTAGTGAGTATGTTTCACTTAAAGGAGGGTGGTTAATTACGACAGATTGGGCAATTAAACACATTGTTGAAGTAATTTTTCCTGGTTTTATAAGATGGAATGGTGCAAAAACTGCAGATGCTGTAGTATCATGTCAAATTCTTGAGCAAAATCACCCTTTTTTAGAAGGAGTTATAAGTGAAATACAGCAAGATAAATGGCAAAAAGGAGTATCAAAAAATGCTAAAAACGCTGAATTCAAATGGTGGCTTGAAACGAGATCATTTCCAATTCAAGTACTAAATCCTGAAGTTAAGGTATTAATTGTATCTTGGGAAATCAAACAAAAATGGGGTGAAGCTCCTGTATTTTGTTATTTTGATTATGGAAAGACAGGTGGGCGTGTGATTCATATGATTTCCCATACTCACTTACAAAAAGGGGGTGTTAAAGGTAAATACGCTTCAGCTTTAATTTTAACTAACATTTTAGACGAGAAAATCTCTCAGAAGATAGGGATATCCAAAAAACCAGCTCCCGGTTATGTTTCTAATTGGGAGCAAGATCAACCTTCGCAACAACATCAATGGGCACAAATGCCTCAAAATGATCAATACCTTATTCCTTCTAATGCTAACTCAGCATTAACAGGGACCACTCAAATTGTAGAAGTTAATTTAAACGATAACAATTTTTCTTTTGCAAATAAGTGTGAGTATTGTGGTTATGATTTTGGCGATTATACTGGTAAGATTTATAAATGCCAATCTTGTGGTACTCAGTATCACCAAAATTGTCTTAATATGCAAATTAATGAAGGAATTTGTAAAAAATGTGGTAAAATATTATTATGGTAAAAAATAAATTACTTTTATAAACCTTGTCATAAAATAAAGCAAATTCTTTCGATTAATTAAATATTAAAAAAATCTTACGTTTTCTCTACATAAACTTTATAATTATTATAAAATCATGATTAGCTTAGAAAATCTTTTTGAAGAAGTCGATAAGATCGATAAACAGACTATTATGTCATTAATAACAACATTATGTAGCATTGACACTACTGTTCCACCAGGAAATTCATATAGGGAATATATTGATGCAATCTGTCCAATATTTGAAGAATTAGGATATACATTAGAAGAGGTTATCCTTCCAAATAATTTGATAAACCAAATACCCTACAATATTGAAGGCTCTCGAATTAATCTTGTAGCAACAAAAGATTTTGGGCAAAAACAAGAAGTTTCATTTTTTGGTCACATGGATGTTGTTCCAGCGGTTGATCAAGGAGATGATAAATGGAAATTCCCTCCCTTTAAACCTACATTAAAAGGTGGAAAAATTTTTGGGCGAGGTGTTGGCGATAACAAAGGAGCAATGGTTTGCTTAATTTTAGCACTTCGAATTATAAAAGATTTTAACATTGTTCCGAACTATAATATCAATGTACTAAGTTGTACCGATGAAGAACTTGGATTTTACCCCGGCGCCAGATACTTGGCAGAAAAGGGTTATGCGAAAGGAGCAATTTTTTGTATGGATTTTTCAGTTGATCCTATCCTACTTATGGGCTCTGCAGGAAATTTAGATGTTGAAATTGAAACTATAGGACGAAGTTCTCATTCAGGATTAAGCTTTATGGGTGTTAACGCTTTGGAAGCTATGGTTCCTATCTTAGTTGAACTACTAAAACTGAAGAAAAATGTGGAATCTCGCCAAAGTAAGGATATCCCAGGGTTTCCAGATTCAATAGTCGCTCAAAAAAAGAATTTAACTCCTCTATTAAACTTAGACGTAATAAAAGCTGGCCAAAAATCTAACATCATCCCCGGAATCTGTCATTTAATTATAAATAGGAGAATTATCCCTGATGAAAAATATGAAGACGTTAAAAAGGAAATATTGGATGCAATAGAGAGAGGTAAAGAGAAGAGTAATGCACTGGATGTCAAAGTTCGGTTTGATTATTCTTATCCTTCATTTAAAGTTGATATTAATTCCCCTGATGTCCAAAAAATTAAAAATATCATCATAAAGGTTCATAATATTCCAGAAAATAAAATTCGGAAACAAGGTATGGCTATTACGTTTGATGTTGGGTTTGTAGCTCAATTATTAAATACTCAGAATATTATAATTCGGGGGGTAACATATGGTGGATCAAATACTCATGGTGTTAATGAAAATATTAGAATCAAGGATATGAAAAAATTCATCAAGGAAATTCTTGCTTTTCTTTGTGGGGATTTCTAAGGTTTTTTAAGCAGAGTGAGATTTCATTTTGCAATAATACTTTTTTAAAATTATAAAAATAACATTATAGAAGGGTTATACTAAAATGGTAAATTTAGACGAGATTTATCTTGAAGTGGATAATTTAGCAAGAGATCATATTATGAATCTAATGAAAAGTTTAATTGCTATTGATACAACTGTTCCTCCTGGGAACTCATATCGTGAATATGTGGATATATTAACCACTTATTTTAAAAAGTTAGGATTTTCCTTGGAAGAGGTAATTGTCCCAGAAGATCTCGTAAAACAAACTCCTGAACCTTTAGTGGGACCGAGAATTAATTTAATTGCCACCAAAAATTATAATCAAGATAAAGATATAACGTTTTATGGTCATATGGATGTAGTTCCTGCTCCTAATGATGGAAAAGAAAAATGGCGTTTCCCTCCTTTTGAAGCGACAATGATTAAAAGTGGAAAAATTTACGGGCGAGGAACATCTGATATGAAAGGGGCTATGGTGTGTTTAATTTTAGCCTTACAAATTATGGAAAAATTGCATCTAACTCCAAAGTATAATATTACCATAGTAAATTGTACAGATGAGGAAATAGGTGTTTGGCCAGGAGTTAGATATCTTGCTGAAAAAGGGTATATTAAAGGTACAGTCTTCTGTATGGAAGGTGTCACAATCCCTGTTATTCCTATCGGCACTGCTGGAGCTATAAACGTGGTAGTAGAGTCAATAGGGAGAAGTTGTCATTCTGGAATGAATTTTATGGGGATTAATGCTTTAGAAGAGACTATTCCTATTCTTAATGAATTGATGAAATTAAAAAAGATTGTTGAGAAGCGTGAAAGCAAAAATATTCCCGGATTACCACGTTTGGGAACTGGAGAGAAGAGAAACATGTATCCTATGTTTAATTTGGATATTATCCATTCAGGAACCAAAGCTAACATTGTTCCAGGCCTTTGTACTCTAACAATTAATAGACGATATATTCCTGATGAAAACATTGATGATGTGATAAAGGAAATTATGGAAGCTATTGAAAAAGGTAAAATTAAAAGTAGTTTACTCAATGTAAAAGTGGCTTTTAATCTGGGGTATCCTCCAATGGTAACTAATCCAAATGCTCCAGATATTACACGATTAAAGAAAGTTATGATGGAAGTTCAAAAAATCAGTGAAGATGAGATTAGAATAATAGGAGCTTCTGGTTCTACCGATATGGGATTCGTTTCAGAGATCCTTAAAACCGATGATATAATTTTCCATGGATTAGGAAACACTGGTTCTAATGAACATGGTGTAAACGAGAATATTCGATTAAAAGAAGTTTTAATTTATATAAAGGAATTAATAATTTTTTTATGTGCTGATCTTTGAAGTAAAACTCTTTCTTTTTTTAGAACATCTAAATAATATTTCGAGATATATCACCATATCAAGAGGATATGCATCAAATTTCGTGAAAGAGAGGTTTCACGAAGATTCGTATAAAACGTATTATTTCCTTTCTTGTATTTCTCTCTTTCAAAATTAATTTTTCTACAAAATTTAAATATATCTTTACTTTAATGTATATATGGGTTTGAATCTAAAATAAAGAACTCTGCTTTTTAAATCAATATTTTTTTATGAGATGAAAAGATAATGGATGAGAACCAAAAATTCGAAAAATTAGTCAATAGAGGGATAGAAGAGTACTTTAAGCGTAATCCTAGAATTGCTGTCAAATTTGGTAAAGAAGAATATGAAAAAGTAGTAGAATCAGGAACGAAAGAACACATAGAGGACAATCTTAAATGGTTCCGTCAATGGATTGATGAAATTAAAGAATTAGACGGTGAAAAATTAAATTTCGAAAACCAAATTTCACTAAAAGCAATGGAATACAATCATAATATTAACCGGTTTATGCATGAAGCATTTCCCTTATGGAAAAAAGACCCTAATGGATTTGCGTATTTTCAAGAAATTGCTTATCTTTTATTCCAACGAAAGGGCCCAACTAACGATGTAGCAGAAGCTCTCATAGTCCATTTAACAAATTTACCAAATTATTTAAAGGATTTTCAATCTCGTTTTGATGAGACTCCGATCCCACTAGTATGGAGAGATTTAGCTTTAGAACAAATACAAACAACTCCTAAATTTTTACATATTCTGGCTGAAACTTATAGTAAAACATCAGAAGTTGCTGAATCTCTTAAAGATACACTTCTAAAAGCTATTAAAGAGATTAACTTGGTTATCCAGCCCCATATTGAATGGATAAAAAGTTTACCAGTAGATAATGATGAATTTGCTTGGGCTTTAGGACCTGAAAAATTCGATAAATTATTAAGCTTAAGGAAACTTCCTTGGGACCGAAACACACTTATGAAAAAGGGAACTAAGCTATTTAACTCTGGATTTAAACAAATGAAACGAATTCTCAAAGAGAGATATCCTACTAAAACGCTTAATGAGGGAATTGAAGAGTTTTTTAAAGAAGATCTAATACCGACGTTTGAGAATGTGCTTGAATACACTCGGAGTGAAGCAGAGCGAGCAAAAGAATTTATAGAAAATCATGACCTTGCTACTATCCCTCAAGAGAAGCTAGTTATTATTGAAACTCCTCTCCACCTTATACCAATCATTGCTCTTGCTGCCTATGATGCGCCTCCTTATTTTAATCGAGAACAACCTGGAATTTTTATGATCTCTCCTACACAAAAGGAACGCCATTCTTATACAAGTATATCTTATTGGATGACTCATGAAGCCTATCCTGGTCATCATCTGGATTTTACTTGCAATAACACTTATGCACCTCTCATCCGATTGTTAGGGTTAGAAATGTCCCCAAGTTATGAAACTATTGAAGGATGGGCTCTTTATTGTGAAGAATTAATGCTAAAAGAAGGATTTCATCATGATCCAATTAAAACTCAACAATTATTATCAGGAATGCAATTACAGGAAGCAATGGAAATCATATTGGATATCCAATTGCACTGTAAGCAACGATCAATAGCGGATGCTAGTAAGATGTTAATGAATATACTCCAAATGGGAGAGGGAGCAGCTAAAGCAGCGGTAGTGGGATGGACAACAACTCCAGGATACCAATTGTCGTATCTCGTTGGAAAGCTCCTAATTGCAGATTTACGACGGGAAGTGGAAGAAAGAATGGGTAATAATTTCAATTTAAAGTTCTTTCATGATACAATTCTCAAAAGTGGGGATTTACCTTATTTCTTGTTGAAAGAATATTTTGAAGAGAAAATGAAGAAAAGACGGTGTAGAGTAATAAAGGATTTCGTGTCATCATTTCCTGATCCCTTAATCTTAAACAAAGGGGATAATTTAAGAGTAGAAGAAAAACAATCTGAATGGTCGGGTTGGATTTGGGCGATTATTGATTCTGATAAATCAGGTTGGGTCCCTAAAAATTTTATAAAAATAGACGGGAAAAAAGCTTTAATGCTAAAGGATTATGATGCAACTGAAATGACAGCCTTTAAGGATCAAGAGTTTACAATTGAAAAGGAAGAAAGTGGTTGGGCTTGGGTTAGTTCAGAAACGGGGGAACGTGGTTGGATTCCATTAGAAAATGTTAAAATACTTAAATAAGACAATAAAAAAGAACTAGTTATAAAAATAAAAAAAAGAATGATAATGAAAAGGTAATATTTCGAAGAATTATTTAATCTTCAGTAATGGTAATAGCTTCTTCTGGACATTGAGTTTCACAAGCTCTGCATCCTACACAGTCATCTCGGTTTTCCTCAATAACGTTAACCTTTCCTCCTTCCGGCTCTCCAAAGCACTCACTTGGACAAACCTCGTAGCATGTACCACAACCAGTGCAAGCATCCTTATCAATTTCGATTCCAAATGACATTTTTCATACCTTTGTTGTTTTTTAATTATATTGTTTGATTGTATGAATGATTAATAGTATGATTGAGAATAGTCTAAAAAATTTAAATTTCTTTCTTATTTTATAATTTTTTTTTAATAATTCTCTAAAAAAGATAAATACAAAATCTTTTTATAATTGCGACATAAAAAAAGAAAATAAAGATAATTATTTATTTTTAAGTTTGAAATAAGAGAAAAGTATGTTTAGGATTCCAGCGACAAGTGGTCCATAAAATCCAATATCTGCCCACCAATCATAAGCAATATAAGCCGTTCCAAAAGATACAATTCCTACAATAGTAAAAAGTAATGTTAAGAATGCAATGAATAAACCATATTTTGTAGTGTCTTTTTTAATGAATTTATTTGGAAGTAATTCATTAATAGCAATAATTATTTGAAGAATTAAAAGAACCAAGATAAATATTTGTGAACTATAATCACCAGGAGTGCTATTTTCGCAGTCTAAGCATGAATAATAATATGTATAACCACCTATAAAAGCATAAGCAAAAGGACCGATTATCACCATTATAAAAGCGATAAAACTAAGTAACAATATTAATCCAGAAAATATATCAATCTTTCTCTCAGCGGACATTTTGATCATAAAATTAGTTTTTAGATTATAATTAGGTTTTAAAAGTAAATAAATTGTATTATTTTTTATTATTAGTGAATAAAAGTGTAAATTTTTAGAAAACAAATTAATAATCTTGAAAGTCACAAATTTCTGGAAGTTCAATACTAAGGATCAAGTAATGGGAATTGCCATAGGAAATCTAATTAAAGGTCAAGAAAAACATGTTTTAGCATACACCAAATCAGGGAAAATACTCCTATTCTCCCTTAGTGGTAATTTACTACTCGATGACATTGTTGCGGAAAAAATGGCAATTTGGGATGGAATTATTGAAGACATCGATAAGGATAATAAAGGGGAAATAATTTTAGGTGGAATAGATGGATTATTAAGGATCTTTAAATGTAGTGACGATTTTCAATTAATACCTTATTGGGCACACCAATTTGGTGCATCTATTAGTGGTATATTAATTAGTGATATAAATAACGATGGTTTAAATGAAATAATCGCTTATTCCTTAGATAAAAGTATTCGTGTATTAAATCCATACAGTGGAGCTTTAATATGGGGACAATTGTTTGAGGAAGGAGTTTCTGACGCAATAATTTTCACAAGCTTGGATAATGTTGAAAAAATTGAAGTAATAGCTTCAAGTAATGATGGAACTATTAGATCTTTTGATTCTCTTAAAGGTGATTTACTTTGGTTTAAACAATTTGATAATAAAGTTAGAACGATCTCTTATGTGAGGGACGAAAAAGATAACTTTATTGTCTGTGGCGGAGATGATAAAAAATTGCATATATTAGAACTTGAAAGAAAAGAAGAAATTAAAACTCTAATGATGGTAGATTATGTCTGGAAAAGCTTATCATATCCATATATTTTCAATAATAAATTATTAGTAAGTACCTATTCTTTTGACTTTCTTGACGAGAATATTCCAATACAAAGCATTCAATTTACCTCAGAAGTTATCGCTTTAGACCAAAAATTTAACATAATGTGGAACCTAAAAAACGTAAATGTTGAAAAGATCGATTATATTGAAGTGTTTGGAATTAAAATTGTTCTTGTTGGCAGTACAAAGGGAGAATTATTTCTAATAAACGAGTTAAATGGTGAAATTTTATTTCAAATTAATCACAATTCATGTATTAATGATTTTGAATTTGATAAAGTTTCAAACATTCTAATTACTTGCCATGATAATGGATACATTAATGCTTATCGTATTTCTATGGATTAATTACCTTTTTGACTTTGCATTAATTAATAACAATTAATGTGTCGTATGTTTTTTCAGTGTTCTACAGAACCGTTAACTATAGATTCGAGTATTTTGAAAAAATTTATTAAAACTTGTCATTGGAGATATCTACATAAATATGATTTATTTGGTCATCATAACCTTGGATGGGGTTTCGCTTACATTGATGATCATAATAACAATTCTCTCATCATAAAAAGAGATATAAATCCTATATATCATTCAGATTGGAAAAAACTTGCTACTATTAAAACTAGATTCTTATTGGTTCATGCAAGAAAAGCTAAACCATGGAATAAAAGTTTTAGTAGCATCCATCCAATTAGTATTCATGAAAAATACCTAATTACTCATAATGGAATTATAAAGTATTTTCCGGAAAATAAATTATGTAATCCTAAATTAGACATAATTAATAAGAATACAACCCTTGATACAAGAAAATATCTCTGCCATCTTATTGACAAAATTCAAAAGAACTATACTTTAAAAGAATCTTTAGAATATTTATTCAAACGCGTTAAAATAGGAGCAGGAGCAAATGCATTTTTATTCAATGCTAATGAATGTCATGTTGTTAATTATCATAATTCTAATTTTAATGGGAGACATCATACTTTATTTATAAATAAAGATAAAAATACTATTTTTGTATCCACTACTCCCATAAAAGCAAATTCTACAGAAATTGATAATTATTCGTTAATTACCATCGATTTAAAAACCCTAAGTATTAATTTCAATTCACTTTCTATTTAAAGTATTATCTATTTGTTCTAATAGCTTAACCGACTCCCTTCCAATTTTAAGCGAACTATAAATAGCAGAATTTAGAGAAATATTATCTAAAACTTAACTGATATGTATGAAGCAAATTTCTTGGTTTTTAGTTATATCTTATTTCGATCAGATAATTGGCCCCTCAATTTTTCATTCTAACGAAAATTTAAATGATCACCAGCCAATTGAATTTGATAAATTACTAGATTTCAACACAAGAGAACATTGTATTATTCTGGCAAATGAAAAATATCATACAATTAATTATTCTTTCTTAATTAACTCGAATTTTTCGCGAGGGGGTTATGAACAAATGCTTATCTCGTATATTATTAAGGAGGATAATCTTAAAAATGAATATATTGATATTTTTAAATTCCTTAAATCAAAACAATCCATTCTTTCAGATTTTGCTAATGATTTGAAAAAACTTAGTTGGTTACCTCAATTTCTCAATATTAAAGATAAAAATTTTCGAAAAACGGCTCTAAGTTTAGTATCACCTGGATATCAAGCAGAATTTCTGAACATTTATAATAATTATTTCAAATTATTATATCCAGAAATCATTCGATTTGAAAGTGAAAATTGGAAAACAATTACAGTGGAATGTCCATATTGCAGGAAAAAAGATAAACTAAGAATTCCTTTAAGCAAACTAAACATAGATAAAACTTATATAAGCATATTTGTCCCCAAATTCAAAATATGTGAACATTCATTTATTTGCCAGATAGATGATAATCTCAATCCAAAAAATTATCATAAAATCGATATTATTATCTCTGATATTGAACCTGAAAACTTAAACTTTCAAGAAATTGATATATTGTTAGCTCAGAGAATATGCGAATATTTGAAAAATATTGGAATTACAAAACCTGTTACTGCTAGAAGATTAATAAAATTTCTTTACCAAAACTTGAACCTCAAGATAAACCGGGATTATCTTTATTATCTTTCAGAAATAATAAAGGATTATTTTTGTCTAGAAATCATATGGGCAAAAGAACAAGCTTTAGATGATCTTGAAGAATTATGGATGCATTAACACTGAATATTAATAATTAAGTTAATACTTGCTTTTTTTTAGGCTTGAGATAAGATGGATTTAAATAAGGTGAAGTTTCTAATATTAATCTCAATATTATCCTAAATGATTCAATAACGCCCTCCCCTTCTGTAGCAATTGATTCTGTGGTTTCAAAATTAGTGTATTTATAACTTCTAATAGCGGTTAAAAATATATTTTTATCAAATTTGGGTGATAAATCTTGCTTATTAAATACTACTACTTTGGGAAGAAATAAATAATCATTACCGAGATAATGTTCCAGTTCTTTCCAAGAAGAAATATTACGAGATAATGCTTCTTCGACAGAATCTGCAATAAATACTACACCATCTAAGTTTCTAATTGTATCAGGTCTTGTAATAGCATAAAAATCTTGTCCTGTCGTAGAATAAACATGAGTTTTAAGAGAGTATCTTTTCTTCTTAAAAAATAGAAGTAGATAATCAAAATATAATGTCCTACCAGATGTATTCTCAATACTCAAAAAATCATTTACAACTTTATCCCTATAATATTCTGAAAGCACTTTCAAGGTAGTAGTTTTCCCTGACATCGCAGGACCTACATAAACAATCTTACTATGAATGGTTGCTTCTACTTCATTAATGATCATTACCTATCTATTTTCATCTGACTATAAAAACTCTTAGTTGAATTTAGATGAGCATTATAAAATACATCCTAATCTATAATTGGCATTAATAAGCTAAATCTCATAAGAATTCAATGCTTTTTATAAGAAAAAATCTTTTCTTTAAAGAAACCTTTTTTATGATAACGAGATTATTTTAAAACGCCATTTTTATGCCATGGATAGAGATTAATAAGGATACAATTGTTTTTGATCCAGAAGTACAAACTTATTGCAATAATCCGAAGTTTAAATGCCCTAATTATAATCATTCATGGGCTTGTCCCCCTAAAGCGCCATATCTTGAAGAGCAAATACTGCAATTTAAGAAATTTTTCCTAATTTATGTAAAAAAAGAGTTAATCAAAAATAAAAATGCATATTTTAAGCGATATGAGTTTATGAGGGATGATATAGAAGAAGAGGTAGCCCGATTTATAAAAGAAAACAAAAATGATTATAATGAAATTAAAATTTTATGGGATGGACATTGCAGAATTTGTCAAAAAGAAGGAAAAAAGTGTACTATTGACGAAGGGATTCCTTGTAGATATCCAGATGATATAAAGTATTCTATGGAAGCAGTAGGGATAAATGTCACTGAAACTGTCCGAAAAATTCAAATAGATATCGAATGGCCACCAAAAAATCATATCTTTAGATTTGGGCTAGTATGTTTAATATAGTTAAATCATTCATTATTTTTTTATGTCTTGTATTTAAATAATTGTTAAAATTGTTAAGAAATAAAGAAAAAAAAGGATAATTATTTATTCTTCAGATTCAGCAGCTTCCTCTTCCGCTGCGAGTTCCTCTTCGAGTTCTTCTAAGGGAACTGGCGCTGGAGTGGTTAGCATGCTATATCCTATCCAAATTCCTATGATAGCTATTAATAATACGATAATCCATAAAGGTACGACTACAAAGAGTCTCCAATCAAGAAGATTGCCAATTGGTCCAAATAGATCAAGTGCCCAATTTGGATTTCCGCCCCATGTGCGGAAGAATAAATCAACAATACTTCCCATGGTATAGATAATCGCAATAAGGAAGCCAAGAATCATAACTAGAGCTCCGATTATTTTATCTTTTGCGATTTTGAACACCTCTGTGAATTCTAATCTTTTTTATTTAAGTATAGTTTGAAGCAAGTTTATTTTGCTTAATATTATTTTTAAACATATATTAAATTAAAACCATTCGGTAAGAATTATTTAGATTTATTTGTGATAGTATCTAGTTCTATGATAATAATTAAAATTATCTCTTGAATTTGAAGAATTAGGTGAATTAATGATGGATGTTAGTAGTAATTATGTGCTAATAATTGGTTCAAGTAATATGGATTTCAATATATATTTAGATAGATTACCTCAACCGGGTGAAACTATAACAGGTGGTAAATTTAAGCAATACCTAGGGGGGAAAGGGGCTAATCAAGCGGTTGCATGTAAGAGATCTGGATCAGAAACTATTTTTATTGGAAAGATTGGAACGGATATTTGCGGAGAGCAAATGATTTCACAATTAATAAAGGAAGGAATTGATACCTCACACATTTTTAGAGATCCTCACGAATCAAGTGGAATAGCTTTTATTATTATCGATAAACATGGAGAAAATATTATAAGTGTGGCTCCAGGGGCTAATTTTAACTTAACTCCAGAAGATGTACGAAAAAAGGAGAATATAATAAAAAACGCTTCTGTACTAATAGTTCAAATGGAAATTCCCATAGAGACCATTTTAGAGATTTTCGAAATAGCGAATACCGGTAAAGTTATTAAGATTCTTAATCCTGCTCCCTTAAAGCCTATTCCTTTAGAAATTTTGAAAAAACTTGATTTAATAATTCCTAATGAAGGAGAGTTATTCAGACTAAATTCATTACTTAAACTAAAACCATTATCCGATGATCCGAAAAAAAGAATACTTCAGGCATCAAAAAATATTTCTGAATTGGGTGTTAAAAATATAATTACTACTCTAGGTCCAAAAGGAGCGGTCATTTATCAAATTGAAGAAAATTTTTTTATGAAATTACCTGCATTTAAAGTTAAAGCTCTTGATACGGTAGGCGCCGGTGATTGCTTCAATGGAGTTTTAGCCAGCAAACTTTCTCAAGGGGAGAATATTATCAATTCTGTAAAATATGCTATATCAGCAGCATCAATTGCAGTAACAAAAACAGGTGCTCAAGAATCTATGCCATTTAAAAATGAAATTGAAATGCGATTTAACGAATATAATAAAAGCCTTAAAGGAGATGAGCGTTAATGTATGAGGAAGTGATAGGATCAGAGAGGGGGTCTGAACTTAGGAAAAATGGATCTAAATTACTCAAAATATCTTTTGATTCTGAGGACTTAGATAACCTCTTTATTATTAATCATACCAAATTCATAACAAAAAATTTAAACCTCACACATTTATCTATAGACCCTCATAAATTCTATATGATTATAAACAAGAAGAATACGGTGGTTAAAGTACAATATAATGATGATATTTCAACTCATGAAGTCATATATAATCCCTATAAATATGAACATTCAAAACAGGAAAATTTTGACCCAGAATTGTTTGCTCAAAAATATAATGTTCCTAATGGGTATATAGATACATTATCTAAATGGTATAGTATAAAATTCACATATCCTGATCATAATTTAATATTTATCAAACCTGAAATGGGGATTTCTATTCAAATTCATTCTCAGAGATCTGAAAAATGGGAAATACTTGCAGGAAAACCTATAATAATTAATGGAAATAATGTATGGTATTATGTTGAGAATGTATATAAATTCGTTAATGGAATAAACATGTATCATTGTGTTATAAACCCAAATAAGGATCCTGAGGCTTTTGTCAAGATTCATGAAGAATGGAGTGGTAAATTCGATGAGAAGGATATTGAAAGGGTCTATAATCCAAATAATTATATTTAATGTGCTTCTATAGGATCAAATCGATGCTATATTTCTCGATAAAAAAAAATTATATGTGATTTATTAGGTTTCCTCGAAGTTCACATTACAACCTTTTAAATTTTATGCTTTTTACTTCCCTTGTTTTAATAAAATTAAAATTTAATAGATAACTAATTTCCTTACAACGTCAAAATAAAATCGCAAATAAATATTAAAATTAGATAAATAAAACAAGTTACTTGGTGGAAAAATGACTCCGGATGAGGAATTAGAAGAAGAGGATCATGAGGAAGAAGAACTTGAAGAAGAAATAGAGGAATCATCAGAAGAAATTGAAGAAGAAGAAGACCTAGATGAATTAGATTTAGAGGCTGAACGAGATAGGCTTAAATTCCATTATAGAGGTTTTACGATTGAAGATCTTAAAAAGATGAGCATGGATGAATTTATACAGTTACTTCCTGCAAGAGCACGGAGATCTTTAAAAAGAGGGTTACCTCCCCGGCAAAAGAAATTATTAGAAAGATTGAGACGAGCTTACCGGGCAAAAAAGAGAGGAAAAGATATACTAACACGCACTCACGTAAGAGATATGTTAATCTTTCCAGAAATGGTGGGTCTAAAAATAGGAGTTTATAGTGGAAGGAGCTATGAAACTGTTGAAATCAAACCTGAAATGATTGGCCATTATTTAGGAGAATTCTCTTTGACACGCAAACGAGTACAGCATGGATCCCCCGGAATTGGTGCTACTAGATCCAGTAAATATGTGCCATTAAAGTAAAGTCATCTACTCTACCCAGTATTGAATTAAAAAAATTCGGATTAAAAATCAATTAATAAAAAATTACAACAATCAATAAAAATTAACAAAAATTTCAAATATAAGTGATAAAAGATGCCTAATTGGGGTTACTCTTTTGCAGAACAAAAGTATGATGCTGATAGATTGGCAAAAGCATCAGGTAGAGATCTTAGGATAAAGCCTAAACATGCGAGAGAAATCTGTGCAGTAATAAAAGGTATGAAAGTTGAGCAAGCAAAGACATTCTTAGAAAAGGTTATTCAATTAAAACAATCAGTTCCATTTCGTAGATATAAGAAAAAACAAGCACACAAAAAAGATCTTAAGCCATTTAAATGGTATGCGGGAAGATATCCCCAAAAAGCGGCAGCCAGAGTATATGAAATTTTAACTTCTGCAGAATCTAATGCAGAATATAAAGGTTTAGATATCGAACAATGCCGAATTATCCACGCTGCTGCTCATAAAGGAAGAATTATAAAACGTTATATCCCTCGCGCACATGGTAGATCCACCGCTAAATTTAGGCATTTAAGTCATGTTGAAATTGTCATTTATGAATTTCCAAGTTAATTGAAATATAAAAAATATAAAATAAATATAAAAAAAACTCAGGTTGAAACAATTGCCACTAGCCAAACATTTCATTGAACAAGGTATCAAGATGATGCAAATTAATGAATATTTACGTTCAGAATTAGTAAGAGCAGGATTTGCTGGAGTAGAACTCCAAAAAACCCCCTTAGGTGTGAGAATAACGCTTAAGACAAGCCGTCCGGGACTCGTCATTGGTAAGGGCGGAAAGCGAATTCAAGAAATTACTGATGTATTACAAGAAAAATTCGGTCTTGAAATGCCACAGATAGAGGTTGAGGAAGTTCCTAATCCCGATTTAGATGCTCAAATTATGGCCGAGAGATTAGCTTATTCTCTTGATAGAGGAAGACATTATCGTAGAGCAGGTTATTATATTTTAAGAAAGGTAATGGATGCGGGAGCAAGAGGGTGTGAAGTAGTTGTCTCAGGAAAAGTAACTTCTCAGCGAGCACGTACTAGTATCTTTCGAGCAGGTACGATGTCTAAATCAGGTCAGCCTGCACAAGTAGGTGTTGATAAAGGTGTTGCCCAATGTATTCAAAAAAGTGGAGTATTAGGAATAATTGTAAAAATTATGCGAGCCGATACGAAAATGGGTGATACCGTGAAAATCGATGAGGAAGCATTAGCTAAAGCCCAAGCTCAGATAATAGCTAAAAAGGGAAAGACAAGAATAGAACGTGAATATGAGATTGCTGAGGATGAGCGAGAACCTACTGACGAAGAGAGAGAATTATTTGAAGATGTTGAAGAAGAGGATGTATCTGAAATCTCATTAGAACCCGATGAAGAAGAACAAGAAGGAGAGTAATTTATAATTTAATTAAAGGTGCAAATAATGACAGATTTAATTACAGCTCAAAAAGTTAGAGAAATGGATGAGAGAGAGAGAGAAAGAACTTTACTCTCATTAAGAGAAGAATTAATGATGCTTTTCAGTCAACAGACTGGAGGGGGAATTGCAGATAATCCTGCTAAAGCTAAAATGATAAGAAAGCAGATTGCTCGAATTCTTACTGTAAAAAATGAAAAGAAGTGAAGTGAACAAAAATGATTAGTCCCAAATACTTAATATATCATGATTTAATTGGATTTAAAGTTTATGCAAAAGCTAAGTTCAAAAAGACCAATGAAGGATTTTTAGATATCGGAAGCATAATCGATGACACTCAAAATTTGCTAATAACTATAAAAAATCATGAAATGAAAAAATATATTAAAAAAGATTATATTTTTCGCTTTGTTCTTAAGGAAGGAATGTTGGAGGTTGATGGAATTAATATTATTGGTATTCCTGAAAATAGATTGAGAAGTTTAAAAAAGAAGAAGTGGTTAAAAAAATAATGAGTGTTAGAAATATAGGAATCCCGGGAGTGAATCCCCCTCGAGTAAGAGAATGTGATGATAAATATTGTCCTTTTCATGGCAGTACCAGAATAAGGGGAAAAATAACTAAGGGAGTAGTAGTTAGTAAAAAGTCTCGAAACACTGTCATAATAAGGCAAGATTACGTTCAATTTGTTAGAAAATATCAAAGATATGAAAGACGTAATTCACGTCTACCATGTCATTTACCATCATGCCTAAGAAACGAAATTAATATAGGAGATTTAGTACGCATAGGTGAAAGCAGAAAAATCTCTAAAACAAAGGCATTCATATTATTGGATAAAATTGAGAGTGGTGCTGAATAAATGGGAACGCGAAGAAAAACAGGAAAAAAGAAGCAAGTGAGAGCAAGAACAAGCTATGGATTACAAAATGGTACTCAAATGTTTATCACAGATAATTCTGGCGCAAAAATCGCTCAAATAATAAATGTTGATCATGCAAAAACACGTCTTAGAAGATTACCTCAAGCAACTGTAGGATCTGTTTGTTCTGTGACCATTAAAAAAGGACGTCCAGATTTACGTGGAACAATTATGAAAGCGGTTATAGTTCGACAGAAAATGGTATATAGAAGATTAGATGGAACTCGATTATGTTTTGAAGATAATGCGGGTGTATTAATAACAAAAGAAGGAGATCCCAAAGGGACCGAAATTAGAGGTCCTATTGCGAGGGAAGCCGCAGAATTATTTCCCCGATTAGCATCGATCTCATCATTAATAATTTAATGGAAATGGAAGTGTTATGGAATGAAAATACAATCAAAACAACCTCGGAAGCAAAGAAAGGCATTATTTAATTTTAAAAATCACAATAGATCAAATTTATTATCCACTAGAGTAGCCGATTTTGTAAGAGAGGAATATGGTATTAAATCATTACCTATTAGAGTAGGGGATCAAGTTAGAGTAGTAAAAGGAGAATTTAAGGATTTTGAGGGAGAAGTTATTGAAGTTACGAATGATTTAAGAGTACAAATCAAGGAGGTAACTTTTGATAAAGCTGATGGAACTCAATTTCATCCTACTGTTCATATATCAAAAATAGTTATTACAAAATTAGAAAAAGAGAAAAAGTTAGATCCTTGGAGAGCAAAAATTATTGATAGAAAAGCTCTTTACGGTTTCAAGGAAGAAGGACTAATATCACCAAAAAAAGGAAAAAAATCGGAGGAGTAATATTAAATGACACGTCATGGAGAAAAAAAGACATTAAAAAGGTTAAATACCCCAAAATTTTTACAGATTAAGAGAAAACATGGTAAATTCTTTGTAAAACCATCCCCTGGCCCACATCCTTCACGATTTAGTTTACCCCTATTACATATCGTTCGAGATCTTCTACAAATCGTTGATAACCATAGGGAAGCAAAAAAATTGATTGGATTAGGTAATTTTAAAATTGATGGTAAGGTTGTAAAAGATAAAGGTTATCCTGTAGGTCTGATGGATGTATTAAGTATTGAAGGATCCAATAAACATTTTAGAATATTACCTGATTCCCATCATGGTTTAATCTTATATGAAATAACACAATCAGAAAGTAATTTTAAGTTATGCCGAATTAACCAAAAAAGCACGATTAAAGGAGGCCATCTTCAGTTAAATCTTCACGACGGAAGGAATATTCTTATAAGAGTAAAAGATCCTAAGAACCCAAAAGAAGACGTATATAACAGAATGGATGTTTTAAAGATTTCAATCCCAGAACAAGAAATATTGAAGGTATTGAAGTTTAAAGAAGGGAATTTAGCATTAATTATGTCAGGTAAAAATATCGGGCAAGTTGGAAAAATAATAAACATTCTGAAAAGGTTTGGTCCAAAAGCAAGTAGAGTTTCAATTCAACATAATTCTGAACATACTGAAACATTATATGATTATACATTTATTATTGGAGAAGAACAATCTGAAATTAATTTACCAATTATGGAATAAGTAATGAGAGGATGTGAAAAATAATGTCAAGTCGAGCTGAAAGAAAAGCGAATAAAAAGGCACAAAAAGAAATTGAAAAAGAATTTGATGAACTATGGACTAATCCAATGAAAAAACCATTTTTAGAAAAGATTGTATTAAATATTGGAGTCGGTTCTGGAGGCGAGGAATTAGAAAGGGCCACAACCGTTTTAAAAACCATCGCAGGAAAAGAACCCGTTAAAACACTTTCAAAAAAAAATATTAAAGAATTTAATTTAAGAAAAGGAAGACCTATAGGAGTAAAGGTCACTATTCGAGGAAAAGAAGCTGAAAAGTTACTTAAAAGGCTATTATTAGTAAATAATGATAAAATTTTAAGACATAGCTTTGATAATTATGGAAATTTTGGATTTGGTATTACAGAACATATTACTATACCAGGTATCGATTATGATAATTTAATTGGAATCTGGGGTCTTGATGTTATCGGAAGAATTGTAAGACCTGGAATGAGAGTAAGATATAGAAGAAAGCATAAAGCAAAAGTTCCAAAACATCATTATGTTTCCAAACTCGAATCACAATACTTCCTTCAAAAAAAATTTGATGTTGATATTGTAGAAAAACTAAATTTAGAATACACATAATTAAACAAAATCATGATAATTATGCCGCAAGGAAAAATGGGAAAAGGCAAGAGAGAATGCAGAAGATGCCATACTCATAGAGGTTTAATAAGAAGGTATGGTCTTTATATATGCCGACGGTGTTTTTATGAGATTGGCAAAGAAATTGGCTTTCATAGATTTGATTAAAAAAATGATAAGGTGTAAAAAATATGGTAAATACTATTACTGATGCGTGTAATATGCTTAAGAATGCAGAAAGAGCAAGAAAAAAAGAGGTAATGATCAGCCCTGCTTCAAAAGAATTACAAAAAGTTCTACGTATTTTCCAACAGTATGCGTATATTGGAGAATTTGAAAGATACGATGATGGAAGACAGGGAAAATTTAAAATTGCCCTACTTGGTAAAATTAATGAATGTTCTGGATTAATGCGATTAAATTATAAAGTTAATCAATTCGAGGCTTTAGAGCGTAAGTTACTTCCTGCTCCTGGGTTGGGCATAATAGTTTTAACTACGAATCAAGGTATAATGACAATGTCAGAAGCAGAAGATAAAAATATTGGAGGAATGACCCTCTGTTTTATTTATTAGTTTAGAATTAAAAAGGTGAGAGATTATGGTAAAAACAGCATTTTATGAAGAAGTATTGGAGATCCCTAAAGGCGTTGAAGTAGATTTTAGTGAGGAACATGTTATCACTGTAAAAGGCCCAAATGGAACAATAACGAAAGATTTCTCACATATTAGAGGAATAAAGTTCTTAAAAGAAAAAAATAAACTAATTTTTTCAACCCATTTTCCAAAGGGTAATACTCTTGCGCTGACTAATACAATTTACAATATCATTAAAAATTTAATTGTAGGTGTTCAAACTAACTATAAATATATTTGTAAGGTATGTTATAGTCACTTTCCATGTACAGTTGAAGTTAAACAGAATAGACAAGAAATTCATGTTGTTAATTTTCTTGGTGAGAGAGCTCCTAGAAAGACCAAATACCAAGATCATGTAGAAGTTAAAGTTCAAGGTGATGATGTCATTTTAATTGGACCGGATAAAGAGGCATTAGGACAAACCGCGGCAAATCTCAAACGTGCATGCCGAATCCGAAAAAAGGATCCAAGAGTCTTTCAAGATGGAGTATATGTCTATAAGATACAACTTGGAGAAGAAATTCTCTGGCAAATTAAATAATTAAGGTGATTCTCATGGAACAAAAAAGATTAATGGATATAAGAAAAAAATTAAGTAAAAAGCGCCCATCCTTTAGGCGAGTAGAATCATGGAGATACAAAAGAGTTAAAGATCCATGGAGAAAAGCTCGTGGAATTGATTCCCAAACACGTATGAAAGAAAAATCAGGAGTTAAATCTCCATCAGTGGGGTATAGAAGCCCTAAAAAAGTAAGAGGGGTACATCCATCTGGATATGAGGAAGTAAGAGTCTTTAATATTAATGATATTAAAGGATTGAATAACAAAAAGCATGCTCTAAAATTATCAGGAAGAATAGGCGCTAAAAAAAGAATTGCTTTAATTGATTATGCTCAAAATAGAGGTTTTAAGATTCTTAATATAGGAATTTCCCAAGCAGAATTAGAAAGCTTAGAATCAATACTTGAATCTTCGATTGAAGATTTTGATGAGGATTTTATCGAAGAAGAGGAACAGTAAATAATAAAAGATGATGTGATTAAAAATGAGTTTAAAAGCCCAAAAACGAATAGCCGCAGAAATTTTAAAATGTGGAGAAAATCGTGTATTATTTGACCCATATTTGATTGAAGAAATTAAAATGGCTATCACTAGAGATGATATTCGCAATTTAATAAAAGAAGGAATAATTCAAAAGAAATACAAAAAGGGTATTTCAAAATACAGAAAAAACTTACATCATGAGAGGAAGAAAAAAGGCAGAGCTAGCGGGTTAGGTAAAAGAAAAGGCACCAAACATTCACGGTCTCCAAAGAAAGAAGGTTGGATGAAAAGAATTCGTCCACAGAGGCGTGAATTAAAAAAATTACGAGATAGAAAACTAATCACCACCACAACTTATAGAAAATTATATAAAAATGCGAAGGGTGGGATGTTTAATAGTGTTGCTCAAATGCATCGTTATATCAAAGAAAAAGAATTAATAAGGAGAGGAAGATAAGAAATGGCAAAAGGTCCACGCTATAGAAGACCACTTCGAAGAAGAGGAGAAGGAAGAACAAATTATTCTAAACGATTAAAATTGTTAAAATCTAAAAAAATTAGGGCCGTCATAAGAGCTTCAAATAATCATATTATAGTGCAGTTTATTGAATCAAAGCTTGGTGGGGATAAGATTTTAATCTCTGCTCATTCAAAGGAGTTAGGAAAGAAATTTGGATGGAAGGCGAATACAAAAAATATTCCTGCGTCTTATTTAACTGGATATCTTGCAGGTTTAAGGGCAAAAAAGAACAATATCAAAGAAGCTATTCTTGATTTAGGTATTTTCTATCATCGAAATCGAGTACTTGCAGCTTTTCAAGGACTACTCAAAGCAGAAGTTGATATTCCTTATCGAGATGAATTTTTCCCAGAGGGCTTAAATGGTCGTATAAATGGAACTCATATAGAGGAATATGCCAATCTTTTAAAGAATGAAGATCCTGAAAAATATAATCAAACTTTTTCAGGATATATTAAAAAAAATAAAATAAATCCGTTAAAAATTAGTCAAATTTTTAACGAAACATTAAAAACTATAACAAATAATGCTTAAAAGTGAAAATAGATGAGTCGATCAAGAAATATTGAAGATACTTGGATACCTAAGACAAAATTAGGTGAACTGGTGAGAGAAGGCCTTATTACGATAGATAAGATTTTTGAAAATAACCTTCCTGTTAAAGAAAAAGAAATTATTGACATTCTCTTACCACAATTAGAAGAATCTGTTGTACATATTAAAATGGTTCAGCAAATGTCAGCAAGTGGACAAAGATCAAAGTTTAAAGCTGTTGTTCTCGTTGGTTCTGAAGGTTTTATCGGTGTTGGTTCTGCTAAAAGTAGAGAGGTAGGACCAGCTATTAGAAAAGCTATTGATAAAGCTAAGTTATCCGTTATTCCTATTCTAAGAGGCTGCGGAAGCAAAGAATGTGGTTGCGGGCATACTCATAGTATTCCCTTTAAAGTTGAAGGGAAATGTGGATCGGTGAGGATACGTTTAATCCCTGCTCCTGCTGGCGTTGGATTAGCTTCTGCAGATAAAGTAAAGCAAGTTTTAAAATTAGCAGGTATTGAAGATATTTGGAGCAAAACCTTCGGTGATACGAGAACAAGTGAAAATTTAGTTAAGGCAACTTTTGATGCCTTAAAAAATGCTCATAAATATAATTTTAATTTATAACGGATGAGTGGAGAAAATGATGGCAGAAGATAAAATTATTATGAAAAAGAAGACTAAAGTAAAAGAAGAAAACCCTGCAGTATTGTATTTTGCAATACGTATTAGAGGAGCTCCTGGAATGAAACGTTCTATAGAAGATACATTGAAAATGCTAAGAATGCATAAATTAAACCATGGAGTTTTACTTTGGGGTGATCAAAGTTATCGCGGTATGCTTCAAAAATGCAAGGATTATATTGCTTATGGAGAAATTGATGAAAAAACTTTAGTACGTTTATTAAGAGTAAGAGGAAGAATAGAAGGTAATAAACCACTCAACGACGAACATATTAAAAATTTAACTCCATTTAAAGGCATTAAGGAATTTGCCAAAGCTTTATTATCCGGAAAGATAAAATATAACTCTAAAGATATAAAAAAGATTAAACCAGTGTTTCGACTTCATCCCCCAATTAAGGGACATCGAGGTTCAATTAAAAAGCATTATACCGAGGGAGGAACGCTAGGTTATGTTGAATCCCATATAAACGAAATAATACATAAAATGATATAATTCCTAAGGTGTGTTAAAATTGAGAAAATTTGCTAAAAAAATACGAAAAAAGCGAGGAACTCGCACAATTGGCTATGGACGTGTAGGCCAACACCGAAAAACTGGTCAACGGGCTGGTAGGGGAACCACTACCCAATGGAATAAAAGTATGAAATCTTATTATTATAAGCAAAAAGAATTAGGATTCCCGGATCCTAACTGGAAATTAGGTTTCAAGGGTTTCAATAGACCTCAGGATATGAAACGTATACATCAAGTAAATACTTTAAATGTGAAAGATTTAGATTTAAAAATAGAACTATTGGTACAAGATAATATCGCAACAAAATCAGGCAATACTTTTACAATTAATTTAAAAGATATTAATGTTCAAAAAATTTTAGGCCGAGGAGAAATTAATAAAAAAATTAATCTCTCTGTAAATAAGGCATCTAAACAAGCAATCGAAAAAATAGAAGCTGTTGGTGGAAAGGTTACCTTACTAACACAGAATGAATAGATGAATAAATTTGAACATAATCACTCTTTTTTTATAGTATTCTATATTAGTCTAAAAGTCTTAATACTAGTTGGATTAATCCTGGTAAAATGAATATAAAACCTAGAATATTTCCGATTAAATGAATACTTGTAAATATTATTCCAGAAAAATATGTTATAATGAAGTATTCTATTTTAGGAGAAACAATTAATCCTCCAAAAAAGGTACTTAAAATATCATATGTAAAAGTGAGTAGTCCACCTGTTATACCAAAAATAATAATAATCTTGAGTAAATATAAATCTTCCTTAGGCTTAAAAAAATCCTTATTATTCAGATAACTTCTTGTCAGGGCACCAGATAATCCTGTTAAAGAATAATGAGCTAATTGGTATGCAAAAAGAGGTAATGGAGACGGGCCTAAAGGATTTAAAAATGTGAAAATTGCGGAGCTTAACAAACCTATAATCATTCCATCCCTTTTTCCCATAATAAAGCCAGAAAGAAATATCATTAGAGTAAAAATTTCGATATTAGGGATATAAGCTAACATATAACCTAAGACTACAGACAGCGCTGAAAAAGTTGCAATCAACGCAAATCGAACAGATTGCTTTCTTAACCATACCGAATGATTCAAATGTTCAATATTATCTTTTTTTATAGTTTCCTCTGTAATCACAATTTACTCAAATTTTTTGTTTTTATTGCTGCTTAAGTTATAATATTTAATATCCACTTCAATTTAAAACTAGCCAAATTACCCTAGTGAGAAAAATTCGATATCATAAAATTATCAATATAATTGGCTCTCTATGTGAAAAAGCAATCCTATCTTATTAGGGTGGATATAAAAAATCAAGAATAAACCTTTAGATTTCTTCCATATAAAGAAATAATACTTTATTAATTTTTAACAAAAATAATTATTAATATATTCTTTTATATCAACTAAATACAAATTCAACAATTAAACAAAATTAGTCTTAAATTACTTAAATATAGAAACCACCCTACAGAAAATAGTAAGATTTATGAAAATAAGGTATGTATATTCCTTAATAATCCTAAGATCGATAAATATTATATATAGGGTAATTTGGCTAATTTTAAATGTTAGGAGAGATTAAATTTTGTAACTTAATAAACACAAGAAGTATGATAGGTAATTTTAATATGAGGAAAAACAAAGTTATTTCCATAATATTCAGTTCTTTATTGCTTATTACAAGCATCGATTTCATTGTTATAACGACTTCCAGAGCAGATCACGAAATTCCAGCTAATTATTCTCAGAATCTAAATCTAAACACTACGTATGTATATAATGTCACTCAATTTGGAGGAGATTTGAACTGGATTGGATTTGACTGGGCATCAAAATATAATCTTTCAACTAATTTTGGAGGGCAAATAATTGTAAACTTCACTGGCTTTTATGATAAAGATTCTAACGACGTATTTAATCTATTTGGTAGTCCTATGCCTTATATGAACTTAGAGTTTGTTAAAAATGACTTCGGTACGTTAATATCAAATCACACATTCTATAATGTTTCAAATGGAGAAGCGGCTTTTAATATGCTCCTGGGGTACAACGCTTTTCAATCTGGATTCCTTATTGCATTAAATAATTTCACTGAATTAAAGGAATTAGCTTTAGCGCAAGATTCAGGATTTATGCCTGGGACTGTCAGTGTTGAAGAAACATACAATTTTATATCATTTGATTTTCGGCAAGATTCTGGTGCTCAAAACACAACATTGATTTATGATAAAGCAACCGGATTACTTATTTGGGCGTATACCGAAATGATTCCAATTACTAATCCACTTGGATATAAACTGGAGATGTCATTAACTAATTATTCTTTAGACTTAGATACTCTTTATGTCTATGATATCTTAAAATTCGAAGGATCTGCTTTTTGGTATGACTGGGACTTTAATTATATAGATACATGGACTACTAATCCTGGCGGCTTTGTAACCATCAACTTCACAGGTTTCTATCCAAGAGATGTTAATGAACCTAATTGGTCGCTAGATGCTTTTTCACTTGATATCATGAGAGCTTGGTTTGATATCGAAATTTTTTATAAGGGTTATTTTGGACCAATTGGACCAATAATCTCATTCACAAATATATCAAACCGAGAAGCTGCATTACAAATGGGTATAGGATTCTTAGGCTTTCAGACTGGGTTTTTAAGCCCTATAATAGATAACATTACCTTGTTAAACGAAATAGCATTGAATTCTGCTAACCCAGGAGAAGTTTCTATCAAGGAGACTGAATTAACGATAGGATTCTATTATGATCAAATAGGAGGTTTTGAACAAAGTACTCATTTAATCTATGAAAAGAGAACTGGATTATTATTATGGGCTTCAACTTATATTAATCCATATATTTTAGAGATGAGTATTGAAGAATTTACGCCACCTCAAATTGAAAATCCACCAGAGCAACCAGATAATCAAATAGATTCATTTCCAATGATAGTTATATTGGCTTTCTTTGGAGTTTCAATCGCATTTATTATCATGAACCTAAAGAGAAGAATCAAATCAGATTTATAATTTATATATTGTTAGGAGTATCCAATGAAAAAATCGGTTAAATTTTTCTTACTAGCTATAATTGGGTTTTCCTTTTTTACAATTTTACTTATGTTTAACTTTTCTCTCTATGAACGACCCCAAACTCTGTCTATTGTGGAAAATATTTCATTAATCGTAGATTATAACAACGGAACAATAAAAGAACAATACAATTTTACTCTTGAAGGAGGAAAGACTACTGCTTTTGATGCACTTAACAAGTGGTGTGATATTGAATACGAGGATTTTGGATGGGGAATAATAGTTAGAATTATAGATGGGGTAGGAGGTAGTTGGATTTATTTAGTAAATAATTACAGTCCTGGAGTTGGAGCCGCAGTATATTCTTTAAATGATGGTGATCTGGTAAAATGGGAAAGAGTTGCATAAAGGAAAGATTACGTATGTAAACTCGAACTTTCAATTTTCATTAATACTGGTTCCATTTCTTTAAAAGCTTTTCTTATTTTATGGAAATAATACCCTAATTTATAACCTTTTTTACAATTAGTAAAAAGCATGAAATTATTTCCCGCATCACCAACTAGAATTATAGTATATCCCTTTATTCCTTTAATTACAATTTCTCTAAGTTCACCCTGACCTAATCCAGTGCTTATTTTTTCTCCAAGTGAGATTAGTGTAGCTGGACTAGCACTATAAATATCAGCAACTACATCGGCAGTTTCAGAACTTGCGATTCTTAAACCGGTTTTTGAAACAATTGCCGTTCCCTCTAAATCAGTTGAGCTTTCTAATTGCTCTAGATTTTTCATTAAATCCGCTAAAATGTCTGGATCGATATCAAGCTCTGAACTTCGAATTCTCTCCATTTTTAATACCTCTTTTAATATAATAAATTAACTTTGACCTTTTAAATATTTTTTTGGATTTAATTTAAAACTCCTTAGATCTTTTAATACAACAAAATCACCCTTCTCTATTTTGCTTATATTATCCTTTACCCCGACAATTACTGCACCTTTAGTACCAAATGGGCTTATTACTTTCGTGTAAGGGGTTTCTAAAGCTCTACCTATAATTTTTTTTGCTCCTTCGAGGCTATTTGCTAAACCAGAACAAATAATTCCTTGTGAATGTTGGGGATTCGTAATGATTCCTTTTTTAATTTTAAATTTATATAGTGTGGGGGGGTCTTTAAGAACATTTAGAATTGTTGCAGCTCCTAATATCCTTAGAGTTGTTGGAGGTAAATCTAATCGACTAATTAGCATTAAATTTTTTACTTTATTAACTAATACCTTTTCATTTAACCATAAGAAAGCATTAAAATTACTTTTTCCTTCAATTACATCAATCTGTACTCTTTTTTGATTTAATTTATAGTAAGGAAAAACATAACCTACTGAAGTAACCATACCAATGGTTACATGAACTTGAGTTCCGAAACGCGTTTCATGCTTGAATAATTTATTCTTTTTAATTTCTAAATCTAAAATATTTGCATAATCAAATGCTTGTTTATTGTTTGTCGCATAACAACCTCTATAAACACTTTTTAAATCGATCCCCTTAAAATTTATTCCCACTCTATCTCCAGCTTCAGCATTTTGGACATTATTATGAAAAATTTGAATAGATTTAACCCTACCCGAAGTATCAATGGGTAATATATGAAGGATTTGATTTATTGCTATTCTACCATTTAAAATTGTCCCAGTCACCACTGATCCTCTACCTTTAATAGAAAAATGATGATCGATAGGGATTATTAGATTTCCTTCAGTATTCCTTTCAATCTCTAAGGATTGAATTTTATGCAAAATTCCTTCCTTTAACTCTTCAAATCCAGTTTTTAATTTCGCAGAAACAGCATAAATTGGAATATTAGCTCCAAATGATGTTGAATCAAAAAATTTTCGTATTTTTTCAATTTCTTTACCAATATTTCCCTTAAAAAGGTCAATTTTATTTAAAACAACAATAATATTCTGGATATTTAGAGATTCAATCATAATTAAGTGTTCACCAGTCTGAACTTGAGGGCCTTTAGTAATATCAATTACTAATAGTGCACAATCAATAATTTCAACTGAAGATGCGCTTATCTTAATCAAATCAGAATGACCTGGACCATCAACTAAAGTGATTAAATAATCTCCTAAAATAAAGCTGGTAAATCCTAAATCTATGGTTATTCCTCTTTCCTTACTCTGAGGATGAGCATCAATTCCTGCAGTAGAAATAAATTCACTTAGGACAGCTGCAATGGCTGTCTTTCCACTGTCAATATGACCAAACAACCCAATATGTACGGGAATTTTTTCAATAATATTAACCATATAATTCTTACAATACTTCAATTTTATTTGTAATTAATTAAAAAAATATTCAAAATTTAAAAAATACTCGAATTAAATACAATAATAATTGGACTCCAATAAAATTTAATTAGATATATTGTATTTTCAACTTAATAGCCATTTTTTATATCCCATTCAAAAAATCTTTCGAGTGAGAAATTATGAGTAAATACTGTGTATTTTGTGGAAATCCTTTAAAAGAAACTGATAAGTATTGTATTATCTGTGGTAAACCAGTATTAACAAACTTATCAAAACCACAAACTAAACCTGAACCGAAATTTAGAAAGGTTGAAGTAGAACCTGAACCTATAGAAAAAGATTATGAGGAAGAGGAAGTAGAAGATCTAAAGAGAACAAAAAAAAATAAAAAGGATAAAAAGAAAAAAGAATTCGAATCCGGTGAAAAGCCACTTCCTTTTGAAGTAAAAGAACAAATGATTCTCTATATTGAATTTAATGATATACAACTAAATAAAAAAATTTTAGCAGAAAAATTAAAAGATGTCCAGAATTCTTTAAAAGATCCAAGATATGATGTTGAAATGGATTATAAAAAAACCATCACTGTGAAATTAGATGCAATTAAAACATTAATAGCAGAATTAAAGCAAAAAGAATCAGAAATTGAAGTAAAAATGGAAAAACCATTCATTGTTCAGAGAATTCAAGATGATATTGAGAAGAAAATCTTTCAGCTTAAAAATCTTACAAAAGAATATAAATTAAAGAAAGTTGATGAGGAAAGTTTTGAAAAATTAAAAGGAAAATATAAACAAGAAAAAGAAGATTTAGAAGTCGAAAGGACAAATTTAATTGAAGGGATGAAATTATGGATAAAAGAATTAAAATTAGAGAAAGCTGAACTACAAGCAGACCTTAATCTTAACAAAGGAAGATTTTCAGCAAAAGAAATTTCAGAAACAGATTATAATGAGAAAGCTAAAGACTACGATCTCAAGTTAAAAAAAATTGATATAAAAATTAAAACTTTAGAAGATTTAATAAAATAATTTTGATACTAAATCTTTAATTGACTTCACATATTATAATGAATGATAACTATGAGAAAAAAGTTAATTGGCTTTATCATATTTCTTGTTGCTTTATCTTTATTAACAATAGGGCTAATTAATGGAGAATATTTATTAATAAATTCTCTATATAAACAGATGGCAATTATCCCTTAAATAATTATACCTTTAAGTGCTAATCCCATCTCTTTCCTTTAGCAATCCCTTTTTCGTCTTCTAAAAATCCTTTCTTTTGAAATTGCTTTTCTTGTGATTTTCTGAATTTATTTACATCTTTATAGTGTCGCTTACAAAGATAGATTTTATGCTGCTTATTTTCAGTGTATGTTAAATTTGCTTTATCAACATAAGTTTTCCATTTATTTTCTGATAAAGATCTTATTGCTGTTTCTCCACAACCTTTAATTGAGCATTCTTTACCCTTACTCGCCGTACTACTTAAATCTCCTTTTTCTCTTAGATCTTTCGGGAGCTTCATTTTTAATCTCTTTCTAAAAATTTTATTAGGATTAAATATTATGATTTTTAATTATTTAACAACTTAAAATTTTACTAACATCGCATGGATTCATTAAACTTAATATTTAATGAAGAGATCATTAAAAAGAATCTTCATCAATGTGACTCACTATCTAGAATCAAATTAAAGGATGATTTCTTCACAAGTTCTGCGGTGCTTTTTTCTATTATACCATATAAAGATAAACCTTATGATTTAGTATTAATACACAGAACCAACCGAGGAACAAGACATAGAGGAGAAATGTCGTTTCCCGGCGGAAAATTTGAAACTGGAAAGGATAAATCATTAAAGGATACTGCGTTAAGAGAAGCTGAAGAGGAGATAGGTGTAAAAAGAGAAAATATTAGAATAATTGGTTGTTTAGATGATTTTCCGACAATGACCAAATATATAATAACTCCTTTTGTAGCCATAATAAAAAAGGATGAAAAACTAATTAAAGATGACAGAGAAGTACAAGAAATTGTAAAAGTACCCATAGATTTTTTTGTAAATAAGCAAAATTTCAATGAAGAAGCGATAGAAATGAGCGGAAATAAATTCCCAGTGTTTTATTTTAATTTTAAAGAACCGCAAACTCAACAAAAGTATACTATTTGGGGGGCAACCGCTTATATGATTTCAACGTTTATCGAAACAATATATGGTATTACTATGTCAAATTTGGGATTAAAGAGATTTAAATTAGAAAAAATTAGAGATTTAAAAGAATATATCAAATATCGTAATCAAGTCACAAATAAATTTTAAAATTATACAATTTATTGGTTTAAATGGATTTCATTTTTAATGAGGAATTAATCAGTCAAAAACTAAAAAAATTCGATTCTCCAGATCGAATCTCTATGCAGTATGAAAATTTTATCAATTCTGCAATTACTTTTTTGATTATTCCCCATATAGCGAAACCGTTTGATTTAGTTTTAATTCGGAGAACAAAACACATAAATGATAAGCACTCTGGTGAGATGTCCTTTCCTGGTGGAAAATTCGATCCTCAGATTGATCACTCTTACTTAGATACAGCCTTAAGGGAATTAGAGGAAGAATTAGGGATTCCAAAAAAAAAAGTAAAAATTTTAGGATGTATAGATGACCACCTTACACCAAAAGGATTTATAATAACGGCTTTTGTTTGCTACGTTAATGAAAATCAAAAAATGATAAGGGCAGAAGATGAAGTAAAGGAGATCGTGAAAATACCTATAACATTTTTTGCTAATAAAAAAAATTTTAAAGAAAAAACGTATAAACTTGGAAATGATTTAATTGGAGTAGGTAAATTTAATTATAGATCTCCAGAGAATAAACTTTACGTAATATTTGGGGCAACGTCACATATAATCGTCAACTTTCTCGATACTATATATAATCTCGGTCTAATGACACCGGGATGTAGGAGAATCACATGTGTAGATATTAAAGATCGAATAATAAAGTGAATTAAATTATGATAGTATTATTTTAAAATTATTTAAAGAGGAAACCAAAATGAATAATCTAATTGAAAACGCAGGAAAAACAATAGTAGAGATTTGTTCTCAATTAAAGTCTTATGAGAAAGTTACAATCATAACGGATAAAGAAACAGCCCATATTGGGGCTATAATCGAAAAATATGCCGAGTTAATTACAAATCAAGTTTATTATCATATTGTTGAGGATTATGGTAATAGACCTTTAGATTTCGTTCCTAAAGAGATTAAGAAAGATATAAGGAAAAGTAATATTACTTATTATGCAGCCACATCAAAAAAAGGGGAACTCCAGAACTTTCGGGGGCCAGTAGTTGGTTTAGCAACAATGTCTGGCAGAGAAATCCATATGCCGAATATAAATACTAAAATTATGCAAACTGGAATGCAAGCAGATTATTATAAGATAGCTGGGTTAACGCTTTTAATTATGAGTATTGCGGTTAAGTCAAAAACCGCTAAAGTAACAACCTTAAATGGAACAAATTTACAAATCACTCTTTCAAGAAATTTAAAGTGGGTTCCAGATACAGGTTTGTTGTGGTATAGGGGTGTTTGGGGGAATTTACCTGCTGGAGAGGTGTATACCTGTCCAGAATCAATAAATGGTGTAATGGTCGTAGATGGAACTCTTGGTGATTTTTTTAATCAAAAATATGGTAATTTAGAAAAAACCCCAGTTACTATTCCAATTAATAATTCAAGAGCAGAAGTTGAAAAAATTTCCTGTGAGAACAACGATCTACTCCTTGAATTTAAAAAGTATTTACAACATGATGAAAATGCTAACAGAGTAGGAGAATTTGCCTGTGGTACTAATATTGCGCTGAAGGATTTAATAAGTAATTTATTGCAGGATGAGAAATTTCCAGGAGTGCACATTGCTTTTGGAAACCCTTATCCCGATAAAACAGGCGCACATTGGGCATCAAAAGGGCATGTGGATGGAATTATGAAGGAATGTTCTCTTTGGTTTGACGATAATCTTATTATCGATAAAGGAAAGTTTGTGGATAAAGAGATATTGACAATATACTAATTTTGGTATCTTTTAAAACATTCAATCCAAACAAAATAAATATTCAATAATAATAAAATTCATTTAACTCTGAAAATATAAAGTAATAACAGATATCCTTATTAAGGAAATCTCTTAATAAAGTGGCCCTTGACGGTCGGAATTGAAAATCTTATAGATTTTTAACGATAAGTGGTCTCTGACGCTAGGCTTCAAACCTAGTTATCCTGCGGAGGGATAGGGGTTCGATTCCCCTCGAGGGCCGCCAATTTTAATTCAATTAAAAAAGAGAGTGAATAATTCAATGGATTTTAATAATTTGATTGAATTTTTCAAGAATTCTACAATTCCTCAAAATATATTAGATAGAGGACAATTAGTTTTTAACAATTTCTTAAAACCACTCAAAATATTATTTGAACAAAAAAATCTACCTAAATCATCATGGTCGGAGGAACAAATTGAATTTTTTCTTCAAATGCTTTCTAAAATGGATACAGATAAAGATAATTTAGCATCAAGAGTTGGAGAAAGAGAAGCTAGAATTGCTTCAAATCTCCACAAAAAAACCTCTGCTGGATTTTGTCATGGCGTTGGTCGAAGCGGATTCCTAACAGCTCCGCAGCCTAAAGCTCCAGGAGGTTCAATAATGTATGATATAACCAATTACTTAGCCCTAAACTTCCTTAAAAAATTCGGTGTTCCCAATATTAAAAGTGCTATTACTGTACCTCTATGTACTGGAATGGCTTTAGCCTTAACTGTTGGTGCACTGAGGCCTGATTGGAATGACGACAAATTATTGCATAAAAGAACTGTAATTGTTCCGCAGATCGATCATAAATCTTTAATCAAAGGATTAGATTTAATGGGTATAAGACGTAAAACTGTTAAAGGTAAGATATTTGGAGATGCAGTACGAATCCCTATTGAAGATATACAACAGAGCTTAGATAAAAATTGTTTTGGAGTCATTTCCCTTACTAGTTTTTTCCCCCCACGTGAAAATGATGATATTAAGGAGATAAGTAAATTCGCTAAAGAAAATGATCTTGTGCATATTGTAATTAATGCATATGGTGTCCAAAGTCCTGAGTGGATGAAATTGATTAGAACTGGAATAGATGCAGGAAGAATTGATGCTATTATCCAATCAACCGATAAAAATGCTCTTACCCCTATAGGAGGAGCAATTATAGCTTCTCCCAATGAAGAGACAATCACAAGAATCAGCCAAGCATATGCTGGAAGAGCTTCAGCTACCCCAATTGTTAATTTTTTAATCTCCATGCTTTCATTGGGAATTGATGGATATGAAAAACTATTAGCAGACCAAAAACGTAACCGAAGAGATCTTGAAGATAAATTAAAAATTATAGCTAAAAAATATAATGAGAGAATTTTAAAAGTATTTAACCCTGTTGCGGTTGCGATGTCATTAAATAATATGAAGTCGGAGCAATTGTTCGCATTAGGGGGTGCATTGTATAATCTCCGCGTAACAGGACCTCGCGTCTATAATCCTGAGAAAAATGTATTTGGTACTTGTACTTCTGATTATAAAACTCCTTATATTGTAATGAATGCAGCGATTGGAGCATCTACAGAGGATATTCACTCCGCTGTTGAACGATTAGAAAAAGCATACCAACAGGTAACTCAAAAATAATTATATCATTCGAAATCAAATCTTATTTTCAAAATGATAAAAAATAATAAAAACTAGAAGTACTATATTATAATAAAAATAACTTATTGGAGCAATAATGGAAAATCTCCTTTTAAACCAGTTTAATAACGTAATATCAATACAGTGGCCATATAACGAATTTGAAGAACCCTATCATCCCTTAACTCCCCGAGAATTGTTTGAATTAGCATATCATACGTGTAATTCTATCGGAATGAGGAATATCATGATTAAATTATCTCAAAGTGAGACAACTGGTGGCTCTCAAGCGATCTTCTATTCAAATACTAAAAAATTTCTCTCAATTGAAACATTTGATGATTGCTTAAGAGCTAGAAAGTATTTTCCTGAAGGAAGTTCGGGTGATAAATTAATTAATGATATTTATCCAAAATTAAAAAGAAGAAAAGAATTATTCGCAATAAAGAATATAGAGTTAAAATTAGCATTACTTAAAACCATTTTAGTAGAAAGGAAGCTCGATGAGTGTGCTAATTATGTTATGCTCAAAGATATCAATAGAAAAGTCTATTTTAGTATAGGAGACGCTCGAGAAAGCGCAGCTGTAGTACCTATGTTTATGGAAGCGGAGGGCTCTAGTTTGGTTCAGCTCGCATTAAACAAATGGATGACCATAGTTCAAACTTTTGACCATGAAAAGCCCTTTCCAGAAAATTATGTAGCCGGACTCCTAAAAAACTTAATGCAGATTAAAAAATGGGTTTTAAATTTATTAACAACAAATTTAGATAAATAAGATCTAAATTTTATTACTGGTTTTTCAATTTTGCTATTTGTTTCATTAAAACTTATAGTTTAATAACTCATCTATACAAACTTATAATATATCCTAAAATTAATCACAACTTTATTACATTATGAATGAATCCTCACAAAATGATGGGAAAGATTATCCTACTTGCCATAAATGTAATAGTATATCATTTTGTACCGTAGGTAAAGCTAATAGAATATTAGATAATTGTCCAATGAAAATTAAAGTTGAAATTGAGAATCAAGCAGCAAAATATTTTGAAACGGATGAATTTGTAAAAAAGTCTACTGCAGTGGCCTCCATTGTAGAAGCAAAAGGCTATATTCATTGGCCAAGATTAAAAGATACCATTGAATATGCTAAAGGAATGGGCTACAAAAAATTAGGGTTAGCTTTCTGTGTTGGTTTGCTTAGAGAGGCACAGAAAATAGCAGAAATCTTGGAAAAGTATGATTTTAAAATCGCAAGCATCTGTTGCAAAACGGGCTCTCTGAAAAAAGTTGATGTAGGAGTTCCAGAAGAATTTAATATGTTTTCTAAGACTGGATATACGATAGGATGGGTAACATGTAATCCCGTAGCTCAAGCCTTATTATTAAATGATGCACATACAGATATGAACATTATAATAGGTTTGTGTGTGGGACATGATATAACTTTTACAAGGCTTTCTGAAGCACCAGTAACTACTCTAATAGCAAAAGAACGCTCATCACCCCATAACCCCTCGGCAGTTTTATTTTCACATTATGGCGCCAAATTTTTCGAGAAAGATTTAAAAGAATCAAGTAAACTTCGATAAAGCAACCTTTAAAGCTGTTTTCTAAAAAAGTAAAGTAACAACAATAAAAATATTCATTATAACTCTTCTAGATACGGTTTATTAAATTTATCAGCATATCTTTTAAGAATTTTAGTAATTTTTTAGATTGACTCTTAACGAAAGTCCCTACCTGGTTCTATTTTAATTTCTCTTGTTTCTTCATTAGATAAAAATCTAAAGACTACGAAATTACGCCTAACCCTACCAGCCATTATTTTCTATTCTCTTATTTCAATCTTGTTAAAATCATTCCATTTAATATTGAAACCTAATTGAAATGGCTTATTTATTCTAATTCCTTCATTTGATATGCTAAATTGGCGAATTTTAAGAATTCCAGGTAAAACGCATGAAACAAGTAGTATAACCGCAATTTCGATCCCCCACATTACCGAATAGGCTACTTTTCTATTTTGTTCTTCAAATAAAGGAATAACAGCGACAGAAAGGATTATTAAAAATGCTACAAATAAGATTAAAATAATAATGTAAAATGTTTTTTTCGTACTCTCTTCTGAATTAAATGAAATTAACTCACTTTGGGGAGTTATATTACCATCCTAAACTATAGTGATATCTTATGATGAAACCATATTATAAAAATCCGATCATAATTCTAAAGATAAGAAATCAAAATATACTATAAACGATTTTATTCTATTCTATTTTAATGGATTATAAATCTTCCTTATCAATATCATTTATAATTTACGTTTAATTTAAATATAATACATATAATAATAAATATCGTGATTTTTTTATGGTTCACATCAATACAGAAGGAAAGTTTAATGATAATACTTATTTAATAGATGCAGAATTGTATAAACTTAAAGGAAGTTTAGCGGTTTATGTAATAGAAAATGAGGGAATGCGAGTAATGATAGATGCTCCCTCTGAATTAGGAGTAAGAAAATTTATTAAAAAGCTTAATCAGTATGGACTTTATCCAATTCATAAAATAATATTGACTCATTCTCATTTTGACCATGTACAAGGAGTAGAAAAGTTGAAAAAATTAATACCTGATTCAGAAATTGAAATTCTTGCTTCAGAAAAGGCGATAAATAATTTAAAGAATCCTGATAAAATGAATAAAATCTTTGGATACAGCGTACCTGTTATAGAGAATGTAACCCCCCTAAAAGAGGGAGACATTTTCAATGTAAATGGATTAAAATTAGAGATTTTCAACTTTTTTGGACACACTCAAGACTGTATCGCTATTCTTGATAGTAAAAATAAAAATATTTTTGTAGGAGATGCAATAATTGATAGATTTGATCCAAATACCCATATACCAGAATTTGCTCCTCCTGATTTTAATGAAACCGAGCTTCTAAAAACTTTTGAAAAATTAAGACTTTTAAAAAACAGAGTAAATTCGATAAGTATGCCTCACTTTGGAGTTTGGACAGGTAAGGATTACGAGGAAACCATCAGTATGATGGAAGAGTTCCACTTTGATTCTAAAAATTCGATAATACAATGGTATAATGAAAACTCCTCTTTAGAGTACATCACTGCCAAATACCATCAAAAATTCACTCCGAATTCAACAATTCATACTAAAGAAAATATTCATGGATTACAACTATTAATCGAATGGCAAATCATACAATTAAAAATGAGTGGATATATTAAATAAACAAAGGAATTAAAAAATTTGAGAAAAAAATGGGCCATCGGGGATTTGAACCCCGGATCTCAGGTTTTTATTGACATGGACAAATAAATTCTTAATGTCTGTCCATGGGTCACTTATAAGACCTGCGCTTGTTGGCCAAGCTATTTCAAAACCTCGTTAACCATTCCAGGCAGAGAGAGATTTTCTCACTTCTGTCTGAGCTAATGGCCCTGAGATAATATTTAAAATCTTATTATTATAAACTCAAAAAGCACAAAAACATAAAAATTTTTTTATTGGAGTACTCTGTTATATTAATAAGTAAAATCAGATATAGAAATTACATAGCATCAGAAAAAATTTGAATAGTGATCCTTATGGCAGAAATGTTAACTGACTTGTTAAATTCCATCTATAAAAGAATAGCACAGCTTGGGCAGGCAATACAGGGGTTAAAAACCTCGATGGACGGATTAAATCAGAATATTGAGCAAAAGATTATTAATTTAAATGAGAAGTTAAAAGAATTTTCGGAAGAAATTGATGTTACTCAAAATAAGCACATTGGAGTCTTGAAGGAAATCGGGGAAAGTACTAAGAATGAATTAAAGAAGATACAAGAAGGATTAGGATTAGAAGCTTTGAGTACTTTAATAAGTAATCTTCAGGAATTTGAAAGGCTTTCCAGTGAAATACTTAATCAAGATACGGTAAATTTGCTATTATCAGAAGCAATTACTTCAGTAAAGGAATTAAAAACAAAACCTTCAAGTAAAGGTTAAAGTTAAGTTGGTGAAAAACAAATGGCAGAAAAGTTATTAGATGAGATGATTAATAAGATTAATCAAATTACCGCATCGTTAGATGGTACTATTGCTCAAATAAATCAAATGAGTACAGCAATTCAAAGCATGTCTCAGAAATTTTCTGAAGAAACTATTTCGATTAATGAAAATATAAGACTTATAGTTGAAGTACTTAAGCAATTTCGGATGAAATCAAGTGATAATATGCAAGAGATCGCAAATGATTTTAATAAAAGTATTAAACAACTCTACGAAAAGAAATCAATTGAAAATATAACGGAAGATGAAAAGAAAGCGATTGAGTTAATTCGACAGGCTGCAAAAGCAGTTTCTAATAATTTATATTATGCTCAATTATTAAATGTTATCCAATCAATTAGAGAAGAGACTAATAGAATAATAAGTTGTAGAGAACCATCAAATATTTAAATTTTTTTATGATCATAATTTATCTATCTTAAAAATATAAAAATTTCGGAGTGTTTAATTATGCCAACTGGCGCTTTTGCTGTATTATTACCGTTAGATGCCGATTATAAAATTTTAGGATATTATTTTAAGGATGGTAAAAAAACCTTTGAATTATCAAATGATTTATTTTTAAGGTTGCATCTTGATCATTCAAAAAGTGATTATAATGTATTGAAGCTTAAAGATCATAAAGTTTTTTCATACATTTATAATTTTGAGGGAAAATTAGTACGTAAAGCCTCAGGAATTATTGTTGGGCTTCTCTTAAATGAAACTGAAAAACCTGAAAAATTTAGATCAACTCTTAAGGAAGCTTCAGAAGCGATGGAAGTATTAGGCTTAAATTTGTTAAAAATGGAGCAAAATGAATTTGAATCAATCCTAAAAGATATTTATCTGGAGCATTTAGAACCCCTGATTGATAGTTTAAAACCTGATGTTTTAAAAGAGAGTATAATAACTACCACTAAATTGATGTTAAGTGGTGGTAAAGATGAAAGGAAAATAGCTCAAGAACTTCTAAAAAGAGTTGAAGCAGGAGAACATGAAAAAGTATCAGAATTTTTTAAAACAGCTGAGAGTAGTTTGAAAGAACTAGATTATGATAAAGCCGCAAAATTTTATAAAAAGGCATCAAATTTAGCGGAGGAATTATATTGTGCAGACATTGCGGACTCTTTAAACGAGAAAGCTAAGTTTTGTGAAAGTATTCCTGAGTTACAAAAAAGAAGAGATAAATTAGTACAAGAGGCAAGAACTTATTTGAGAAATGAGGATTTTAATTCAGCATATCTTTCTTATAAAGAAGCTAGTGACTTATCAAAAAAGTTAGTTGATTTTGAGAAAGAAGAAGAATATCGGTTAAAATCAAAAGCACTTGAAGATTTTTATAAAGTTGATGAGAAGTATAAAAAAAAATAATTAAAATTCTTACTTTTTTTGAATTAACTTTAAAATTTCAACTTTAAATCAAACAATCTAATATGACAAAATTAACCCCGCAAATTATAGCTTTAATTACAGATTTTGGCCAGAGAGGGCATCATTATGTAGCTAGTATGAAAGGTGTGATTTTGAGCATCAATCCAGAAGTTAAAATTATCGATATTGCTCATAATATAAATCCTTATTCCCTTATCGAAGCGGCCTATATTCTTAAAACAGTTTATCCATATTTTCCCGAAAATACAATTTTCGTAATTGTAGTAGATCCTGGTGTTGGCAGTTCGAGAGAATTATTGGCAGTTAAAACAAGCATAAATCAATATTTAATTGGCCCTAATAATGGAATTATCCCTCTGGTTCATTCTTTGGATCAAATTATTGAATGTATAAATATTAAGAATTCAAATTTTTTTCATAAACCAGTTTCTAATACATTTCATGGTAGGGATATAATGGCTCCAGTAGCTGCGTACATTTCAATGGGATTATCATTACCCGAATTTGGACCAAAATTTAATGTTTTAGAGATGGTGGTCATCCAACAATATCTAAAAATAAATCAAAATGATAAAATAATCGAGTGTATCATTCAATACATAGATACTTTTGGTAATTGCATTACTAATATACCAATTCAAAACCATATAATTCAAAACACATCTATAATATTAAAGGAAGGAATGGAATTGAATTTGAATTATAAAGGTAAAATGTATGTTGGAAAATATTACTCCTATTTCAATGCGGTACTTGAAAACCAACTGGTGTATATTGAAGGTTCTACTGGATTTCTAGAAATTTCAATAAATCAAGGGAACGCTGCGAGAAATCTAGGGATTAAAGTAGGCGAAATTATCTCAATAGAATTTTGAAAAATGATTAATTATGGAAAAAGAAATATTAGCATGTATTAAAAATGAAAATATAAAATATTTGCATTCTGGTCAGATTTCAAAATTTATTTTCCCCATGGAAAGAGAAGAAGCCCATAAAAAGAAAGTAAGTCATTTAATAATTAGATTATTTGTTGTTGCTCTAAATGCTAATAATGAATTTATTTACCTTGTACAAAAAAGAGGTGAAAATAAAAGAACCTTTCCCAATTATTTCACAGACTCAGCTTCTGGGCATGTTAATTACAAAAAAGAGTTAACTTTAAAAGATATTAAACAAGAAGCAAAAAGAGAACTACAAGAAGAATTTGGAATCCCTCCCACCTCTCTTATAAAATTTCATTTTCATTATCTTTTAGCTGAAGCCAATCAAAATACAACGGAGCTTTCCTATGTTTTTTTAGCAATGGTCCCTTACAATATCGTCTTAAAACCCGATCCTGAGGAATTAAATACTCATGCTAGTAGATTCTATACTAAATCTGAATTAATTGAAATCTTAGAAAATGAAAAGGCGATAGATTATTCGAAGAAAATATGGTGGGAGTTAATAGCTGCCGATCTTAATAAGATTTTTAATCTTAATCAAGAAAAAGAAGATAAGGAGAATAAAGAATACAAGATTGCTTTATTTCTTGGAAGATTTCAACCTTTACATCATGGGCATATATATGTTTTAAAAAAGATTTTAAAAAGTTATAGAATCTTAAAAATTGGAATTGGAAGTGCCCAACTTTCCTATACTAAGAATGATCCTTTTACAAGTAATGAGAGAATTCAATTTATAACTTCAGCATTAAAGGTAAGAGATATATCCTCTAGCAATTATCAAATATTTAAAATTCCCGATGTATTTAATGCGAATAAATGGGTAGATCATGTTGTGGGTATTGCAGGAAGGTTTGATATTGTTTTCTCAAATAGTGATTGGGTACGAGAACTATTTAAAAAAGAGGGTTATGAAGTTGGAAAAAAACTAGAGATTTTTAAAAAAAAATATAATGGTTCTCATATCCGTAAATTAATTTATAACAATAACAAAGATTGGAAGACATTAGTACCAAAAGAAGTGGCAAATCTAATAATATCTTTTAACGGGATTAAAAGGATTAAGAACAATTATAAACTATGATGAAAACTGTGACTAATGATAAAATGTTAAAGATAGATGGATCATTTGGAGAAGGTGGAGGGTCTATCCTACGATTAGGAGCTGCTTTTTCTATTCTTTATAATCGTGCGATAAATATTACGAATATACGAGCAAATAGAGCCCAACCTGGACTAAGAATGCAGCACCTCTTAGGCTTAAGAACGCTAGCTACTATAACAAATAGTAATTTAAGTAAATGCGAAGTTGGGACAACTGAAATTACATTCATGCCTAATACTGAAAGTTTGAAAGAGAATTCTAATATAAGTATTAGTACTGCAGCAAGCATCGGTTTATTGCTTCAACCAATCCAAATAGCTTGTCTTAGATATCGTCAGCCTGAAAAATTAAGTATTACAATTAATGGTGGTGGAACCTTTGGGAAATGGGCTCCAAGTCTTAATTATCTAAATAAAGTTACATATCCAATATATGAAAGATCAGGACTCTCAATTAATTTAGATATAAAAAAATACGGCTTTTACCCCAAGGGGGGTGCCAAAACTTTTTGTTCTATAAATTTGCCAAAAAAGAGCCTTAAACCTGTCATATTAACTGAGATGGGAATAATTAAGAAGATACAAGGTGAAATTATTATAACAACTCATTTGAAGAGAGATGGTTCAAACATAGGATCCCGAATATGTAATGCTATAAATTCTGAAATTAAACGCAAATTAGGGCTTGAAACAGATATAAAAATTCAGTACGTTGATTCATTGAGTCCTGGAGTGGGTTTATGTTTATGGACATGTTCTAATAATGGTTCAATATTATCAACTGGTACAATTTTAGGAGAAAAAAAAATTTCCTCAGAAACTCTTGGTAAGACTGCAGCCCATATTATGATCAATTATATTGAAAATGAAATTCCTGTTGATAATTATCTTAGTGATCAATTAATTCCACTTATGGCTTATGTTGATGGTTTTTCACGGATAAAAGTTCTTGAAATTTCCAGTCATACTAAAACTAATATTGAATTAATTCAACTATTCACAAATCGTAAATACCATATTCTTAAAAATGAAAATTCTTTTATAATCGAATTTGGCTCTTAAATATTATAAGAATAAAAGAAATTTTTATATGATTATAATTATATGATTATTATAAAAATTTAAATCTAATTAATTATGTCGACGACCGTAGCTAATAGATGTCCAAGATGTGGTAACGATAATAGAATCGATTCATATGTATGCGCGTTTTGTGGTAAAAGATTAAGAATTGAAAAAATTGAAAGTTTTTCTATTTTTAAACGAATAGAAGATGAATGGACTAATCCAGTTCCGTGGTATATATTAATTCTTTGGTTATTTATAAAACCAAATGAAGCTTTTTGGAATATCAATCATAAAAGAAAAAGTTCTCCTGGTTATAAAATCCTATTATTCAATTCTTTGATCTATGGTTTAATGGGATTAGCTTTGTTTTCACATGTTAATGTTCAAAATATTAATCCGTTAGGTTTTATTAGCTTTTTTTATAATTTTGCGGTATTTTTAGCTTTTTTTGGGTTTGGATTTGCATTTTATGCAATTTTTGGATTTGTGTTAATTTGGCTTTTTACTAAAGGTGCTAATGTTGCAGTTGATTTTTCTGAACGAATAGAGAGTCGATTTGGAGGAAAGGAAGAGGAAGGTGTAAAATATAGGGAAGCTGAAATGAGTCCATTTAGCATATATAAAGGCGGTACTTTAAATCAGCAGCAAGCCTTCAAATTTAAAATGATGTTTAGTGCTTTTGCTCCCTTATTAATTATTACTCCAATCCAAATTATTATAATATTAGTAGGTTTACCCAATATTGTAATCCCAAATCTTTTCGTTTTTAATTCAGATCTGTTTCTACCAATTTTTAATTCTCCTACATGGACAGTTCTTCATCTTATTGAGGGTTTAACTATTGCTATATGGGTTCCAATTTTAATATCACTAGCAATTAGAGAATTATCAAATTCATCTACTATTCGTGTCCTTTTATCATCTTTAGGTGTTGGTGTAGTTGTGGCAATACTTTTTTATTTCCTTAGACCCACATTTATGTTATAAGATTAATATTTAGATTAAAAATAACTGGTATGTCTGAAAAAGAAAAAAATCTAGATGAAATAGAATCTGAAATATTCTCTCTGGTAAATACAATCATTAAATTAAACAGCAATTACATAAGTGGTGTTATAGAGGACCACTTTTTTAAGCGTTCAATTAAGAATGCTATGAATAATTTGATAAATATCCATTTTATATTAAATGAGAATAATTTGAAATTGTTAGAGATCTTAGATCAAATGAAATTTACTGAAGAATACTATAAAGCGATTTCTATAATAAATAATGCATCATCTCTTAACTTTAATTCTAACACCTTCTCTTCTTCGGTATCTTCTTCCATACTGCAGATTCCAGGAACAACTTCTGAAATAACCGCTTCTTTTATCACTTTAATGGATGGTTTAAAACTTGTAGAATTTGAAAATTATGAGTTTATTTTTGGGCTCTTTAAAGATTTAATTACCAACCTGGAAAAATTCCCGGGACTTGAACTAATTAAAAGAAAAATTTCCTCTATTTACGATAATTTTCGCTCCAATAAAACACAATTTTTTTCTAATACCCAATTTCGAAATTCACTAATAGACGAAGTATATACCATGTATAATGACTTCCAACAAAAATTAAATCTAAAAATATAATTAAATCAAAAAATTAATTAACTTTTCATGCTTTTGCAATCTATAATATTAATCGTGATCTATCCTAAATTAATACTACAAGGTAATAAGTTTGCCAAGACCCGGTTTAAGATCAAAAGCTCAAGCACGGAAAATAGTAAGAACCCCTGGAAATAATAATGTTATTCACTATTGGCGTCGAAAACCTTCTCATGCTCAATGTGCTTTGTGTAAAAAGCCATTACAATCTGTACCTAAATTGAGACCCTTTAAAATGAAGAAAACAGATAATACTTCAAGACGAGCTAATCGAATTGAAAGTGGTAGATACTGCTCCAAATGCCTTCAAACAATAATTAAGGAATCTATTTGGCATTCTTAAAAGATTTTCATCTCTCTTTAGATTAGAATTTTATCATAAAATAATTTAAAAAACTTATCTGTTTAAACGCATCAATTTAAGTTTGAAAAATTAAAATGATAATCGTAATATCTGGACTGCACGGAACAGGGAAATCTACTATAGGAAAATTACTTGCTGAAAGTTTAAAGTTAGATTATTATGCTGCAGGGCAAGCATTTCGAGAGCTAGCCCAGGAAAAAAATATGTCCTTAGAAGAATTTTCTTTATATGTTGAGAATCATCCTGAAATTGATAAAGAATTAGATAACCGTGTTATCGAATTTGGTAGAAAGGATAATATCATTATTGATAGCCAATTAGGAGGGTATCTCCTCAAATCAATTGCAGATATGAAGATACTCCTTACCTGTCCATTGAAAACTAGAATAATGAGGATAGTTGAGCGGGATCAAAGTAATTTTAAAGCAAAATTAGATGAAACACTCTTAAGAGAGAAATCTGAATTGGATCGCTATAAGGAGTTATATAATATTGATTTAAACAATGAAAGTGTTAAAAAAGAGTTGTATGATATAATTATTGATACAGAATCACTATCAATTCAAGAAATACTCAAAAAAATCCTTTCAGAATTAAAAAAAAAAAACTGATTTAAGCTTTTTAGAAATCATAAAAAATTTATTTCTGTAATTATTTTTTAATCTACCACTAAATGTTTATCTCTACTGATTTTTCATTAGATTAGTAGATATAAACTTATATAAAATAATTTGGTGACGAATTATATGAGCGTATACGATATAGGTAGATTAGTTATCAAGACTATGGGTAGAGAAGCAGGACATTACGGAGTCATCGTAGATATCATTGATAAAAATTATATAATTATTGATGGTTTAAAAGTAAAAAGAAGAAGAGTTAATTATAAGCATGTTGAACCACTTTCAGAGACCATTGATATTAAGAAAGGTGCTAAACATGAAGATATTGAAGCTGCAATCAAAAAGGCTAAATTAGAGAAGAAAATGAAAGAAGTACTCCCAATACCCATAAAATAAATACAAACAAAATTATTTATTCAAGTAATAAATAATAACACATTTTTTATTATTTCCAATATAAGAATGATTTTTACCAAAATGCAGACATTGCCTAGCCCGGTACGGCGCTGGCTTGGAGTGTAGGGTTTTCCCATAAAGCCAGTGTGCGCAAGCACTCGAGGGTTCGAATCCCTCTGTCTGCGCTTATCTTAAATAACCTTAAATAACAAAATTAATAATTATTAAATTTTGTAAATTTACTAGAATGCTACACCAACTCTTACCATAAACTAAAAGAGCTAATATTATATATCCGGAAATTCCAAAGCTTTCGCTTTAGAGCCACCCATCATCTGCTCCATACCACCTGTAGCTTGGGTTTGAAGCCTGAAAATTCTCTGAATTAAAGTACTAATACCAAAACTACTAAGAAAGTACCACGCAGTAAAATTTATCCATCCGTCATTTAATCCTATAATCCTTGGGATACCATATACTAATTGTGTCCATGGGTAAGCGCTAGGTGTATCCGCTGCCATCATTTGGCCAATAAATAAAACATCGTTTGCATTCATAGGAGATAATGCAACTGGGTTGTTGAAGAAGAGTTGGCGAACAACTGAAAAAATAATAATCATTGGAACAAATGTGATACAGCTTGGCAACATACGTTTCATGGCCATTCTCTGTTGTGATTGCTTTAGAACTACGTTTAATCGTTCCCATCTCTTTCTTTGTTTTCTATACTTTTCAGGATCAATTTCAGCCATTTCAATGATTTTTGCTTTCTCCTCATCATGCGCTTTCATGATTACTTGTTTCCTATTGATGGCCTCTGTGTCAACTAACCAACGAGTCAATCCAGTACTAATAAGGGCAGTCATTGTTGCTAATAAAAAGATAAAAATCATTGATCCCGGAGGATATCTTATCCAATCCAAAAAAGCATTTGATTCTTGAAGAAATAATAAGAACATAATTATGATGAAATACATTTAATATTATTTTAATTTTATCGAAATAACTATGTCTAACAGCATAGATTTATATTCAGTAAATTTTGCGAATAAGAGTGAATAAAAGAATAAGTAATCGTTAATCATTGATAACTTAATCTAATCCCAGAAATGAACGCATGCCCGGATATTGACTAGCTGCTAGCTCTTTTGCAATCGTTTCGCTATATTGATGCGTGATACCTATTGCGATCAAAAGGCCCGTGCCTGATGTCAATGCACCAAGAGAATCTGCAAAGAAACTCATAACCGCAATTATAAAACCGTTTAAAATCACGAGCGTTGGAATATATCTCTTCAATATTCTCTCAATAATTTTTTCTGAGCTTCTAAATCCTGGAACTTGCATTCCTGAATCAATAATTTGCCTTGATATATCTCTAGGTGCAAGCCCACTAACTTCGACCCAGACACGCCCTAGCATTACGCACAAAAAGATGAATATACCTAAATAAATTATAGCACGTAGTGGGTCAAGAGCTAATTGTTCAAGTCCTTGTGGAGGTGTTAAAAAATATAAGAGTCCCGATGTTGGTACCAAATAACTACCTTGCGCTCCAGCACTTTGGGTATCAAATTCTCCAATTAAATTCAACCAGAAATCTGGAATGAGACCCCCGTTTGAACTCCGCAATGCGGCCTCTGGTCCTGCCAATAATTGACCAAAGAAGAGAAAGTTAGCATATAACGCATTGACGAGTATAACGGGGATATTGGATACATATAGTAATTTCATTGGATACTTTCCTTTAAATCCCCTATACCCACGGTATGCTAATGGAATTTCAACACGCGTTGATTCAAACCAAATTACAATAGCAAATATTAGTAATGTGGTAATTCCTCCAAGAATCGTAGGTAATTGACTTCCTCTACTAAGTAAAGAGTCCATTAAAGCAGGATTAGCTAGAGCCTGGAAAAAAGCGATTACAAGTCCTCTAGAAAGCCCTCCTTCGATCTCGATAAAGTTAAAGCAGTTCCAAAATATTTGCCCTGCAACTCCTGCTGCGATAAAAAGGGATACACCGCTTCCTAATCCCCATCCTTTTTGTAATAATTCGTCTAATAGAATGATAATGAGTCCTGCGAATATCAACTGTAAAAATAAGAATGTGGCATTAATAATTGAAAGATCACCAAATGCCCCTCCTATTAAATACGCAAGAGCATTAAAAATTGTTAAGAACATCGCTAACACTTTTTGAGACCCACTAAACATTGCTCTATCATATGGATCACTCATATCGACGCGTATTATTTTTGATCCTAAAAGTAATTGCATAATCAATCCTGCTGTAACAATAGGGCCTATACCTAATTCTGTGAGGGTTCCTCGTTGGCTTGCTAATATAACTCGAAGCCAATAATAATAATCAGTTGTTTCTTGTACAGTAACCCCAAAAAGCGGAATATTTGACATTATTAAATAAATAATTAAAACAACTGCAGTCCACAATAATTTCTCTTTAAAACTGACTTCCCTCTGTGGTTGCCTTATTTCTGGCATCACACGAACGAAGGGTGAGAAAAACTTTAGAAATTTTCCAGCCATAGTCTATCAGTACTTTATCTTATAGAATACCAATTATGTTGGTATTATTTTTGCTAAAATAATCAACAATATAACTTAAAAAAAATTGAATTTTAAAAAAACTTTATGATAAAAAATATCAGAATAATAAATATAAAAAAAATAAAAAAAAATTCTATAACTAAATTTATTAGATTCCTTTTGACAGCACCATTATTTTTCTAAAAAAGTGAGCCTATTCCAGTAGGCTCCTCATCTTCTTCTTCTTCTTTCTTCTTTTCTTCTTTTTTGCTTTCTGCTTTTGGAGCAGCTCCGCTAGCTGTAGGAGCAGCAACCATAGGTGCGACAGCGGCAGAACTTATAATCGAATCAATATCTGCTTCTTTTAAACCTGCAACTAATTTACTTAGCTGATTTTTATCCACTGTTGCCCCTGCTGCTTTTAATACCTTTTCCAAGGTTGCTTCCGTAATATTGCCACCAACTTTATGTAGTAAAAGTGCTGCATATATACTTTCCATTGTTTTATCCTCCTTTTTACTAATTTATGTATTTAATCTTATTTTTATAGTATTTTAAAAAAATTATTTAATTATTTAACCAAATAAACCTCCAATACCCACGCTCTCCTCTTCTTCTTCTTTTTCTTCTTCTTCTTTGGATTCCTTAATTTCTTTAGAAGGTATTTGAGTTCCCTCCCCTAAGATCATAGCATTAAGTATCAAAGCATTTGAAGTAGCTTTTCGAATATACTCATCACGTAAATCTTCGATGTAAACAGGCATATCAAAAAGAAGGGCAAGAGCTTGACGATGAGCCTTCTGAGCTAATGGTGCAAAAGTCTCTTGATCAACGATTCCAAGATCCAAAGCAAGACTTTGGGCTGAAAAATAAGCAGAGATTACATCTTTTCGGAACTGCTCTAGATTCATATATAAGATTTCTTCTGGTAAAAGTTCTCCATCACTCCAGGCAAAAAGTATTCTTATTAATGACTCGATGGGAGTAATTCCTAATTTCTTTAATACCGCTGCTTGTTTAACTTCAACTAAATCTCCTGCTTTATGGGTTCTTGTATCTTCTCTAATCCAAATCGTATCATTTTGTATTTTTGTAGGTAAGCGAAGCGTCATATTAAGTTCACTTATAACCTGTCCCGTTGGTAATCCGGTATCACCAGCAGGAACCCAAATGTCAACAGGTGTAATTTCATTTGGTTTTGCCGCAACCATCCATTCATTTTCATTAAATATATTTTTTAGCTCAAATACATCTAAATTTGTAAAACATAATGCTGCTTGTCCTGGAATCTGATTTGCAAATTCATCAAGATTTTCTTTCTTAGATTCCTTTTTATACTGCTCAATTGCCCTTACTTGTAAATTTTTCTTGGACATTTTAATTACTGCTTTATCGCGCAAAAGTTTTCTCATTTCTTGAATCTGTCTATCATTTATCCTACCAACTTCGATTACCACTACATTTTTATGATTCTTGAATAAATCTATTAATTGGTTTACTTCGTCTAACTTCCATGCCGGAATATGCTTCTTTTTAATCAACTTTTTACACCTCAACACCTTTTAAGAATTGTTCATCAATTTTGACAGGGCGTCCCATTGTGGTTTTTAGATAAATTGATTTTATGTTATTATATTTATGAGGCATTTGATCTGCAATATATTCAACAACCGCTTTCATATTCTCTAAGATTTTTTCCTTTTCCATAGATTTTTTCCCGATCTTCACCTGAATTGAGGGTTGCTTTTTCAATTGAATTCTTATTATTTTTAAATAACGATCAACAGCAGTTCTTAAATCATCTGGAGTAGATATTATCCCATATCCGCTTGGAAATGGTTTAGGCATTTTTCCTATAGGTCCAAGGAACCTCGCTAAATATCGAGCTACATTTGGCATCATTTTATCTTCTACAATGAAGTAATCGTACTTTTTTACAAACTTCTTTTTATATTTTTTCTCCTCATTATTTAATTTGACTAATCCATCCAGATCTAAAACATCAAGTCCTATATTGCGTGCTTCCATTAAGATCTCATCAGAAGCAATAACACATACATCGGGTTTTTCTGTTTTTAGTACATTATTAGGTAAGATGACCTCTTTGTCAATTCTTTGCTTAGGATCATTTAGATTTAAATCTTTAAGATTGATAATGAAATCAATTGATTCATCGAACTTTCTTACTTTCTCTTTAAAACCTTCTTTCTTTTGAAGGGAAAAATTTATTGCTACATTTAATGATTTTTTTAATAATTTATCGTCCAGCTTCAGTTTTACATCTCCTCATTTAATAGTTCATTATATTGCCCTTCATCTATTCTCTTTTGAATAAGTTTTGGATTCTCTCCTTCTACCGTAGCTCCGATGGATAAAGCAGTCCCTAATACGGTCTTAATTGCATTCTTAAATGTTCTATCTAAGAATTTGTCCTTTTTTGACCTTGTCACCTCTATTATCTGCTTTAAAGTAAGATTACCAATCTTTTTCTCTGCTGCACTTTCGCTTCCCTTTTCAGCACCCATTTCCTTTAGCAGTAAAGATGCTGTGCTGGGAGTTTCTACGAATATCTCAAACTTCTTAGTTTCTGTATCGCATTCTATCCTCACAGGAACTGTTAATCCTTTGAACATCATTGTCTTCTTGTTGACCTCATCGACCACATCTTTAATATTTACATCGAAAACCGAATTAGTTTTCGTTTATGCCAGTAGGGCCGACAGCAGGTCCTATAGGTGGACCACCAGAAGCGCTTCCACCAGTGACGAGAGCCTTTACAACGACTTTTCCTCTTTCACTCACATATTTTCACCGAGTTATCTTTTTTTCTAATTGAAAATATATTCTAAGGCTAAAGAACGCGAAATTAAGAAAAGCAATAAAATTTTCTTGGTTTCGATATCTATATTATATCGAGGCCGCTTAAATTTGCGTCCTAAGTCCTTTAGAAGAATATATTTTGAACTTAGTATTTAATCAAAATGAAAAAAGATTAAAAAATTTTATTAATTAAATTCCTAGATAGGTTGGGTATATATTTAACTTAATGAACATATTATTATTTGAACTAAGAAAAACGTAAGCGTTATTGAGGTATATTGATTTAATCTTATAATCACTAATTTTGTGTAATAATAATGAATATCTGGGTTTTAGAAAGTGATTCTGGAACAAAAATATTGTATAAATCATTTTTAAAAACAGATGCGGATGAAAATATTGTTTCTGGATTTTTAACAGCATTTTATCATTTTTCTATGGCAGAATTTCAACAATCCTTAGAATCTATAGAAATGGGCGGTTTAAGATGGATTTATATTTTAGAACCAGGATATAATTTACTTTTTGTTGCAGCCGACAAGAAAAATGTTAAAACAGAATTATTATTGGGGAGATTAAATGTTATAAAGGAATCCTTTATTAGAGAATATAAAATGCTTTGGGAAAAGAAAGGTAAATCTTGGGATGGTAATTTAAATGTATATGTCCCTTTCTTAAAAGTATTAGAAGATTATTATAGCCAATGGGAAGAAGTAGAATCAATAACAGAGGTTGCTGACTTTTTTGATATCTTAGGGGTATTTCAGCAAATATTCATCATGCTTAGAAATATCATTGATAATAAAATGTATAGTAAATCTAAAAATGAAATACTCGATCGTATCGAAAAAGAGCATAATAATATTAAAAATCAGGCAGAATGTAAAGATCAAAAAGATCTAAAAGACATAACATTCTCAAAAGAATCATGGATAAACATAGTTGATATAAATGTTATTAAATGTGATAAAGATTTAGTAATTAAATACTTAAAAGCAATATTGAGAGGAATTATCAAAACATTCAAAGAGGTCAAGGGAAAAAACTTATGCTATAAATACTTTAGTGATGAGAAGATTTATTCATACATATTAAACAACAAGAAATTACTAAATGATTTAAATCTGGATATGTTTTTTCTCCAGCAATTTTTATTATTATAACTAAAAATTTTCCATCTTAAAATCTACAACATAATCTACGGCCATGATCCAGATTATGTTTTAAATATTCATCTGATAAGAAATTGTAGATTCTTTCATAACTAAAATTAGTATTGTATTTACTATTTATGATCTCTGGAATATTCTCAATTTCGATTCCTGGAGTAGAAATTAATTTGAATAGTTCTTGCTTTATTACTTCATTGAATTCTTCAGACATTGAATGATTTATATTAAATTGAATAGAAAAATATTAGTATTTAGAATTAATTATCTAATTCGAATCCTTAAAGAGAAAAATCATTTATTGTTCTAAAATTATTTCATGAGTAATTGTACCTATGCCTTCAATTGAGGCTTCTAAAACATCCCCTGGCTTAACAGGGCTAATTCCGCTAGGAGTTCCTGTGGCTATAATATCACCACGCATCAATGTTACAAATTTTGAAACGTATTCCAGAATTTGGGGTATTTTAAAAAGCATATGTTTTGTATTAGATCTTTGTCGGATTTCGCCATTGACTTTTAATTGTATATTAAGATTGTGAGGGTCTTTAATCTCACTACAAGGAACTATTTTTGGACCGATGGGACCAAATGTATCAAAATTTTTACTTCTATACCATGGTAATTTGATATTTCTATCACTAACTTGCATATTTCTTGCCGTAATATCAAGGAAAATGGTGTATCCCAATATATAATCGAATGTGATTTCTGCTTTGACATTTTTACATGTTTGAAATATTATAAATGCTAGTTCTACTTCATGATCCACTTGATTATAATTCTCATCTTCATACAATACTTTAGGATAAATTATTGGCTCATTATTTGTCACTAATGTGTTTATCGTTTTAGCGAAAAATACCGGCTCTGTTGGTATGGGGGCATTAGTTTCTTTTATGTGATCAAGGTAATTTCTTCCTAAACAAATAATTTTAGTTGGCTCAATTTTCTTATTACCAATCTTCATAAAATCCTATCACCTCTCTTCTAGTACCACAGTATTTCTTAAAACTCCAATTTTTTCAATGTAAGCTTCAATTAAATCTCCGGGTTTGATTGGGCCAATCCCACTTGGAGTTCCAGTAGCAATGATATCACCTGATTCTAAGGTAAAAAATCTTGATATATACTCAATAAGCTCAGGAATCTTAAATAATAAATGTTTTGTATTAGATGACTGTTTTATTTCTCCATTAAGTTTTAATTCTATTTCCAAATTATGGGGGTCCCCTATTTCATTATCCTTAACGACTCTCGGACCTATTGGTGCGAATGAATCGAAAGATTTCGAGCGAAACCATGGCAATTTAGAAAATATATCATTGATTTGCATCTTTCGAGCAGTTATATCATTAAAAACGGTGTACCCCAGAATATGGTTATAAGCATCTTCTAAAGATACATATTTACATTTATCTTTAATAATAAAAGCTAATTCGACTTCATAATCTATTCGATTATTCTTTCTATCATTATATAACCAATTGGGATAAATGATTTTCTCTCCATCACCAATTAAAGAATTAAGGGTTTTAGGAAATAACACTGGCTCTTTTGGTACAGGTAATTTAGTTTCATTAATATGATCCATATAATTAGTACCAATACATATAATTTTAGTTGGATTTATAATTGTATTTCCTATTTTCATGATAATTCTTAATATATTTAATTAATTCAAAGCTTAAAATTAAGCAAGTCTAATTTTTTTCAAGTCATGCTTTATTATAGATATTTAAATAACGTTTAAATTTTAAAGATAATTAATTTTCAGATAACAAACAATTACCTTGAAAGTAGTCGTTTTAAATCCTAAATAAAAAGTTGATTATCGTGAGTGAAATAGATACTAAATTAACTTTAAAGATAGCAACAACTGCTATTTTTGTAGCTCTTGGAGTTGTTTTAAGTGCTCTCAATCCTTTTGCTTATTATGAAATATTTGGTACAAAAATCAATCCATTTGCCCATTTAATAAATGCTATAACCGGTGTATTAATCGGACTTGTGTTTTCTTGCATTACAGCATTAAGCATTGCTATAATACGGTTTTCACTTGCTATAGGCACGATCCATGCTTTTCATGGGGGTATTTCTGGTGCTATCGTTGTGGGAATTGTAGCATATTTTTTCAAAAAGAAGTATCCTAAATATACAAATTATGCGGCTTTGTTTGAACCGGTAGGCACAGTTTTCATTGGAGGTACTATTGGATACTTAGTTCTACCCATAGGAAGTTCTGTAATTAGTGGTCTGATTACATATTGGTGGTTGTTCTCTTTAAGCTCCATTGTTGGAAGTATTCTAGGATTTATACTCTTAATTGTACTAAAGAAAGCAGGTTATTCGTGGGAAAATTTTTATTAAATTAAAACAATTTTTTATTTAATTTCTATGAACATCTTTAAAGATTTAGATTATATAAACATAATTGGCCATCATTTTCTAGTGTATGGAGAAACTAATACAGGAAAAACACAATTTACAGCAAATTTCGTTAAATACCTCTTAGAATCTAAAAATATAAATCCAAAAGAAATCACTATTTTAGAGTTTGGACCAAATTTTAAACTTATCAATGATATTAAGATTGGAGGGCGTATTCAAGACTATTATTCTAAAAGTCTTCTTTGCGTTAATATAAATAATAAAACAGAAATTATTCCACCGAGATTGAATGCAACAAATAAACGAGAACTTTTTGAACATATATGCTATAATTATAAGAAAACCTCCAATATGTTAGCAATTTATTCTAAAAATCCCACCCCCTATTTGATTATCAATGATATATCTATATATCTTCATTTAGGAAGTAAGTACGAATTATTAAAAGTAATAGGTAAATCAAATACTTTTTTAGGGAATAGTTATTATGGAAAATCACTAAAAAGTACAATATCCAAGCTTCTTTCTTTAATAGAAAAAAATAAGATTGAATTCCTGATTAAAAATATTGAATTTTCAGTCCTTAGTAGATAATAAAGACTATATATAAAAATTTTATAATTTCCCTTTTAAAATATAAATATAAATCATATTTACCATCAGGAATAATTGAAATACAACATATTAGAAATACACAAATTCAAATTATAAAAAAGTTGATTAAATTGATAAGTCTTAAAAATAAAACACTTTTTATTACCGGCGCTTCAAGAGGTATAGGAAAAGCAATTGCAATAAGAGCTGCAAAAGAAGGAGCAAATATTGCTGTTGTAGCAAAAACAAAAGAACCACATCCTAACCTCCCTGGAACTGTGTATACTGCTGTAGATGAAATCCAGGAAGTAGGTGGAAGGGGAATTGCCTGTATAGCAGATATACGGTTTGAAGAACAAGTTCAAGCTGCAGTTGATGCAACCGTTAATGAGTTCGGTAGTATCGATATACTAATAAATGACGCAAGTGCTATAAGCTTAACTCCGACTTTAGAGACCTCAATGAAAAAATTTGATTTGATGTTTTCAGTTAATGTTCGTGGAACGTTTTTATGCTCAAAACTTTGTATTCCTCATCTGAAAAAAGCAGAAAATCCCCATATATTGAACCTTTCACCCCCGTTAAATTTGGATTCAAAATGGTTTGCTCACCATGTAGCTTATACCATGTCAAAATATGGAATGAGTATGTGTGTTCTCGGAATGGCAGAAGAATTCAAGAAAGATAATATTGCGGTTAATGCTCTTTGGCCAAGAACCGCAATAGCCACTGCTGCAGTTAAAAACTTATTGGGAGGACAAACTGCTGTTAAGCACTCAAGAATACCAGAAATTGTTGCGGATGCCGCGTATTATATTATCACTCAACCAAGTAAGGAATGTACAGGAAATTTTTTCATCGATGATGAAGTACTTATTGAAAATGGTATAAACGACCTCGGAAAATATTCTGTTGTTCCAGGTGCTAAACTGATTTCTGACTTCTTTCTTTATGGAGGAGGTCAAACTTAATAATTGATTTAAAAGTTTATTATACATAAAACTTCATATTAATTTAAATCATTCAACTTTATTTTAATGAAAATAAAATAGATATAAACTATGAAAAAAATCATACTGTTTGGTCCACCTGGAGCTGGTAAAGGCACTTTCTCAGCCCAAATCAGAGATGTATTACCTGAAATTATCCATATTAGCACGGGTGATATTTTAAGGGAAAATTTAAAAGGAGAAACTCCTCTGGGTTTAAAAGCTAAAAAGTATATGGATAAAGGAGAATTAGTACCAGATGATGTAGTAATCGATATGATAAAAGATAGATTAAAAAAAAAAGATGTAAAAAAACACGGATTTGTATTAGATGGTTTTCCAAGAACATACACTCAAGCGGAGGCACTCAATAATATCACTAAAATTGATTATGTAGTCTTATTAAAAGTAGATGAAGATATAATCATTAAAAGAATACTGGGAAGATATTCATGCCCTGATTGTGGAGAAATTTATAATAAATACTTCATGAAACCAAAAATCGAAGGAGTTTGTGACGAGTGTGGAGCATCAATAAAATTTGAACAAAGAAGCGATGATAATGAAGAAACTCTAAGAAATAGGCTTAATGTTTATAAGGAAAATGCTAATCCAATTCTTGAATTCTATCGAAAGAAAGGAAAAGTAAAAGAAGTTAATTATGAAAATAAATTAACTGAACAAGAAGTGAAAAAAGTATTAGAAATATAAACTTATTTTTCTTATTTTTCTATTTAGAATATTATGAACAATAAAATTTGTATTGCTCTTCCAATTAACTCTTACAATTTAGAAGAAATTAAATCTAGGATAAATAATGCTTTAGACTATGATCCTGAATTTATCGAATTTAGGTTCGATTATATTCCTAATGTAAATGATCTTACTAATAACTTTCTTGAGCAGATAAAAAATTTCATTCAGAGAAATGCCTATTGCATTTTTACATTTAGACATGAATCTGAAGGTGGAAAAATTAAGATTGATGATAATTTGAGATTTAAAATACTAAAACTATTAATCGAACAACGACCGGATTTTTTTGACATAGAAATGAATTCTAATACCGAATTGCTTAGCGATATAATAAATTTATGTTATATGGAAAAAGTGAATTTAATATTTTCTTACCATAATTTTGATTCAACTCTTAACCTTGAACAAGCTAAAGAAATTATATTAAGATTTGAGGATAAAATAGTAACGAATAAACTTGATGAACTCGATATCTTAAGCAAAAGTGTATACAAGATTATTTTTACTGCACAAAATATTGAAGATAATTTAGTTCCATTAGCTCTTTGTAAAGAACTTTCACAAGATTATAAAAAAGTTATCTCTTTTTGTATGGGAGATTTAGGGATGCTCTCTAGAGTATTTTGCATTAGAGTAGGTTCAATCATGACATATGCCTCCTTAGGGGAAAAAACCGCTCCGGGACAAATTAACATTGATACGCTGCAAAATCTATATAAAATATTACTAACCAAATAAGTTTCTTGTATAATTTTTTATAGAAACTTAAAATTAAATATCTAATATTTGTATTTGAATATATGGTTGTTCATTTCGCATTCTTATTTCATATTTATCAGCCACCAGTTCAAATACCTCCCGTAATAAGACAAATCGCACACGAATCATATTACCCAATTATTGAAGCGCTTAAAAACTATCCACTCGCCAAAATTACACTGAATATTAATGGCACCTTGACAGAACAACTCCATGACTTTGGTTATGATGACTTAATTCAATCAATTACTAGTCTTGCATCAGAAGGACAAATTGAATTCACTGGATCTGCAAAATTCCATCCTTTATTACCTTTAATACCTGAACCAGAAATTAAACGGCAAATAATTTTAAATAATGAAACCAACCGCCACTTTTTTGGAAAATCCTATCAACCTAAAGGTTTTTTCCCCCCAGAAATGGCAATATCAGAAGAAGTATTGACTTGTGTAAGAGAGAAGGGATTTGAATGGATAATTTTGAGCGGAATTGCAAATACTCTTCCAACTTTTCCAACTAATTTTATCTCCAATCATTCAAATGGGTTAAAACTAATTTTTCGGGATGATTTTATTTCAAATGATTGTGCGTTTAATAAAATCAATAACGTTGATGCATTCATTAGTCGATTATACTATAAATGTACCTCTGAAGATTACTATGTCATCCTTGCGATGGATGGAGAAACATTTGGGCATCATGTTAAGCATGCGATTACTGATTTTTTAGTTCCCTTATTCAATGCGCTTTCACAAAGGGATGATATTAAATTGTGTACTGTTTCAGAAATTATAAACAAATTTCCTCTTAAAGAGTCTCAAAACCCCAGAGCATCTAGCTGGTCTACTTTACCCTATGATCTTGCCCATGAAGTTCCCTTTCCATTATGGTTCGATCCAAGCAATAATATTCATGTTGAGCAACATCGCTTTTTGATGTACGCATTGACTCTCATCCATTTGTCTTCTAAATATCGTGAAGCAATGGATAAAGAGAGAAAAAAGATATTCGACAATGCTCGTAATCTATTAGATAGAGGAATTCACTCCTGTCAACAATGGTGGGCCTCAAAAAAGCCTTGGTATTCCCCTGATATGATTTTAAGGGGTTTAAATGAAGTTTTAATGGCAAGTGTTAATGCAAAAAGAAGTATTCCTGAAAATGTTCCTGATATTAAAGATGCTATGGAGCTTATTATGCAAGATATGCTTAAAGCTCATAATGAGATTGTACTAAGATTATGATTAACTTCAGATACAAAAAATAAGGAAGAATAAAATTAAAAATTGAGAAAACTTATTAATACTCTTTATGAAGATTTATCGAAAACATTCCCACAGGTTCCACACTTTATTTTCTTCTTATAAACCGGAGTACCTTGCATTGAGTAATAAAGTACTTGAGTTTTATCTGGTTCCTCATGCAATTTACGTGGATTTTCTTCTCCACAACTACATTTAAATCGTTTATAGTCTGTCATGTAATTCCTCTCAATTATTAAAATTTTTAATTATAACATATGTTAAATCAATTTAAATCTAGTGAAAAATAAAATTATTTCCTCTTAATAGCTTAAATAGTAAAAATAGAAATTAGATAAACTTAGTTAGAAATAATAAATTTATTTAGTTAGATCACCTAATACTTGAGACATTTTTTTTCTATAATTTTCAAAAGCGATTCGACCTTCTTTGGTCAAGCTGTATAGAGTCTGTGACTTTTTTGCTTTTACTTTTTTTTCGACATTTACATATCCAGCATCTTCAAGTTTACCTAAATGGGAAAAAAGATTTCCATCAGTTAAATCAGTTTGATTTTTTAAGAAAACAAAATCAGCTTCTTCGACTACATAAAGAAAGGACATAATTAATAACCGAGCGGGTTCATGAATTAATTTATCAATATCTGTAAAGGGTAATATCTTTTTCTCGGAATCGTCTGATTTTGTTTTCTCTTTAGCTATATCAAATCACCTATTATTTATTTAATGGGTATTTATGCAAAAATTGAACTAAATAAATCAAACCTATAGTTGTTATTATAATACCTATTGCTCCGAAAGATAAAAGAACATCATAAGGTTCTCCCACTATAGGATAAAATAGTTCAGTAAAGAAAAAACCCAAACCTGATAAGATTGCATAAAAGAAAAGCCTATAGAAATCTAAAAAGAAAGCAAGGACACTTAAAGGCAAAGTTATAAATAGAATTCCAACTATTAGCGATTCAATTGAAGTATTTAATTGAAGCAAACTAAAAAAACCAGAAATTGTAAAGAATAATAATACAAATGCAACCACCACATTAATTAAAAGGAAAATTAAAAGTCTTTTTTTTATCTTTTTCCTTTTTTCCCCAAATTTAACAAAACCCAAACGTGGAATCGTTATATATTTTTTTCCAAAAATTAATATCAATACAGTTATTACATTCCATGGCAATAGGATTGCAATTATTCCAAAATCTACAAATTGATTTTCCGGTAACGGAATAAATTCTGCAAGTGCAGATAACCCAAAACCTAACATTAACCACCCAAAATAAATATCCCAGATACCATCTTGATATGTAGACCGCCACGCTTTTCTTTCTAAATCTTTTAAATTTATCTTCTCTGAAATTCTTTACATCACCCTCTTTTTTATTAGAGGATATTTCTTTAAAAAATAAATTAGAATGATAATTCCAAAAATTAAAATCATACCACCAAAAGGAACAAAAACTAGAATGTCATTAAAAGGAGCATCTAAAATTGGATATAATAATTCACTAAAGAACAGACCAAATCCACCTAACAACGCATACAGATAAACACGCTTTAATTGGATAAAATACGCTATAAAGCTAAAGGGTGTAGTAATGAATAATAGCCCAATAACTAACATAACTAGATATCCGGGTAAACTCAATTGAAATAGTCCCAGTAAAGTGAAAATAAAAATTATAACAGTCAATCCGACATTTATACCTAAAAAAACAGTTAAAAGCTTATTTCTTTTTTTACGATTTTGACCAAATTTAACGAAACCAATCCTCGGTTTAGAAATATATCTTTTTCCTAATATAAAGATTAAACAAGCTCCTATATTCCAGCTAAAGACCAATAATAAAACTCCAATGGTTTCTGGTAAACCAAAAAATCTTCCTAAAGGTGCGAGCCCCATTCCCATAATTATCATACCAAAATAAATGTCCCAGAATCCATCTTGGAATGTAGATACCCATACCTTTTTCTCTAACTGTTTTAAATCGATATTATCTGAAATGCTTTAAATCACCTCCCTTTTTGTTAGGGGATATCTGTGTAGAAATCTAATAAAGTAGAATAATCCCATTCCTATTATTAATCCCCCAATCAGCAAATATGTGATCAAGAAATTAAAAGGTATAGGAATAAATATTGAAGATGCATCTGCTAAGGAAAAAGATATTCCCATTAATATCGCAATAAAGTACAATCGATTATATTGCAAAAAGTAAGCGACTAGACATAAAGGAAGGGTTAAAACTAACAATTCAGTAAATAAAGTATACAAAAATGGGGGAATCATTAAATACTGGAAAATACCTGATAAATTGAGTAAAAAAATTGTAAATAAGAATACAACATTAATTGATATTATAATCATTGTTTTGAGTTTTCTAACCTTCCGTTTCCGGCCAAATTTAACGATTCCAATGCGAGGCTGAATTAGATATTTTTTACTTAAAATAAAAAACGCCAAACCTAATCCAATTATTATAGGACCAATCAAGATATTAATTGGGAAGGGTAAATAATCATAAAAACTAATGCCAAATCCGATGCTAATAATTAATATACCCATATAAATATCGAAAATGCCATCATCAAACGTAGTTCTCCATGCTTTTTTTTCTAAAACTTTTAACTCAATATTATTTGACAATTTTTATTACACCTCATCTTTCAATAATGGATATATTTTGAGGAATTTAATTAAAAACACAAACCCTGTGAAAATAATAAATCCATCAATAATAGTAAAAACTAAAATAATAGCGGCTATATTACTCATGAAAACCTCAAAAACATCTGTTAGGAAAGGTGTTAATCCCATAAATATTCCATAAAAATATAACCGTCTAAATTGAAGAAAATAAGCAATAGCACACAAAGGAACGATCATAAAAAGTCCAAGAATCAAGCTATTAAATGGCGGATCTAATTTTAAAAAACCAGAAGACGGCTCTGTAATAAAATATATGATTAATAAGATTATTACATTAATTAGTAAAACAAATAATATTCTTTTCTTTCTCATTTTACGAGTTTTGCCAAATTTTACGAAACCCATTCGAGGAATAGTGATTTTTCTTTTACCTATTGTCAAGATTAGTATAGCTATTCCCAAAATGAGAAAGAGGAAAAGATAATTATAGACAATTGTAAATAATTCTCCTAGTAAATAACCCACACTGATTCCAAAGAACATAATACCAATATAAATATCAAATAGCCCATCATTAAAAGTGGATCTCCAAGCTTTTCTCTCCAACTCCTTCAAATCAATACTATTTGCTATATTTTTCACCTCTAAGATAACTTAAGCACAATGAGATACCTTATAAAAATAATTTTTGGAGTAAATAAAGATGCAAACTTTATGATTATTATTCTATCTATTGCATAAACCCTTTTTCATTTATTTTTTCTTATTTAGGAATTGATAATAAAAAAATAGGAAATCGGATGATTTCCACGTTCTATTCTATCTTATTTAATTTTTTCATACCGAAATATAATATTATTAAACTGCTTACGATGACATAAAGGAATACCGGCACTTGCATCATTAATTGCATTATAAAGATATTTTCTGGTCGAATGAGCAATAACAGGCCTATAGGTAAAAACATCATCGGTTGAAGCAAAAGCATTGAATACGTAACATTTCCTCGCATGTTTGGGTCCTTCTCCCCATAAGCAGGAGAAAAACATTGAATGCCCATCGCTTGACACATCGAAATCTCCGAAAATAGTAAAAATTCAACGAAAAAGATTAAAATATTTGCGAGATCAAGGTTCATGAATATCGATATTAATGTCGTTTCGAACGCAGCTATAAATATATTAATTATCAGCATAGCCAGTAAATAAGAATATACAAGGCTTTTTAGTCCTCGTGGAGATCTCTTATATACCCATATCAAATCTTTAGAATCAATGAAAGCAAAGTGACCCAGCATAATACTTCCTATTCCACCACCAATAGCTATTAGTATCGTAGAAAAAAGCACAAACCATTCTTGATCAAAACCTCCTCTTGAAATAAACCAGGTCATAAAGCCAAGTAAACCAAATATGTAAGCTAATCTTGCGTAATTTGATTTTTTCCTGAACATTCTTTTTAATTGTACAACAGTTAAGCATCCCCATTTGGATCCTGCTACTTTCCTGATAATTTGATAGAAAAAATTCTCCTTTTGTTTAATTATCGTAGTACTCTTTTCACTGATTCCTTCTAAACTATAAAAGTTCTCGGCTTTTTTGTAAGATACATATAGTATCAAAGTCGGAATACCGATGGCTAACACAATATTTAGCCATATATTCAATACAAATGATTCAATCAGAATTGGGTCTATGCTGTATAAGATTATGTTGGAAAACCATAATGATGGGTAAAATGCCAACCAATTTTTCAATTCAGGGTTCGCCATCAATTCGTTTAGAAAAAACATAATAGCATACATTATAGCAACCAACGCTATGGTGAAAATCCATATAAAGACCTTGCCTAATTCTCTTGCCTTTTCGTTTTTAGATATTTTATGCTCTATCCAACTTGCGATAATAGAGCCTACTAAATTGGCAAAATACACTAAACCTAAGATACAAAGATAAATTGTAAGATATTGAAAAAATGTAAAATCAATGATTGGATTAGCAATACCCAAGATTATCGGAGTCACTAGTAAAACAGCCATCAAATAAATTGGAAATTTTCCTAAAAATTCTCCAAGAAAAATGTCATTTGATTTCACTGGAGTTGCTAAAAGTGATTCCTTAAATCCAATTTCGCTTTCCCGATATACATTATTTAAAGGATACATCATAAGTACTAAGAAAAGCATCATCATTATCGATTCGATCACAATAGCAACTACAGGTTTGAATATTGTAGAATATTGTACTGCTAATGTTGGCATGAATAGATCGAAAAGAAATGGAGCCACAACAAATGCCCATATAGATAATACCGAATATAATGCTAGGAAGAAAATAGGCCTACGCCTTCGAAACTTACTCGTTCTAATCCTTAATTCGTTCTTTGCGATAATCTTCCAAAGGTTCTTATTTGGATATTTAGGTTTATCTGAATTTACCTGATATACAACTTCTCCAACAGTTTCCAACTTGTCTTCAGTTGTTAATATTGCCATTTTATCTTTACCTCAACTTTTTAATTAAATTTTTCTGCTTTCTTTTTTTTCCCTTTTTATTTTCATGAGAGTTAAGATTTTCATCTCGCCAAGCAAGTAAATCATCAATATGAGACGCTCCAGTAATTTTTAAATACGCATCTTCAAGATCTTTTGCACCAACAGATTCAATTATTTCTTTGGGTGTGCCTTCCGCTTTTAATTCCCCATCAACTATAATTCCAATGATATCACATAATTCCTCCGCAGCATCAAGAAGGTGAGTACATATGAACACTGTCTTGTCGGCTTTTTTAGCGAGTATTGAAATAAGATCTTTTACAATTCTAGCCGCTGCAGGATCTAAGTTCGAAGTGGGCTCATCTAAGAAAATTATCTTAGGGTCCTGAATTAACGCAGCGCATAAGCAAACTTTTTGCTTCATACCTCTGGAATAACCTTCTAAAAGATCGTTCTCTCTTCCTTCTAAATCAAAAAGTTCTAATAACTCATCAACTCGAGCTAATATCACTTCTTTTGGTAAAGAGTAGAGCTCTCCAATAAACTCTAAGAATTCACGAGCCGTTAATTTAGAATATAATCCAGGTGATTCTGGTAAGAATCCACATATTCTTTTTACATCATTACTTTGCAATACAATATCGAAACCACCAACTGAAGCGTTTCCGGACGTTTTCGATATTATAGCGTTAAGAATTCTAACTGTTGTAGTTTTACCGGCACCATTCGGACCTAACAATCCATATGTTTTCCCATAAGGAATCTCTAAATTGAGCTTATTAACTGCACGGATATTACCAAAACTTTTAGTAAGACCTGTAGTCCTTATAGCATAACTTTCTGTCATTTTTTTAGTACCTCTTTTTTTTTAATTTTTAATTATTTCTTTTTTGAATTTTTTTTTGGTAAATTTGGAATTTATGATCAAAATACGAATAAAATTATGTTGATGCTTTCTGTTATAACCAAGCACCAAAATAATACTCGTAATACAATTTTATAGTGAAATTCTCGGCTTTCTTCAGTTTTCAGCCTTCTTTTAGTTTCTATATATATCGCAGGCATGATCATTAAAAAGATAGGAATAACTTCACTTTCACCTGTCATATTATTGAAGATATTCATCAAGAGCAATAGAAAACTCGCAATGTCCGAAATAATAAATGCAGCAATTAAACTCCTTTCAGTTGTCATTAAAGGTTTCATTTTATCATGACCCCCCTTTTTCGATATTTATATTAGGCTCATATTTAATCCTTGTTCCAACTAAAAAGAACAAAATGTTTACTATTGCATAATTCGCTAACAAAATACTGAAGTAAAGTGAAAGGTTAGCACTTAAAATTAACAAATTAACTGAAAGGATCTCAATTATTATCGGTATAAAGGCACTACCTATCCCTATACTAATAAAACCGATTAAACCTCTTCCTATGCCATTGGATGACCTTGTTTTTAATAAAATCACCCAATCTGTTGTAGTTCTTTTGAAATAGCGCCAAATTCCATAAAGCAAAACCCCAATTCCAACACCAGCAATACAGAAAACAATTGTATTATAACTAAACAATAATATCTCATTTTCTAGGGTAGTAACAATCGGTCCGGAAAAGGATATGAAGTTTACAATACTATGAATAATTATTGGAAATAGGATATTACGAGTAAGCACGTAAATCAATCCAACTACAATTGAAATGTAAAATACACCCACGCAATGGATAATTCCACCGTATAAATTTCCATTTATTAAATCATTTGGGAAATGAGCAAAAGCAAATACGATACTTGAAGCGATAACCGCCGTAAACGATGCCATCCCTCGTTTCTCCAACATGGGGATTAATGTACGCCGATAAAGTAATTCCTCGAAAAAGGGAGCTCCAACCGTGAGTGGAAGGTAATATATAATAATATTCAGGGGATTTTTCAACTGTGTTGCATTTAATAAGATACCACTATAACCACTTTGTGGGATTAAATCAAAAATGGTAAAGATTGTAATGAATATATAGTTATTAATAATGGTTATGGCAAATAGCACACATAAGAATAATATTGTTCTTTTAAGATTATATAATGTTAAAGGATTCCTTTTTACGCCCTTAATTTCCATGAGAGGAATTAAGATGAAATACGTTATCAAAAACCCTCCAACTTGAGAAATAAATAAGAATAAGAGCGAAAGAATAACAAGATCTCCTCCTAACGTGAAATTTAATGAAAACGATAGTGTAAGTAAAATGGCTTGTAAAAAGTTCAATAAAATAGCCCCTATTACTACAATTATTGATGGTCTTAAAAAATTGGAAATTTTTCCTCGCCTCTCATTTATAATGAACATTTTTACAACCCCTATTTTTAAGCTACGTTGCATTCCATTCTTTTCTCTGAACGTAATCTAACTAAATAACATAAATTCATAACTAAAGAAATTCCAGTGAATACTCCTTCAAAAAAATCGGTCATTAACATATTTCCACCAAAATATTTCAATAAGATTGCTATAATGAGAGAAAAAACGCCAATTACAAACATCCGTTCTTTTTTAGTCCTATACAACATCATTCCTACCTCGTTAACCTCCATTAATCCTATATATCTGTTTTCTTTGTTGTTCTTCTCTACTTTTTCTAGCTAGTATTGGAATCCAAATCGCGAACCAGCCTGGGAAAATGAAAAAAAACGGAAAACTTAAATCCCCAGAAACAGATGGGCTAATTCCTTGATTATCAAACGTTAGTAAAATGTAGACAAACGCCAGAATTATTACTCCTGTAATCATTCCAAGCACGATTTTCTTATTTATATCCACTTTTTTTCACTCCATTTTTTAACCTAAATTGAACTAATCATATAATTTTATTTATGAGATTAACCTTTATTCTCT